>NZ_JBGCCS010000010.1:0-208879 GCF_041262645.1 Streptacidiphilus sp. EB129
GGCCCTACTTGCATGCCTCGACCACCGGAAGTTCAGTCCACCGAGTCGACGCAATCGAACCCGCGCTCACCATGACCGATACGAAGACGGCGTCTCAGGTGTCGGCCGGGTCGGCGTGGCCGCCGGGCTCGCCCAGTAGACCGCTGGCCGATCGGTGGATCTTCGCCAGTGCGCTCAGGAGGTGTTCGCGTTCGGCCTCGGTGAGGTCTGCGGTGACCTTTTCCTCCATCGAACGTCGTTCCTTTTCGATCGGTTCCTGCAGTGCGCGCCCCGCGTCGGTGAGCCAGAGGCGGACGAGGCGGTTGTCCCGGTCGTCGCGGCGCCGGGTGAGCAGGCCGGTGGTGGTCATCCTGGTGGCCATTTTGACGACGGTGGGAGTCGTGACGCTCAGCGCGCTGGCGACCTCTCCGGGTGTGCGGCCGTCCTGTTCCCACAGCACGGCGAGCAGGTGGTTCTGGCCCAGGTGCAGGCCGTGGTGCCGCATGACCCCGTCGGCCAGGGCCCGGAGCGCCTTCGTTGTTCTGCTGTGCAGGTCCAGGAACTCGGGCATCGCGGTCTCCGGTGGGTGTCGATCGGGGCACCAGCAGGTCGATTGACGGCTAATCAGTTACCGGCTAGCGTCTTCACGTCAATCGTTAGTCGGCTAGCGTCTATACGGAGTCCGAATGATACTGGTCACCGGAGCCACCGGAAACATCGGCCGAGAGCTCGTCCGCGAGCTCGACGCGAAGGGTGCCAGGGTACGCATCCTTGTGCGTGACCGCGCCCGCGCCGCCGCACTGCCCGAACGCGCCGAACGCGCTGTCGGCGACCTGGACGCCCCTGCGACGCTGACGCCCGCCTTCACCGGCGTCGACAAGCTGTTCCTCCTCACGCCGGGCATCGGCACCACTCACACCGCCCATGCCGTCTCCGCCGCCCGGGCCGCCGGGGTGAGCCACATCGTGCACCTGTCCTCCATCAACGTCATCGGCGACCCGATGCCCGCGATGGGCCGCTAGCACCACGAGCGCGAAAAGATCGTCCGCGCCTGCGGCATCCCCGCCACGATCCTGCGACCCGGCGGCTTCACCACCAACGCCCTCGAATGGGCGCCCACCATCCGCGAGGACGGGTACGTCCTTGACCCGGTCGGCCCGGGGCGCCACGCACCGATCGACCCCGCCGACATCGCCGCGGTGGCCGCCCTGGCCCTCACCCAGGACGGCCACCAGGGCAAGGAATACATCCTGACCGGCGCACAATCGCTGACCGTCACCGAGCAGGTCCAGATCATCGCCGCCGCGATCGGCCGCGACATCGAGGTCCGCGAGGCAGTCACACCAGCCCAGGCTCTCCAGTCCCGCTTCCCCAACGGAGCACCCCCGGCGCTTGCCGACGCCATCACCGAGGCATTCACGCTCATGCGCGCCGACACCGCCGGCTTCCGGACCGACACCGTGCAGCGGCTGCTCAGGCGCAGGCCACGCACGTTCGCCCACTGGTGCGCGCGCAACGCCAACGCCTTCCAGCCCCCTGCCGCCCCCTGACCCGGCAGCGGTGTTCGGGGGACACGCAGGACGGCGTCGGCCTGCGCGCGCCGCTTGTTCGGTGCCTCGTGGACCACCTCGGAGGTCCACGACAGGACCGTGCCCATCCCGGCCCAGCCTCCGGCCTGCTGCGCGGCATCCCGGCCCGCAGCGGTCAGCCCCCCACGTCATGTGCCCGGCACTGGCACGGCCCTCGGAGTGCACCAGCCTCGCCTGCTCCAGATCGTTGAGCGCCGCGCGCGCGAACTTGTTCTCCCGCGCCTCCGGGCGCAGCAGCCGCCACAGCTGATCGGCCGTCACCACCTTCAGCACCCCGAGTGCGGTCAGGACCTCCGCCCGGACCCTGGAAGTGGACCCGGCCGCGTTGGCGCGCGGGCCGCTTGGCCGTCGGCCGGGCAGCCGCGGGCGCGGTGGCGGTGTCCGGCTCGCTCTCGTCTGCCACTCCCCCGTCCTGGCCCTCGCGTCTCAATCCCGCGATCTTCTCCCACGCCACCGACATCCGTCACGCACCACGATTGTCGCTGCGGTTGCCTCAGCCCGCCCGTGGCTGCTCTCCTCCGCGCCCCTCCTCGCGGCCGGCCACCTGGCCGGGCGCAGCCGAACAGCGTGAGGCAGCCCGGAGGCCCGCGCGGACCTGGAGCGAAAGAGGCGGCTCGCGGCCCGGAGCGAATCCCTGCCTGTGCGCCCGAGACCACACAACCAAAGGTCGTAGGGGTGCGGAAAGGTGCCCGGAAGCCGGGTCGGAAGGGCCCTTGGCCGGCTCTGGTGACTGCGACGGAAGGTCCGGGACGGCGAGGCGGCCGGGGCGGAGCGCGGACACGAATCACGGCGCCGCCCCGGCCAGCACGACCGCAACAGCATCCCCGGCCCTCTGCCCGGACGCCGACGTGTCCCTCCCGGACGGTCAGCGCCGTGACCACACCGGCGGCCAGGCCGGAACCGCCCCGGAAGGAACGGTTGTCCCCTGTGGCCGGCCCGCCGCCACTCTGGAACGCTTCCGGCCTCGCCCCGCACCACGACCGTGTCCACGGCGGCTCACAGCGGCCCCACCGCGTGCACCCGGACCGCACGCCGGGCCCGGCGCAGCGCAGCGCCGGCACAGTGCGCAGCGGCGCCCGGGCCAGGAACTCGGATTGGCCGGGGTTGTGCCGAACACGCGTACGCGACTGTGGATGCTCTCGAATTCCCCATATGGTTGCGGTTTCAACAGTAGCCCCCGGGAGTGTGGTTACTCCCCCGGGGCCCTCACCCGATTGCCGCATGTCGCCACCACCCGGGCACCAGCGGCCGGGTGAGGATGGGTGGCACGGACGGGGCCGGCGAGCCCCCGTACCAACCGCGGAGACCCCGAAGTCTCGCCCGCCTGCGTGGACCCCCGAACCGCACCCCATCTTCAGCAGGGGCCCACGCAGGCCCCGGATACCAACGCGGTGCCCTGCGCCCGGGTGCAGGCCGCCGCTCAGGAGGCGGTAATGGCGGGCCCGGGTGGGCCAGGGAGCTGCGGGCCGTTGTTGCGGACGCTGTTGACCGCGGGCGAGACCTCGAGGGCGGCGAGATTGCCGCGACGGCTCACACCACCGACTGCTGCGCCTGGGGTTCCTCCGCCTCGCGTGCCAGCTTCTTACGGGTCAGCTCGGCCTGATGGGAGAGCCGGTCCCGGGCCTGAACCATGGACGGACAGCGGCAGTGGTCGAGCGACGGGGGCATGGGCGGCGGGTCCTGGCCACCGACCCGCCCCGGCTACGTGCCGCCGGAGCCCTGGCTGTCTCCCTGCCGCTGTTGGTGATCCTGTTCGCCATCACTTCCCTGACGCTGTCCCATCTGGACTCGGCGGGCTTCGCGGGAAGCCTGAGGCGCGTCGGCGCCCTGTACTTCACCATCGTCACCCTGGGCCCCGCAGGCTACGGTGACATCGCCCCGGAAGCGGACTTCGCCACCCGTTTCGGTCCCGTTCAGAAGGACTACGAGGTCGCTGAGAACGTCGGCGGCGTCGGTGCCGTCCAGGCACTGCCGCGCGAGTTGCCATTGCTGGCGTGCCTCCCTCGGGTTGCCCAGGGCGCGCATGACGCAACCGTACTGGTGTCGGACGAGGCCCTGGACGTAGGTGTCGTCGCGGGCTTGCGCGAGATCGAGCAGGTACAGGCACTCATCGGCAGCTTGGTCATGCCGTGCGAGATCCCGGAGCGCGCGGATGAACCCGAGGCGGGCCGTCTGGATGATGTTCCAGTCCGTGTCGTCATCGAGGAGCCCCAGCGCCGTCTCGAAGGACGGAAGGGCTTCCTCGGGTTCTCCCAGCACGAGATATGCGCAGCCGATGCCTTCATGGGCCGAGCACTGTACGCCTCGAAGGCCGTGGACGCTGGCCACCTCCAGGCTGCGGAGTTGGTAGTCGATGGCGACGCGCGCGTCGACTCGCTCGTACAGAGTCCCGAGTCTGTTCAAGGCCAGTGCCTCCTCGAACGCTGCGCCGCGCCGCCGGGCCAGGACAAGAGTGCGCTTCAAGGTGACAACAGCGTCATCATGGCGCCCGAGGAAGATCAGGATCATGCCCTTGTTACCCAGCATCGCCTCCTCTCCTGCGGGATCCTCCAGTTGCCGCCAGATGGCGAGTGCGTCGTCGAGGCAGGAGAGGGCAGCCTGGAGATTTCCGGACCGGAAGTTCGCGGCTGCGAGATCACCCAGCGCGTGGGCCTCGGCAAACACGTCTCCGTCCTGCTGCGCGGCGATAAGGGCGCGTTCGTTCAGGGCTTGGAGTTCAGGGATGCAGCCCCGTCGCATCAGATAGGAGAACAGAACCCTGACCAGGTGGAGAATCTGGGGCCGGGCGGCTGGAATCTGGACGTAGCGGTTAACCAGAGCGACGATGTTGGCCAGCTCCGAGTCGCACCAGGCCATGGCGCACTCGGCGGCGGGGAACGCCGAACCGTCATCCAGCGCGATTCCCCGTGCCCTTCTGCCGGCTGTGGCGGCCGAAGGGTCGAGAAGCAGGTCCATCTGCCCGACCGTGGCCGCGTACCAGCGCAGTGCTCGATCGACGGCATCCGCACGCTCCCCGACGGTATCGCCATGCTCGGCGGCCTCATGGGCGAAATCACGGACCAGGTCGTGCAGCTCGTATCTACCCAGACGCGGTTCCTCGACCAGCGCGACGTCGACGAGTCGCTCCAGCGCAGCAGTCGCGCGGCTCTGGTCGACGTTCATCAGACGGGCTACCGCCCTGGCGTCGTACCTGTCCAGATCCAAGGCGCCAAGGCGCCGCAGCGCCAGCGCGGCGTCTCCATCCCGGCGTTGTTGGGACTGGCACAGGGCCTCGTAGGCCACGGCCAGGGAACGGCGCACGCTGAGATCGTCGTAGTCGAGATGATCCAGCCGTCCGTCCTCGGCCACGAGCGACTGGACCAGCGACTGAACGGTCAAGGCGCGGCGCGCGGCCAGCCGGGCCGCGACGACGCGCAGGGCGAGCGGCAGTCGGCCGCAGAGCTCCACCAGGCGCTCGGCCCCGGCGAGGTCGGCGTGCAGGCGTTCACGTCCGGAGGCCAGCTCGACGAGTTCAAAGCTCTCGCCCTGCGACAGCGGCTCCAGTGTGATCCGGGCATCTGTGTCCAAGGTCGTCAAGGGCGACCGGCTGGTCACCAGCACGGCGCAGCTGGGGTCTGCCGGCAGCAGCGGGCGCACCTGGGCCGCCGAGGCCGCGTCGTCGAGCACGATCAGGGTGCGCGTCGAGACAAGCATGGAGCGCAGCAGAGCTGAGGCGGCATCAATGTCGACTGGCACCAGCCCAGCCTCGACGCCCAGCGCCGTCAGCAGCGCGGTCAACGCCTCGATAGGCGCCAGCGGAGAGACTCCCGCCGTGGCACCGTGCAGGTTGAGGAACAGCTGCCCTCCCGGGAAGCTGTCGCACAGCGACGTGGCTACCTGGACCGCGAGGGACGATTTTCCGACCCCTGCCATGCCGCTGACCACTGCCACGCTCGTTGTCGCGGCTGAGGCCGTCAGTGTCTTCGTCAGTGTCGCGAAGTGTTCGCTACGGCCGACGAAATTCCTTGAAGCGAGGGGAAGTTGAGCTGGCGTCCAGCGCGCGGTCGGCGTCGGCGGTACCTCCTCCGCGCTCGTCCCGGGCGAATTCGCCGACGCGGTCCTGGCGGTATGGGGTTTCAGGATCTCCTGGTGAGCTTCCATGACGCCTGCTCCGGGCTCGACCCCCAGCTCGTCGACCAGCGCGCGGCGCAGGCGGCGGAACACGGCCAGCGCCTCCGCTTGCTGGTCGGTGCGGTGCAGCACCAGCATCAGTTGCCGGTGGAACGTCTCACGCAAGGGCTGTTCGGCGATCAGCGCGGTGAGTTCCGGGGCCAGCCCGTGGTGGCGTCCCAAGGCCAGCTCCGCGCCTATTCGCCACTCCAAACCCTGCCACCGGGCTTCCGTGTACTGCTCGATCCGGGGCTGCGCGTCGGCAAGGTCCGCCAGCTCCGGCAGCGGGTTGCCGCGCCACATCCCCAAGGCGCTCTCGGTCTCCTGACTGACAGTTTCCCAGTCCTGACGGAGGTAGGCGGCGCGTGCGTCCCGGAGCGCGGCCGTGAAGTCCTCCGCATCCAGTTCCCCCTCGCCAACGCGCAGGGCATATCCCCCGGGGGCGGCCAGGATGCGTGGTTCGTCGCTGCCGTCCTCGGCCAGCGCCCGGCGCAGTCGGGCCATGTGGTTTTTCAGTGAGGCGCCGGCCGTAGTCGGGGGATGCGCACCCCACAGGGCTTCCTGCAGACGGTCGGTCAAAACCCGCTGATTCGGGTGCAACAGGAGAACGCCCAGGAGAGCCCGTGCCTTCGGGCTGTCGATCGTACGGGCCGTCTTACCGTCATGGACGGCCAGCGGACCGAGCAGACTGAAGCGCATTCTTGCACGCCCTCCGTAGGAGTGTGGGGCTGATCCGGCTTGTGTCACCAGGACAGCAGACGCTCGGCGAGGAGTGTCACGGCCCAGCTGAGATGACGCGTTGCCAGCCCGTTGCTGCCCGGTTACCGGCTACCGGCAAGCTCATCTTGTCAGGAAGCAGGCGCCTGGTCTCACTCAAATGATCACCAGACGCCGCAGCCATCGGCACACAACCCGACGCCGACAAGGCGAGCGGCCGACTCACGCAAGCCGAAGGACGAACATCCGCCGGGGGCACCCGCTCTGACCCAAGGGAAGTTGACACGCATGTCCAAGCCGAACCCGAACTCGAACCTGCCTCGACGCATCTCATGCTGTGTCGTCGGGACGGGCAGCTCGGTTGCTGGGCCTGGTCGATGGGGCGGCCCAGTCTGGTTGCCGCGTCGCAGTCCCCGCACTGTTGGCGTCGGTCCCCGTGGACGTCAGCAGGTTGTGGCGTGCGCTTCGCATCGCGAGACGTCTCAATCCGCAGGTCAGAGCCTTGCAAGCATATTGGGACGCGGAGACACCGGATCAAGGTTGCTACCGCCGCGTGCCGCCCGGCAGGGTGGAGCCGCGTCTCAGGGGCCTTCTGCGACAAGCCAGTTCCACAGCGCCGTCCAGCACACTCGGCTCATCAGTACGGGCCCACATGCGCACGACGCGCATTGCCATCGGCGCGGCGGCCGCCGTGGCAGCCGCACGGATCGAGGGTGCGGGACGTCACACATCTGATGTGCGTTTCACAGCGCGCAGACAGAGCCATTTTGATCACGCTAGCCACCAGCACGCGTGGCAGCTGAACGAGACAGGGGTGGGATCATGAAGTCCATGCGCAAAACGACCAAGGCACTCATCGCGGGCGCCGCAGCGGTGGCATCCGTCGTCGGTGTGGCCGGAACGGCTTCGGCGGACAGCGTCACGTATGCCTTGTACCACGGTCAGACCCTCAACGTTGGGGACTCGATCATCGGCACCACCGGCACCAGCACGTACTTCCAGCTGATCATGCAGTCAGACGGCAATCTTGTCGAGTACGCCTGGACCGGCGACCCGACCGCCGGCCCCCAAAACAGGATGGTGTGCTGGGCATCGAACACCATGAACTCCGGGGCTGACCATGCGACGTATCAGTCGGACGGCAACTTCGTGGTCTACACCCCGGGCGGTTTCGCGGCGTGGTCGTCGCACACCGCGGGTGGAGGGGGCTCGTACGTCAACCTCAGCGATAACGGCTCCCTGTGGGTCGGCTCAAAGCTATACCACAACGGGTGCTGACCACAGAGTCACCGAACTTGTAGCGATCCCTGTCCCCGACCGGCATCCAGTCGAGGACAGGTCGCATTAGCCGGGGGCAGGGGCGCGATTTAGGGCTCCTCGCTTCCTGGTGTGGGTCGATTCGTGTCGTGACATGACGAACGCCGCACCCTGCGTAGGTCTCTGACTGTCGAGATCCGAACTTTGCGCGATGGGTGCGGCGTGTCACGGAGCGACGAATGAGTTCACCTGGTCGAGCCCGTCTCGGCGCGGGCGAACCGGCGCTGGGATCGGCGGCCCCGGTGCGGGTGTGCCGAGCGCAGTCACCCTTGAGCGATCGGCCAGAAAATCGAGAGCAGCCCCCCGGCCGCAAGGAAGCACACCCCAGTACCGCAGTGCCCGGTAGCCCCATGGCTCTGCCACGCCACGGCGCCGTACCAATCCCACGACAGTCCTCTGAAAGGACCTTCATGCCCGTCAAGGGAACCCTCGCGCGTCGGACCACCCGACTGCTGGCCCCAGCACTGGCGGCGGCCTTCCTCGGCCTGGCCGCCGGCCCGGCCTCCGCCGCGACCGTGCCTGACCGGATCAACCTCTCCTCCCCCTCCTGCCCGAGCGTGGTGCAGCAGGGCGAGGACGACGGCTGCGTCACGGAGCTGCAGACCCTGCTCAACCAGCACGGCACCTCACTCACGGTGGACGGCGCCTTCGGTTCAGGCACCCTGGCCGCGGTCAAATCCTTCCAGAGCGCCAACGGCCTGACGGCGGACGGCCTGGTCGGCTCGGCCACCCGGGGCGCGCTCTACTACGTGAACCCGGCAACGCCGATCAACCTCGGTTCCCCGCGCTGCGCGGTCGACATCCAGCAGGGCGAGAACGACGGCTGCGTGGAGGAAGTACAGAACCTGCTCAACTCGCACGGCGCCGGACTGACCATCGACCACAGCTTCGGCCCCGCCACCGCCAACGCCGTCTCCACCTACCAGACCTCCGTCGGACTCCCGGCCACCGGCGTGGCCGACCCGACCACAAAGGCCAAGCTGTACGGGCAGCCGGCACCGCAGACCCCGCCCGACCTGGGGTCGGCCCGCTACGCCGCCATCGTGAGCGAGGCCCGGGCAGCACTCACGCAGAACATCCCCTATGTCTGGGGCGGCGGCCACGACAGCGACACCGGCCCCTCCATCGGCACCTGCGGTGGCTACACCGGCACCATCCTTCCGTGCCCGGCCGACCACACGGTGGGCCTGGACTGCTCCGGCTTCACCCGCTGGCTCTACTGGCAGGCGGGCGCCGGCGACATCGGCCAGGCGACCGGTGACCAGATCAGCAACCCGCGCTTCACAACGGTGTCCCTGGCCAACGCGATCCCCGGCGACCTGGCCTTCTTCGGAAGCGGCGGCCCCAGCGACCCGGACCACGTCGGTGTCTACACCGGCACAGTCGACGGCGTTCCCATGATGATCGACCAGCCCTTCACCGGCGCCTACACCCACTACCAGCCGGTCAGCGACGGAGCCAACCTCATCGGGTACTACCACCTCACCTGATGCACCGACAGATGCACCCGGCGAACGCGCCACACAGTTGACCCCGTCTTCGACAGAACGCTCAGGCCCCCGGCGCGGTCACCAATATGCCCAGTACCAAGGGACCTGAGAAACGTCGATGGCATGACTTCGCACGGTCACGTCGCAAGATCGCGCGCAGGCGACACACGCCAGCTGTTCTGCCATCGACTCGCAGCGACACACATCCGCGCTGCCCTCCTGCCATTCGTCATTGTCAAAGCCCTTCCCCTTTTCGAGGAGAACCATGATCGGCACAAAGCTCGCAATCCGGCTCGGCACGGTGACGGTCACCGCAGTCCTTGCTGCCGGCGCCCTCGGCGGCGTGGCCAGCGCCAACAGCGATCCCAGCACCCCGTGGGTCGGCCCGGGCCAAACCAACACCTACGACGGCGTGTGGTGCGTCCAGCACCTGCTCAACGACATTAACGACCCCGGCTGGCACCACCTCAACGAGGACGGCTCCTTCGGGCCGGACACCGAAGGAGCGATCCGCGCCTACCAGCAGCTCGTGAAGGACTACGGCGCGGTGCCATCGATGCAGGTCGACGGCATCGTCGGACCCCAGACCGGCAACCTCCTGGTCGGCGCCACCTACAACGCCTCCGGCACCAACTGCGCCAACATCCTGCCCACCTGACCCGTCACCCCCGCCCCGGCTGCCCGGCGGCCGGCACGGTGACCGACATTGCCCGCCAATGGCCTTCACTGACCTCGCCCACCCGGAAGCGGTCGCTCCTGCCGCATTCCACCCGGCGCGATGCGGCCGCGGGGCCCAACGGGCGTCTGTAGCCATACCCGGCTGCCGACGCCATCCAATACACCCAATTCCATCTACGGGGACACCCATGCGCACCACACGTATCGCCAAGATCGTCGGAGTGGCCGCCGCCATCCCGATGCTGATGACCGCGACCGCCGGCAACGCCTCGGCGGCCGCGTACGGCAACACCCTCAGCCAGGGGGAACAGCTGACCGCGGGCCAGTGGATCGCCCAGAACAGCAGCGACCCCGCCGTCTTCTGGGAGCTGGACATGCAGACGGACGGCAACCTGGTGGAGTACAAGACCGACCACAACCAGGGCACCCGGGAGGTCTGCTGGGCGTCGAACACCATGAACTCCGGGGCCACCCACGTCGTCTACCAGCGCGACGGGAACTTCGTCCTCTACACCGACTCGGGCACCCCCAAGTGGGCCAGCGACACCCGGGGCGGCGGCGGCTCGACCGTCAGCTTCAACTACTCGGGCGTGATCTACGTCGGCTACAGTCAGGTCGCCGGCGGCTGCTGACGCCCCCACCCGTGACGGTCCGTCGGCATGACCGACGGACCGTCACGGCTTGCCAGGGACACAAGAGCAGCCCCCGAGGAGAACCCCCGAGCGGGCTGGCGGGGTATCGCCGAAGATCATAGCTACGGTGCTTGATCGCGCGGCGCCGTCCGAGACGACACATTCCATCTCACCAGGATGGAGAAGAACAATCAGCACCTGGTCCAGGTGCCAGTCGAGCTCTCCCCATGACCCGTTGCAGGACCAGCCGTTCCACACGGCCGGACCCAAGGCGTTCTGACGGTCCTTCCACGAGCGAACTCGCCGACCCGACCATCGCCGCCCGCCCGCGCCAGGGCAGGAACGGCGCCATCTTGGCGATGGCCACCAAGATCGCGCAGCGTTCCCGTGTCGGAGATCGGTTGGCTGACCCCGGCAGGGGCAGGCTGGGCGGCGGCGGGGCATGGAGACTCGGTCGCATGGTCAGGGAACTGGAGCCGGGAGAGCTCTCGCAGACATGCCGATGGCGACCGCGGTCAGCAGATGTCAGGTCGCGGGTGTGGGCAGAGCGGTGGCGAGTGCCGGGACTTCGGCGTGACGAACCGGCGCACCCGCCATCTGCCACGGCCCGAGTCGCCGCGGGCGGCGGTATCTCCGCGTGAAGGCCAGGATCGATCCACTGTCCGTCGCGGCGATGGTCGTCACCGTTGTCTCCTTCTCGGCTACCGCTCCTCTCACCGCCTCAGCCTCCGCCGCACCGCTCGCCATGGCTTTCTGGCGCAATGCCCTGGGCTTCGCCACACTCGGGCCGTTCCTCCTGGTATTACGCCGTGGCGAGCTCGCGCGGGTGGTCCGCGGTGAGCGCGGCGTCCTGCGCCGGGAGCAGTGGCGTCCCATGGTCTTCGGCTTCCTCGCGGCCACGTCGCTGTCCCTCCACTTCGCGACTTTCATGACGAGCACCAGGCTGACCTCGGTGGCCATGTCCACGGCATTCGTAGCCACCCAGCCCGTCTGGCAGGCCCTCGTCGCCGCGGCGCAGGGCGTCCGGACGTCTGGCCGGACATGGGCCGGTCTCGCGGTCTCCGTAGTGGGAGCAGCCGCGGCCGGCGGTCTGGACATACGCTCGGGCGGTACGGCACTGCTGGGCGATCTGCTCGCCCTCGCGGGGGCCGTGGCCCTGGCCGGGTACACCGCCCTAAGCCAAAAGGCGCGCACAGATGTGAGCACACCGCTGTATTCGACGGTCAGTTCGCTGGTCTGCGCGTCGGAACTCCTCGCGGTCTGCCTGCTGACCCACATCCCGCTCACGGACTTCGACAGGTCCACACGACTGTCGCTGCTCGGGCTGCTCATCCTCCCTCAACTTCTGGGGCTGGGCTCGCTGAACTTCGCCCTCGGCAGGATTTCGGCGACGACGATGTGTGTCGTCCTCCTGCTGGAGACCCCCGTGGCCGCGCTTGCCGCCTGGTGGCAGCTGGCACAGGAAATCGACCTCGCGACCGTGCCCGGACTCCTGCTGATCATCGTCGGCGTCACGGTCGTGGTGACAGGCGGCAGTGGGGAACCGGCCACAGCGCGGAGTGGCAGACACCGTAAAGGAGCGCCGCCCTGCCCGACCGAGACCGGCCGGTATGCCCCCCAACCACAGTCGGCGACCGAGGAATCCACCGATACGTGGCTGGAACACCACACACCTGCCGGCACCCGGGCCCGGCCTACGACACTCCAACACCTCGCGTTCCCACACCTCGCGTCCCGGCACGGCGCCGAACAGGTCGATGGAGAAGACCTGACATGGCACCTCCTGGACGATCACCCGACCCTGGTGCTCGGGCACCACGGCGCCGTGCCGTTCGACATCGTCTACAGAGCCAAGCCGTCCCTCGACGAAGCGGGGCCGTGAATGCCGTCTGCGTAGCACCGGCAGGGGCAGGCTGCACGGCACCGGGCATGCATACTCGGTTGCGTGAACAAGACAGTGCTGTTGGTCAGGGGAGGGTTTCGAGTCCGGCCAGGAGGCAGGCGGCGTCCAGTCCGATGGCGAGGTCGTGCTCGAAGGTCTGGTTGTTCAGGGCCCAGGGGGATCGTCTCTGTCGGATGAGGGCGATGGCGGTGGCGGGGTCCTGACCCAGCTCGATCAGGGTCTGTGCGACGACGAGGCCGGAGCGGTTGTAGCCGGAGGCGCAGCGCACAAAGAACGGTGCGGTCGTTCCGTATGGCCTCTGCGGCGGTGACGGCCAGCTGTTGGACCGTGTGGAGTTACCCGGCCGTCAGTGGGCTGTCGGGGATCTGGCCGATCACATGGTCGACTCCGGGGTTCGGTCCGTGGCCTGTTCGGGTGAACAGGCTGATGACCAGGTCGAATTCAGCACCGGCAACGGCGGTCTGCCCTTCACCGTCAGGGCGGGCCCAGAAGTTTCCGCCCATCCACAGCCGCGGCCTGACTTCGCTCCACGGTGCCTGCGGGTTCGGGGACCCGCGGTCCCTCTGACGTGTCTTCACCGACGCTCCCCTCTCCGGGTGGACCAACGACACGCTCGGGCGGTCGCGTTCCCTTTACGATGCGCTGCCGTCATTCCCTGAGCGTCAAGTCACGCAGTTCGATCCTACCGACGTCGGCTGGCGCGACAAGAATACGGAGAACGCGCTGTACCCCGTCGCGCAGCCGGTACCGACGAAGGCCACTGCCGGACGGCTGAGATGGCATCGGTCCACAACGCGGATCCGATCACTGCGGCAGCGACGCCGAGCAACAGTATGCCGATCCGCCGGCGTTCTCGGGCTATTTCCGGGGCCACCACCGGGCCAGCGCTTCCGGACTGACGCGGCGCAGCCGTGTGCGAGCACGTCCTCGGGCTGCAACCGCTGGCCCCGGAGGTGCGGCCCAAGGCGACGGTCACATGGGCGGAGAAGGAGAGGCGGAACCTCGCCGCCGCTGCCCAGTTCCGGGCCCGCGAGGGCCACCTGAACGTCCCTCGCGGCTACAAGGAGACCATCGTCCTGGACGACGTCGACGGAGGTGGAGACGGCGACGGGAGCGGCACCGAGGTGATTCTGTCGCTGCCGTTCTGCGCGAGCAGCAAGCGCAGGAAGGGCGAGATCCCGGCAGAGCGGGCGGACCGGCTGACCGATGGTCAGCCGTAGCCGGTACGACGATTGAGCCGTTCGTGAGAGTGTGAGCGTCAAGCCGTGGGTCGTGGACGACGAGTTGTGGGCGATGGTCGAGCCGATACTGCCGCCCTTGCCCGAGCGCTCGCCCGGGCCCAAGCCGGTACCCGACCGGCTGTGCCTGCAGGGCATCCTATTCGTGCTCCACACGGGGATCCCGTGGCAGCAGCTGCCGTTGGAGCTGGGCTTCGGCCCTGGTCAAACCTGCTGGAGGCGCCTGGAGCGCTGGCAGGAAGCCGGGGTCTTCGCCCAGCTGCATCGGATACTGCTGTCGGAGCTGAACGCGGCGGCCGGCGAACTGGACTGGACTCGCGCGTGCGTGGACGCCTCCCACGTGCGCGCGAAAAGGGGGGTGCCGCGACAGGCCCGTCGCCGGTCGACCGCCGCAAGACCGGCAGCAAGCACCACCTGATCACCGACGGCGGCGGCATCCCGCTCAATGTCATCACCACCGCGGCCAACGTCAACGACGTCACCCAGACCCTCGCCCTGGTCGACGGCGTCCCGCCGGTCGCTGGCAGAGTCGGCCATCCCCGCAAGCGCCCGGAGGCCCTGCTCGGCGACAAGGGCTACGACAGCAACCCCAACCGCCACGAGCTACGTCGACGCGGGATCCTGCCGGTCATCTCCCGCAAGGGCCAGCCCGACATTCAGGGCCTGGGCAGACTCCGCTACGTGGTGGAGCAGACCTTCGCCCTGCTCCACCAGTTCAAGCGCCTCGCCGTCCGCTGGGAGCGGCGTCTCGACCTGCACGATGCCCTGGTTTCAGTCGCCTGCGGCCTCATCTGCTGGCGTCGCCTCAGGCGGCCTGCTCTGCAGGCTCGTAGACCGTAAGAGCCAGACGCTGGCCATCCCCGGCCCTCAAGACATTGACCAGGATCTCGGTGCCTTCATCGAAGCGCAGGGTGAAGACCGGATCGAGATCCATCAAGAGGTCGAAGACCTCGCGATGACCGTCCGACAGGCGCTCAGGGCCAAGCTCCGCCTCACAGGCCCAGTTGCCGTCGGCGACGCAGACAGATACCTGCACGTCGAACTCGCCCAGGCACGTCGACCCATCGGCCCACCACTCCAGCGTCGCCGCCCCCTGATAGCTGTCCATCTTCCAAGTATCGCGGTCGACCGGGTGTGCGAGAACGGGGTGGGCGCAGGACAGCCGCAAGATCGTGTTACGAACTCTCAGCACTTCACTCCAGGGGAACTGCACCCATTCCGGTTTGAATCGCAGGACGTGGTGCGTTGCGGCCTTGCGCGCGAACAGAGCCGACGTTGTCCCGGATATAGGTGTCGAAGACCGGCTGTGCGTCCTGGGCCGGCACGGGGAGCATGTCGAAGAGCCAGGGCACCCAGCCGGCCAGGGTCATCGACCGCAGCCGGGCGAGTTCCACGCCGGTCTTCTCGGCGAGCGCCGTGAGCACCGCAGCCGGGGGTTGACGTCGAGATCGACCGGCAGCGCCAGGTCGAGGAGACCGACGTTGCGCTGCAGCAGGTCGAGCACTGGCATCTGGTACAGCCCGGCGATTCGTCCCAGCCACGACGACAGTAATGGTGGTGTAGTTGCGGGTGGCGTGATCGCAGAGCCTGATCACTTGAGCGTTCGATCCCGGCCCCACGCCGTCATGGCTCCGGGTCCGCCTGGCCCACTGGACCATGATCCTTCTCGGCGCCAGCCCTTGGGTCGCTGCAGCCAAGAGCGACAGCGGGCGAGGTGCCCTGTCACTCCTCCACCCCAGCCTCGTCTCGCCTCGGGGAGAGAGTCTGATCGGGGGTCAGGCCGAGGTTTTGCAGGAAGGCACGGTGGTCGGGGCTGCGGCCCAGGAAGTCGCTAACGAGCCGGGTGGCGTCGATGCTGCCGCCGCGTTCGAGGACGGTTCGGCGGTACGTCATGCCGAGCTCCGGGTCCAGGGGGTCGGCGGACTGGAATCGCGTATACATGTCGTCGGCCAGGATGCGTGACCAGAGGTAGCCGTAGTAGCCGGCCTCATAGCCGAACAGGTGCTCGAAAGAGGATTGGCGGTGGGTTCCCTCGATGAAGGTGAAGCCGTGCAGCTCGCTGATCTTCCTGAGGGTCGCGGTGGTGTCGCCGTCGAATCCGGGGAGTGGTAGGCCAGGTCCAGAGAGGCGTAGAAGATTTGCAGGAGCGTGGCAAGACCGGAGTCGGCGTTCCTGGCCGCGACCATCCCGGCCAGCAGTTCCCCCGGCAGCGGCGCGCCGGTTGCATGGTGGCGGGCGAAGCGCCGCAGTACCGCAGGGTCCCAGCACCAGTGTTCGAGCATCTGTGAGGGGGCCTCCACGAAGTCCAGTTCGGTCGCGGTGCCGGCGAAGCGCGCTCGCTGGGTGCGGGTCAGAGTGTCGTGCAGGACATGGCCGAACTCATGAAAGAGGTTCCGCATCTCCACATGGCGCAGCAGTGCGGGCCGACCGGTGCTGGGCTTGGTGAAGTTGGCGACCATAGCGGCCAGGGGCTGCTGGTAGGACCCGTCGGCCAGGGCCCGGCCCGGCCGCAGCACATTTGCCTCCGCGTGCTTGTACTTATCAGGCCTGGGCCACAGGTCCATGTAGAAGCGGGCGAACGCCTCGCCCCCGTCGGCCTCGGTGATGTCATAGGCCTGTACGTCCGGATGCCACACCGGCGCCTCGGCTGCTTCGGTGAACCGCACTCCCAGCACTTCCTGCATCAGGTCGAAGAGCCCGTCCAGGCATGCCTGGAGCGGGAAGTACGCCGCGACTTCCAGGTCGTCCACGGCGAACGAGGTGCGCTTGAGCTGGTTCACGGCGAAGGTGTGGTCCCACGGCTCGACCTCGCGTGAACCCAGCGCGGCCTCGTTGGCGTCGGCGAGCAGGACCAGGTCCTGCGCCGCCTTGACGGCGACCTTGGCGCGCAGGTCGTCGAGGAAGGTCTGCGCCGTCAGGCGGGTCCCGGCCATCCTTCGCTCGATCACATAGTCGGCCCAGGAGTCGTAGCCCAGGCTGCGGGCGATCTCGGTGCGCACCTCGATCGCCCGTTCAAGCCGAGCCACATTCTCCGGGCCGCCCTTCCGCTGGTTACGCTCCATCAGTTCACGCCGCAGCCGGGAGGAGCGCGCGTTGGCCATGAACGGGTTGTACTCCGGGTAGTCCAGCGAGACCCGGTAGCGGTCCCCGACCCGTTCCAGGCCCTCCATGAAGGAGTCGGGCATCCCGTCCAAGCCCTCCCGTTCCACCTCGATGCCGTCCTGCCAGCCGCCGATCGCCTCCATGAAACGCGACTCAAGCTCGACCAGTTCCTCGAAGAGCAAACGCAGCCGCTCGCGGTCACTGACCGCGAGCCCGAAGCCGTTGCGCCGGTAGTCGCGCAGAGTGTGCTCCAGCAGCCGGGCGTCCTCGCCGGTCAGCATCGCAGCCTCAGGAGTGTCCGCGAATTCGCGGACCGCGTGGTACAGCTCCTCGTCGAAGCCGAGGCCGACGGTGTACTTGCCCAGGCGCTCCTTCCACTCCCGCGCGCTGGCGCGGAGAGCCTGGTCCACCGCGACATCGGCCATGAACGTCCAGGCGCCGCTCGCCAGCGCTACCCGCTGCTGTGCCTCCTCCAGGGCCAGCAGCGTGTTCGCGTAACTGCGCTCGCCCGCCGGTATGGAGACGATGGCGGCCACGTCGGCCCGGCAGCCGTCGATGGCGCCCTGGCACGCCTCGGCGAGCGCAGCGGGTGTGAGATCGGAATAGTCAGGAATCCCTGGATTCATAGCGGAACAGTAGACGAACCATCACGGCGCCGAGCCGGTCCTGGCCACGTAAGGCCCGGAACCGGAAGAATCTCTGACCAACCGAGAAGCACTGTCCAGCGATATGGCCACTTCCTTCCCGACAGCCGACTCGCCGGCAACGGCTTCATAGCGCAGGGCTCACGGTCAGCGCACCACGCTGTCGTCAACGCGCCTGGTTCGGCGCTTCCTGCGGGTTGTCCTCCGGGGTGGCCGAGTCGCGTAGTGGACGCAGTCCCTCGCCCGGCTGGGAGGCTGAAAACGAGTAGCGGCCCAGGACGTTGAGGTGGGTGCTGCCCAACGGGGACAGTCGGGCCATGTCCTCGTCCTGGACCTCGTGGCCCTCGGCCCGCAGTCGGTCGGCCGCGGCGTTCAAGTAGCGGGAGTTCCACAGCACCACCGCGTTCAGCGCCAGGCCGAGTGACCCGAGCTGGTCATAGCGAGCCTGGTGGCCCTGTCGTTGATCTACCTGCTCACCCGCCCCGAGCAGCGCCGCAGTGTCGACATCGAACCGGCAGGGGCCACCGCTGACATCGCCCCGTAGGCCCGCCACACCGGCTACCGCGATGGATTGGCCCGACCCGCTCTTCTACCAGGTCACCCGTGTGCACGGGCCGGTATCCCCGGTTCCCGGCCCCGCGCACTTCTCGGCTGCGATCGTCGCGCGCGAATCGAGACGAGGACCAAGGTGTCGGGCGTGCCCACCAACTTTCTCAGCGAGGAACAGCGCAGGCGCTTCGGCAAGTTCAGCGAGGAACCCGACGAGGGCCAGCTCGCGGGCTGCTTCCTGCTGGACCAGACCGCGCGGCGCCGGGCCAGAGCCGCGAAGGGCGCCCGGAACCGGCTCGGCTGGTCGGTCCAGCTGGGGACCGTGCGCTACCCGGGCACCTTCCTGGAGGACCCCGAGGACGTACCCGGGGTCGTGGTCGACTACGTCGCCGAGCAGTTGGGCCTGCCCGCGGGCGACCGGCCGGTTACGGGCGGATGGAGCACCGTTGGGACCACCAGGACCAGATCCGGGCGGCGTACGGTTACACCAAGTTCGAGTTCGACCAGTGGTTCGCCCTGGCCCGCTGGATGCACCAGCGCCTGGATCGGCTCCGAGCGCCCGACCCTGCTGTTCGACCCGGCCGCCAAGCGCCTGGTGGACAAGAAGGTGGTGCTGCCCGGGGTCACCGTGCTGGAGCGGCTGGTCTCCGGCTCACGCGAACGCGCCGAGCGCAGGCTGTGGGCCACGCCCCCTCACCCCCGCCTGTGCCACGGGTTCCTCCGCCTTGCGCGCCGCTCTTACGGGCCAACTCGGTTCTGATGGGAGCGGCCTCTCTCGGGCCTGGGCCATGGTGGGGTGCCGGTGCAGGGCCAGGAAGGCCTCCAGGTGTGCGGCGCGCAGTTCCTCGGGGCGCACGGCGGCTGAACTGACGAAACGTGAAGTCGTTCAGTTTCCGTTCGAGATACGGCGCCCGGGGCAAAAACCCATGGCGTCGTGGCTACCCGGCCCAGTAACGTGCCTGCGGATATCGATCGAGAGATGGGGATTTGGCATGCGCCTCGACTTGGACACGGTTACCGCCCCGCCGCGGGAGCTGCGGGCGCGCTGAGCGCGCCCGGCGCAGACCATCGATCTGCGCCGTCGCTCCTTCGGCGAGACGGACTCGGACTCTCCGACCGTTCTCTCCCACCGAGGAGCACATCTTGTATGCCCGAAACACCGCGCCGCTCGGCGCGGGATTCCGCACGCTCTGGGCCGCGTCAGCCATCTCCACCGTCGGCGACGGCATCACCCTCGCTGCCGGCCCGATGATCGTCGCCTCGATCACCCGCGAGCCCGTGCCCGTCGCCGTCGCGGCGTTCAGCCAGCAGGTGCCCTGGCTCCTGTTCGGCCTGGTCAGCGGGGTCGTCGTCGACCGGCTCGACCGACGCAGATTGATTGTCGCCGTCAACATGGCGCGCGCGGTCTCGCTCGGCGTACTGGCGGCCGCCGCGGCACTCGGCGCGGTGAGCCTCCCGCTCGTCTACGCCGTCTTCTTCACTCTCGGCACAGCCGACACGCTCGCCGATACCGCCAGCAGTGCCCTGCTGCCGGCCGTCGTCGCCCAGGACAGGCTCGCCGAAGCCAACGCCCGGCTCTCGCTCACTTTCAACATCGGCAACCAGTTCCTGGCCAAGCCGCTCGGCGCCTGGCTTTTCGCCCTCGCCGTCGCAGCGCCGTTCGCCACCGACGCGGTGACCTTCGCTCTCGCCGCCGCGCTGATCGCGACCCTGCGCCCCATCCGCACCGCCGCGCCTGCGGCCACCAGCGCGGCCCGCACCCCGCTTCGCAGGGATGTGACGACCGGAGCACGCTGGCTCGCCCGCCACCGCGTGCTGCGTGCCGTCTCGCTCAGCATGTGCATCGGCAACACGGTCTTCTGCGCCGCATTCTCGGTGTTCGTCCTCTACGTCCGCGAACGCCTGGGTCTGACCGACCTCGGATACGGACTGCTGCTGACCACCTTCGCCATCGGCGGCACCCTCGGGACCCTCTCGGTCCGCTACCTCAAACAACGCTACCGAGCAGCCACCTTGCTGCGCGCGGGCCTGTTCATCGAGGCGTTCACACATGCTGCGCTCGCCGTGACGACACACGTGTGGATCGCCGCCCCCGTACTCATCCTCTTCGGCATCCACACCATGGTCTGGGGCTCGGTCGCCGCGACGCTCTACCAGCAGGCTGTCCCCGACGGATTGCGCGGACGCGTCGGCAGCGTCCGAATCCTGTGCGACCTCGGCGGGGCCGCCATCGGGACGATCACCGGCGGGTTCCTCGCCCAAGGCCTGGGACTGACCACTGTCTTCTGGGTCGCCGCAGTGGCCATGCTCACAGTCGCTGCGGTCTCCTGGAGACCGCTCGGGCCCGCGACGATCCAATAGACGCAGGCCGATCACGGGGTGGGTCCTCCTCAGGCCGCCGAGAACCCACCCCCGCAGGTGCTTCCCCCCAGCCATGCCCGGAAGAGACGACCAGGCCGGCGACTTCGTCAGGGTCACCCTCGCCGTGCCCGACGCCTTCGACCAGGAAGCCCTCCGCACCGCCACCGCTTGGCGCAGCGCGGCGACCGGTTGGTGGCCGACGCCCTGAGGCTGATCCGGGACACGTCCCTGATCAGCGAGGTCTCCGACGCCGGCAAGACCACCCCGCGCCTGCGCCGAGCGCGGGCCTTCGACGAGGGAGGCCGAGGCCTGCTCCTCGTCGCCCAGCTCACCCAGGGCTGGGGCACCCGCTACAGCACCAACGGCAAGACCATCTGGTGCGCGCAGACCATCGCCTCGACATGACCCATTTCTCTTCCTCCTCACGAGCAACCTCTCGGTCCACCCGCGGCAACCAGGGAGCGGATCACGTTCGTTCGTCACGAAGGACTGAGAGATGAAGGCAACTCGCCAGGCCGCACGGCACCGTCGCAGCAGGCTCGGGCTCATGGTGGGGACGCCGGTGGCGCTGCTCGCCGCCGGCGGGCTCGTCTACGGCACCGCGTCGGGCGCGACCAACAGCGGCGCGACCAACGGCGGCGCGACCGTCCAGGCGCCTGCGGCGGTCCCCCACGCGCCGTCGAGCGTCGTGGCGGCAGTGGCCGCCATGCAGCCCGGCGGGAACCTGGGGAACAGCCTCGACGCCATCCCGGCCGAGACCTCGTGGGGCAACCCGGTGGTCGCCAGGGCCCAGCTGGACGCGATACGCGCGCAGGGCTTCCGCAGCATCCGCATCCCGGTCACCTGGAGCGGCCACCAGGGCTCCGGCCCCGGCTACACCATTGATCCGGCCTACGTCGCCCGGATCAAGCAGGTGGTGAACTGGGCGCTGGCGGACGGCTTCTACGTGGTGCTCAACGTCCACCACGACTCCTGGCAGTGGATCGCCGGCATGCCCTCCGACCACGACGGAGTCCTGGCCCGCTACAACGCCACCTGGACGCAGCTCGCCCACGCGTTCCGTGACGAGTCCGACCACCTGGTCTTCGAGAGCGTCAACGAGCCCACCTTCACCGGTGTGACGGACGCTCAGAAGGCCGCTCTGCTCAACGAGCTGAACACCTCCTTCCACCGGATCGTGCGCGGGTCGGGCGGCGCGAACGCGACACGCTTCCTGGTCCTGCCCACCATCGGCGACACGCCGGACCAGTCGCTGATGAACGACCTGGCGACCACCATCGCGTCGCTGCACGACAACCGGATCATCGCCAGCCTGCACTACTACGGCTACTGGCCGTTCAGCTCCGACAACGCCGGCGTGGTCACGTTCGACGCCGCGAGCCTGCGGGACATGACCACCGTCTTCGGACGCATGCACAACACGTTCGTCGCCAAGGGCATCCCCGTCATCCTCGGCGAGTACGGGCTGCTCAGCTACCCCGACTTCAACCACCCGGGCATTGTCGAGCGCGGAGAGGCGCTGAAGTACTTCGAGGAGATCGACCACCAGGAGCGGATCAACGGGATCACCGGCTTCCTGTGGGACAACGGCGCCTACCTGGACCGCACCACCCTGCACTGGCGGGACCCGGGCCTGTTCGCGGAGATCAGGGCCGGCTGGACCACCCGCTCGGGCACCGCCTCCAGCGACCAGGTCTTCGTCCCGAAGTCGGGGCCGGTCACCGCCCGCACCCTGGACCTCAACCCGAACGGCACCCACCTTCCGCGGCCTGTTCCAGGGCCGTACCGCGCTGGTCCGGGGCCGGGACTACACGCTGCCCGGCAACCGCCTCACCCTCACCCCGGCCCTGCTCGCCCGGCTGACGGCACACCACGGGTACGGCGTCGCCGCGACGCTGTCGGCCTCGTTCTCGGCGGGGGCTCCGTGGCCGATCAGCGTCGTCTCCTCCGCGACCCCGGTCCTGTCCGGCGCCAACGGAAGCACGAGTGGTCTCACCATCCCGGCGCAGTTCCGCGGTGACGTGCCGGCGACGGTGGAGGCCCGTTACGCCGACGGCAGCAACGCAGGCCCGAACAGCTGGACGGCGTTCCAGGGCTTCGACAGCGACTTCGTCCCCGACTACGCGCACAGCACCCTCACCCTCACCCCGGACTTCTTCAAGGGAATCAAGCAGGGCGCGCCGGTCACGCTCACGGTGCGCTTCTGGAGCGGCGCGGCCGTCACCTACCACCTGACGGCTTGGGGCACCTCCGTCACCGGCACCTCGTCCTGACGCGCCGCCGGCCCTGTGCGCGGGAACGCACAGGGCCGGCGGGCACCAACCCGATCAGCGTCCGGCTTCGTCCTCCGGGAAGGTGAGCCGGTACGTACGGCCCGCCGCAAGGTTCAGCCTGAGCAGGCGGGTGTCCCCCGGGATGGTGGTCAGCACGACCTCGCGGCGCTCCTCGTCGGTGGCGTGCTGGCGGCCCGCATCCCCGGGCAGGCTCAGCTCTACCGCCCCGCCGCGCCTGGAGCGCAACTCGACGCTGCGCAACACACCCTGACGCCAACTCAGGTCTACTCTCGTGCCACCTCGCGCGCGCAGTCCGCGTGCCTCGCCGTCCGGCCAGGACGGCGGGAGGGCGGGCAGCAGCCGCAGGATGCCGTTGTGGCTCTGCAGCAGCATCTCGGCGATCGCGGCGATGATGCCGAAGTTGCCGTCGATCTGGAAGAGCCGGGGCGGGTGCAGGTCGAAGAGGTTGGGTGCGACGGAGGTCTCCAGCAGGCGTGAGACGGCGTGTCCGGCGAGCGGACCGTCGCCGAGCCGGGCGGCCAGGGCGGCGACCCAGGCCAGGCTCCACCCGGTGCCCCCTCCGCCGTGCTGGAGGCGCCGGCCCAGCGCGCGGCGCGCGGGGGTCAGCAGGCTGTCGTCACCGAGCGGGTCGACGGCGCTGCCCGGGTAGAGGCCGTAGAGGTGGGAGAGGTGCCGGTGGCCGGGGTCCTCCTCGGGCAGGTCCTCCCACCACTCCAGCAACCGTCCGTCCGCCCCGACGGCGGGGCGCCGGAGTCGCGCGCGGACAGCTCGCAGCTCCTCGGCGAAGTCGTGGTCGACGCCGAGCTCGCGCGCGGCGGCGACGGTGTTGTCGAGCAGCTCGGCGGCGAGCCAGTAGTCCATGGTGCAGCCGGCGGAGACGGCGGCCAGGGTGCCGTCGTCGAAGCGGAAGTGGTGCTCGGGCGAGGTGGAGGGGCAGCTGAACAGGGTGCCGTCCGGGTCCTCGACCAGGAGGTGGGTGAGGAAGCGGGCGGCCTCACGCATGGCCGGGTAGGCGCGGTCGGCGAGGAAGGCGCGGTCGCCGTGGAAGAGGTGGTGGTCCCACAGGTGGGCGGCGAGCCATGGCCCGGCCATGGGCCAGTTGGCCCAGACCGGGTCGCCGGAGACGGGGTTGGTGGCGCGCCAGAGGTCGACGTTGTGGTGGCAGCACCAGCCGGGCGCGTCGTAGTAGGTCCGGGCGGTGTTCCGCCCGGACTCGGCGAGGTCGGCGACGAGGTCGAAGAGCGGCTCGTGGCACTCGGCGAGGCCGGTGGTCTCGGCGGGCCAGTAGTTCATCTGGAGGTTGATGTTGGAGGTCCAGTCGCAGTTCCAGGGCGGGGCGACCTCGTTGTTCCAGATGCCCTGGAGGTTCGCGGGCTGGGTGCCGGGCCGCGAGGAGGCGATGAGCAGGTAGCGGCCGTAGGCGAAGAGCAGGGCGGCGAGGCCCGGATCGTCGGCGCCGTCGTTCGCGGCGGCGAGCCGCTCGTCGGTCGGCAGCTCGTCCGCCTCGGCCGCCCCGTGCAGACGCAGTCCGGCCGCGCCGAAGAGCCGCCGATGGTCGGTCAGGTGGGCGGCGCGCAGCTTGTCGAAGTCCTGCCCTTCCGCCTCGTTCAGCCACCGTCGGGCTTCGGCGAGCGCCACCTCGGGGCCGCCGGGCTGCTGCCGCCAGCCCCGGTATCCGGTGCCGACGGCGGCCAGGACGACCGCCTCGTCGGCGCCGGTGACCTCGACACCGTCCACGTCGGCGGTGACGCGGCCGTTCACGGCCCGTACCCGCAGCTCGGCGGCGAAGCCCGTGCCGGTGCCGGCCCGGTAGGCGGTCGAGGCCTCCTGCCCGTGGGGAACACGCGCCGGGGCGCGGCCCTGGATCGACAGGCCCTCGCTGTCGGGCGCGTTGGTCACCCGTGCGTCGGAGTGGGGCGTGGTGAAGCTCGCACGGAGAGACAGCGCGCCGGGCGTGTCCACTGTCAGGCGGACGGCCAGCACGCCCGCCGGGGCGGAGACGAAGCTCTCGCGCCGGTACCGCACTCCACCCGCGGTGAACGAGACGGTGTGCACGCCAAGGTCGAGATCGAGCACCCGCCGGTAGTCGGCCACGTCCTCCATCCCGACCGCGCCGACGGTTGGGAAGGTCAGCAGCAGGGCCGCCAGCGGCTGGTACGCCTCGGTGTCGGGGCCCTGGTGCTGGGCGGCGGCGATCGAGTCGGCACGGGCGTAGTCGCGGTCGCGCGGCACCGCCTCCCGCAGGGCGGGCAGGTGGTCGGCGGCTCCCGCCCGGTCCCCGGGGCCCGGTCCCCCGGACCACAGAGTGTCCGCGTTGAGCTCGATCCGCTCGGTGTGCACGCCCCCGTACACCAGGGCGCCCAGGCGGCCGTTGCCGAGCGGCAGCGCCTCCAGGAAGGCGTCGGCGGGGCGGCGGTACCAGAGCCTGTCGATGCAGGAGTGGTAGGAGTCCGTCAGCACGGTGTCATTCCGATCGTGAGGGTGGTCGGGACCGCCGCGAGGGTGTGCGGAGCCGGAAGCAGCGGACCGCACGCGGCGCTGCCGATGCCGTGATGGTCGGCGTCCAGCTGGAGGTGGAGGTGCCCGTCCGGCCGTAGGTCGACGGTGTGCGTCGCTGCGTCGAGGGCGGCGGTGGTCCAGGGCCGGGCGGTGAGGTCGAACCAGGGCGCTCCGGTCAGCAGCAGGCCGGGCCCGGCCGCAGGGAGGATGCGGGCCTCCCGTACATGGCGCCGGTTGCCGTTCTCCTGCGGCAGCACGTAGGGCGTCTGCAGGTCGCGGACGGAGGAGCGGTACCGGCCGACGCGGGCGGCGTCAGCGGTGTCCCGGTACGCCTCGCCCGGCCCGAGGCCGAACCAGGCGACCTCGGTGTCCGGTCCTGCTCCGGGAAGGGTGAGGGCGAGCCCCAGACGAGGCAGCGGGCAGGGCCAGGCACCCTCGGGGGTGACGGCGACCGTCAGCCACACCTGGTCGGCGTCGGCGCTCCAGCGGTACTCGGTGGCCAGGGCGAAATCGACCCCGGCCGCGGCGGCCCGGGTGCGGACCACCAGTTCCTCCGCGTCGACGCGCACCTCGCGCAGCTTGTGGCACAACCGGTCCAGGCCGGCCGCGCGCCAGGCGTCCACCAGCGGTCGCCCGTGAATCGAGCGCAGGTCGTTGTCGATCGGGGCCCGCCACACGCCCAGGCGTACGTCGACGAGTTCGAGGTCAGCGAGGCGGTGCAGCGAACCGGTGCGCCGGTCGAAGCCCGCCGGACCGAGCGTCAGTTCCGCCGGGGCGCCGACCAGGAGCGGCGCAGGGGCCGGGGCGGCACCTCCCCGGACGGGCGCCGCGTGCACGTGGTCCACAACTGGAACTGGGAGTCTGCCGAGCTGCCCGCACCGACGGACCTGACCGACGTCCTGGACGGCCGCGCGATCCGCGACGGCACGCCGGTCAGCTTCGGTGCGTGGGACGTGAGGGTGCTCGTCGAGGGCTGATCCCCGGGCCGGCGACCGGCTGCCTCCTGCCCGCCGTTCCACCGGTCGAAAAAATTCCGCGCGGGTGGGCAACCTTTCCGCCCGGGGTGGCAACAGAGAGGTGGAACACCGACTCGACCGGACCGACCGAACGGATGGGCATGAGGGGAACGAGGCACGCCGCGCCGCAGTCACGGCGCAGGCGCGAGCGCAGACGCGGGTTGAGCACGAGCATTGCGGCGGCGCTGCTGGCCGTCGGGGTGCTGGTGTGCCTGGCGGTCGCCTTCCGGCCGGGCGGCGGAGGCCCCACCGACGCCGGACCTGCCGTCGCGGCGGCCCAGGCGGGCGCCGCGCCCGGCGCCGGACCGGTGACCGCGTCCAGCACCGCCGCGGCCGCGAGCGCAGCGGCGCGGCCGTCCCGCGCCGGCACGGCGTCGGCGTCCGCGTCGCGGTCGGCGTCGACCGGCGGCGCGGCACCGGCGGGATCAGCGGTGGCGCCGCTGGCCGGGCGGATCAAGCCCTCCGTCACCTACCACGGCGTCGCGACCGCGTACGCCGCCGCGGACGGCAACGGCGCGTGCCTGTTCGGACCGTCCGGTGACCTCATGATCGCGGCGATGAACTACACCGACTACGAGTCGTCCAAGGCGTGCGGCGCCTACGTACTCGTGCGCGCCGCCAACGGCTCCTCCCTGACCGTGCGGATCGTCAACGAGTGCCCCCTGCCCTGCGCGCCCGGCCAGCTCGACCTGAGCCAGCAGGCCTTCGCACGGCTCGCCAACCTCTCGGTCGGCCGCCTGCCGATCACCTGGACGCTGCTGAGCCCCGCCTCCCTGGGGCCGCTCTCCCTTCGCTACCAGACCGGCTCCACCCGCTGGTGGTGCGGTATTCAGGTGATCGGTCACCGCAACCCCGTCGCGCTGCTGGAGGTCCGGACGGCGGGCGGCTGGCGCCGGCTCCCGCGCACCGACTACAACTACTTCGTCTCCAGCGACGGCAGCGGGTGCGGCGGCCCGATCAGGATCACCGACATCTACGGTCAGCAGCTGACCGTCGACGGGATCGCGCTGCGGCCGAACGTCGCCCAGCCGACCAATGTCCAGTTCGCCCGGCATTGACCACGCGGTCATCCAGCCGCCTTGACCCGTTGACGACCGCTGCTACCCTCATGCGTTGTTAACGCGCACATGCAAGAAAGGGCGACCGAGGGAGATGCTCCCCGACGACGCGTCCGCGGAGTTCCACGACTTCTTCGAACGCCACTACGCCGAACTGGCCCGCTTCGCCCACCTCCTGACCGGGGAGGCGGACGCGGCCGACGACCTGGCCGCCGACGCCCTGATCGCGCTCTGGCAGCGCTGGGACCGGCTCCGCGCGGCCGAGCACCCGCGCGCCTACGCGCGCGGCGTGGTGGCCAACATGGCACGCGAACGACTCCGGAGCACGATCCGGGAGCGCCGCCGGATCACGCTGTTCTGGTCCCGTGTCTCGGAGCGGACGGAAGGACCCGACGTGGCCGCCGTGCTCGACGTGCGCACGGCACTGGCCCGGCTGCCGTTCCGCAGGCGGGCGTGCGTGGTGCTGCGCCATGCCTTCGACCTGTCGGAGAAGGACACCGCGATGGCCCTGGGCATATCGGTCGGTACGGTGAAGAGCCAGACCTCGAAGGGGCTGGCCGAGCTGGAACGCATACTCGGCGTACGATCCGCCGAGGTCCTGGTGGCAGGGAGGAGGATTCAGTGAGCGAGGAGATCACCCGGCGGCTGCGCGAGTCCGCCCAGGCCTACCAGCCCGACCACGCGAGGATGCTGGCCCGCGTTGAGCGCGGCCTGACCGGCCCGGCCGTCCGTCACCGCACGCGGTCGTTCACCAGGTCGGGGCCCAGGACCGTCCTCGCCGGTCTCGCCACCGTCGGCCTGCTGGCGACCGGCGGCTTCGCCGTCGCCGACATCGTCCACGGCCCGTCGCCGACGACCACCGTCACCACACCGAACGACTCGCCGTCGGCCACTCCCCATCCGACGCCGTCGGATTCCGCCACCGCCCCCGGATCGCCGCCGACCACGGCCGCGGACAGCTCGCATCCGGCCCAGCCCACCGGCGCACGGCCCCAGGCCGGGCCACTGTGGTCGGCAGGCTCGGTGGACCCGCACAGCACCGTCTACTGGTCGCAGAGCGACCTGGTCCTGAAGACCGCTCAGCCGCTCACCTCCCTCACCTTGGAGCTGCGCATCGCGCAGACCGGCGGCGTGCAGAGCACGGGCAGTTGGCGCACCCTGCCGGTCGACGACTTCACCGTCACCGTGCGAGAGGTCGGCGGCGCGCTGGTCTACCGCTGGGTGCTCAAGCCCGGCCTGACCGTGCCGGCCGGACAGTACGAGTTCGCGGCCCAGTTCAACCACGCCACCGGTGTGCGCGACGCGGGCGCCGACAGCTACCGGGTCGACGCACGGACCCCGGCCGGTTCCATGGCGGCGGTCTGGGGTGGGTTCGTCCCGGCTCGGTAGGGTTCAGCCAGAATCCACCGCGGTGCCTTGGTCCCGTCGGCAGCCCTGACAGGTGGAGCCCCCGGTCGTGGTGCGCCACGGCCGGGGCGGCGAGCCGAGCCTGCCTGGACGGGAGTCACCGGAAGCCGCTGACCTGAGGAGTGCTCGTCGGCAGGCTGATGGGGCCGGCGGGTGGACCTGGCAGCTTGACAGAGTGTTCAGTGCCGGGGTGGCGCGCCTAGCTGTGCCATCTCATGACATTGGTTCCTCGCTTGCAGGCTCGGCGGCGTAGGACGTGAGGCGATCGGCGAGCGCGATCATGAGGTCGCGGAGTTCATCGGGGCGCTCGATGACGAACGGCCGGTCGAGTGAGGCGAGTACTGGAGGCAACCAGTCGAGTCGCTCCGCCCGCAGCTCGACGCGCAGCCAGCGCTCGGTCGCCCGGTCCTCGCCGGCTGCGGACTCGTGCTCCTCTAGGTTCGCGACGCTGATGGGAAGGTGGGCGCGGATCTGCTCAACGGTCCCGTGGATCCGCACGGTCACCTCATGCCGGTACTCGGCCGTGGCGAACCCGGACAACACCCGCTGGGCCGGACCGGGACCCACGGGCGCCTCGAATGAGCCGGGCAGCGTCCTCGCGTCTGCGATGCGATCGAGCCGGAAGGTTCGGTCCTCGCCGATCCCGGGGTCCGTGCCCGTGACGTACCACCGGCCCGCATGGGCGACGATCCCGTACGCGTGCAGTGTGCGTTCGCTGCGCCGTCCGTCGCGGTCGGTGTATCTGATCGAGACCGGTCGGCGGTGGCGTACCGCATCGGCGATGGTGAGCAGGACCCCGGCGTCCGGGGTGTCGAACTCTCCGGGCTGATCCGTGAAGGCGAGAGATTCCAGGAGCGTGTCGAGCCGGCGGGCGATGTGCTTGGGCAGCACCCGCCGGATCTTCGCCGATGCCGTCTCGTTTGCCGTGTGCTGCGTCGTCGTCAGCCCTGCTCGGCGGCCGGCGACCAGGCCGAGCAGCACGGCCAGCGCCTCGTCGTCGCTGAGCATGAGCGGAGGCAAGCGGTACCCGGGGGCAAGCCGGTACCCGCCGTAGCGGCCGCGCACCGACTCCACGGGCACGTCAAGGTCGATCAGATGATCCACATACCGCCGCACGGTGCGCCCGTCGACGCCGAGCCGGTCGGCGAGTTCGGCCACCGTCCGGGTGCCGCCCGACTGCAGCAGCTCCAGCAGGGTGAGCACGCGGCCGGTAGGTCGAGACATGCTCAAAGCCTAGCGCGGATACTGGACCGATTCTGTCCACTATTTGTTCTAGCGTGCGAAGTGCAACGGCTCCACGAACCTAGGGAGAACACCATGGACTTCGTCTCGATCCGGATCATCACCGGCGACATCACGCGCCTCGTCGAGTTCTACGAGAAGGCCACCGGGGTGCAGGCGGCCTGGTCCACCGAGGACTTCGCCGAACTCAAGACCCCCAGCGCCACCCTCGCCATCGGCAGCGCCCGGACTGTGCCGCTGTTCGCGCCAGGCTCTTCTCATCCGGCCGACAACCACAGCGTGATCATCGAGTTCCTCGTCGACGACGTGGACCGCGTTCACCAGAACCTGACCGGCTTCGTCACCGACTTCGTCACCGAGCCCACCACGATGCCCTGGGGCAATCGGTCGCTGCTGTTCCGCGACCCCGACGGCAACCTCGTCAACTTCTTCACCCCCGTCACCCCGGAGGCCATCGAAAAGTTCGCACGCTGACGCCACGCACAGCGGCTCACGCGGGAGCCCTGAGACCCCAGGGCTCCCCGTGAACGCGGCCACCGAATCCAGGGGCGCCAGGATGTTTGCCGCTCAGCACTCCTTGGCGTACTGGATGGTGAGGGCGTTGAGGTAGGTCTTCGTCGGCGCGTAGGCCCCGCTGATCCCTCCGAGGTCGACGCCGGGTGTGGTCTGCAAGGTCAGAGAGCCGACATGACTGGACTGGTTGATGATCCGCAGGTGCGCCGAGCGGCACACTCCTCGATGCCCCACCGGGCGCCGGCCACCCGGACCGGCTCCGAGACGGTGGTATCCGCCGGGGCGAACGCGAGGTAGTAGGCGACCTCGTCAGGACGCGCCGGGCTGCGACGGGCCAGCACCCAGCGATGGTGGGTGGGATCTGAACCCTCGATTGTGGGCAGCTTGGCCGCGGCCCAGTCGTAGACTCGCGGCCCCTTCGCACCGTCCCCGCAGGAGATCCGCTCCCAGGCCTCGGCCGGGCGCCGGTCAGGACATGGCCTACCAAGATCACCTTCAGAATCAAGCTGAGACGGTGTCGAGACATCGTCACAGACCTGTCACCGCCGCAGATGTCGGGAAACCGGCACGTGGCGGGCGGCGTGATCAAGCATGAAGCTGTTCGTACGACCACGGCACAGCTGCGGTCCTCTCTCGTATGGAGTTCTGATGGGTGTTCAGCACGCGGTAGGCGCATCGGCGGTGGCTCTGATCGCGAGCATCGCCCTGAGTGCGTGCAGCGGCGGAACCGCGGCGACGGCGACATCGTCCGGGGGCGCGGCGTCGGGCAGCGGACAGTCCTCCTCGTCCTCGTCCTCGTCCTCCTCGTCCTCTTCGCCCCCTACCGGCACCGGCTCCACGGCGGGCGCCAGCACGGGGCAGAGCACGACCGGGACCACCACAGCCGTGGGCAGCAGCATCCGCTGCCACACCACCGACCTCGGCTACTCCTGGGCGACGGGCGGGGACGCGGTCCCCAACGGCAACGCCCAGGAGCAGCAGAAGGCCGTGGTGATGGTCAAGAACACCAGCGGTCACCAATGCACCATGCACGGCTTCCCCGGCGTCAACCTGGTCAACAGCGGCCACAGCTGGTCGCTCGGCCGGGACAACCAGGCGCCGGTCACCCTCACCCTGAAGCCCGGCGACTCGACGCAGTTCACCGTGACCTTCCTCCCATGGACCGCCGAAGGCAACGTGGCGAGCAACAATTTCGCACCCACCACCCTCGTGATCACGCCGCCGAACGAGACCACCTCCTACGATCTCCCCTGGCGCTGGGGCCATGTCCTGCTCCAGGACGCGGCCACCCACCCCGGTACCTACATCGGCCCCATCGGCGACTGAGTCTCAGAGAGGTTTGTCCGCACCGTTCTGCGGCCCATTGTTCGCCCATCGGTCCGATCGGCCGGGCCGCCGACCTGCCCGTTTCTCTATGCCTAGAGAAACGGGCGATTCGCGCCGCAGCGGAGACTCTGCAGGTCAGCGGGCACTTCGCGCCTCCAAGCGAGACGAATTATGTCGAACGCGGGTCTCGGCACCCACAGCGCGCCCGAGGGAACCCGATCGAGGCCTTCGGTGAAAGGCGCCACCGGGGCGGCGGCCTGGAGGAGTTCGCGGCGCTGCAGGTAGCGGCACGGGAGACGCGTCGGCGAGATGGTTTGGGTTATACCCCGGAGCCCACCACATCCCCGGGCGCAGCCTGGTCGGCTACGAGGTCCGCGGCATCGACAGCCGCCGGCATCGTCACCGCCCACCCCGCCAGCTCTACTTGGTGGTCACGCTCGACACCGGGCCCGAGTCCACCGAAGCCCGCGCTCTGCTGCCCGCATGTACGATCGCACGGCTCTCGCCGTTGGCCCGCCGGGCCAGCCAGCCAACGGCAGCCGGTGCTTCTGCGGTTCCCGCACAGTCCGGGTAGTACCGGGCTGCTGCGGCAAGCCGTACAGTCCATAGTGGAATACCTGTTCTTGGCGGGTGCGAGCGTTTCGAAGCCGTGTGCTGAGGCGCCTCCGGCCCGACCCACTGAGCGCGCCGCTTCTGCGGTGATCGCTCCAGCTGCCCCAGACCCCGGCGGTGTCCCAGATGAGACGGCCGAGGAGACCGGGATGTCCAAGCACAGCATCATCGCCCGATCAATGGCGGTCCGCCATCGCCCGCCGCCCCAGCACGGGGCCGGGATAGCGGCGGCGACTCTAACCATTGAGCGGCACGACTGGCATGACAGAGCAGAGATCACGTTGACCGGCGAGATCAACATGGACTCCGCGCCGCTCCTGCACCACGCACTGACGCGGTGTCTGGCCGATGGCGTGCGCACCATCGAGGTGGATCTTGCCCAGGTCGACTTCTGCGACTGCAGCGGCCTGAGCGCGTTTCTGCAGGCCTACCATCACGCCGCCGCGGTCGGAGCGTCCCTGCGGCTGCACCACCCGAGACCCGTCGTGGCGCGACTGATCACACTGGCCTGCGCCGACATCACCCTGCTGTACCTGCAAAGCGCGGGAGAGAGCCGCTGACGCAGGTCATCTCCAGGGCGTTCCGGCTCTTGACGCTGCGCTCGGGGCGGGCACAACAGGTGGCTTCTCATACCGGGTACACCGGGCAGGATGCGGGACCGCGCAAGGAAGAGCTCACCGGTCGCCGGTCTGGAAGCATGAACTACATGGTCGCTGGTCGGCCGCCTGACGGCCCGTTAGCCCCCGCGGCCGCCCGCCGTGCCGCTCCACGTGAGCTGCACCAGTGCAAGGATCTGGACGTCACCTGCAGGTGGCGGAGCACGAGGAGATAGCTCGCGGCCGAGCGGCAGGAGATGGCGCGCGGACTTCGCCGCTCCTCCCCGACCGTCTCTGAACTAAGAACTAAGGGGTGATGCCGTTGTTCGGCAGGGTGCACTCTTCTTCAGGCTTGGGTGCGTGGCCCGCTCAGCAGCGGCGCTCAGTCGGCATCGGGGACGATGAGTCTCACAGGCTCATGTCATTCCCGCGGTTCGCGGGGTCAGGGCTGCACAGCCAGCCGTTGATGGCGAAGCGGCTGTCCGGGTAGTGCCTGCTCGGGCAGCTGACCGGCCGTACCTCGTGCCACGCGGTGGGTCGGAAGAACACGATGCTGTCGTGCTCGGGTTCCCAGTCCCGCCAGGTGCGCTCCTCCCACTTTCCGGTTGTCTCGGTGTGCAGCGGCAGGGCGGCGTCGAACACACGCAGCTCGCCCCCGCCGAAAGGCCTCGGTGTGCGATGCAGGTAATACACGAACGTGAGCAGACGCCGGCGGGCGAACTCGGCGCTGGTGTCCTGGTGCGGCCGGTAGAAGTCGCCGTCGTTGTGCACATTGAGGCTGTAGCTGGGTTCGGTGTACTGGCAGGAGACTCCCACAGTGTGCTCGACCGCCTCCAGTACCTCGTCGATGGCTGTCATCAACTCAGGCGCGGCGAAGTCCTGGCACGACCGGGACCGGCGAATGTCGGGGACCAGTTGCTGGTCTTGGATCATGGACGGCTTCAGTGTGTCGCCGGCGGAGGCGATGGCGCGATCCAGTAGGGCGCCGGCTGTCTGCTCGCCCAGGAACTGGGTGATGCGGCAGACCGTCACGGGAAGCCGCCAGATCGCGTCCGTACTCACCGGCGACCGCTGATCCAGCGCCCCGGATGGTCCCGCCGCGGTGTCGTGTCGTGCCAGAGCGTCCTGTCCTGTCATGGTGTCCTGCCTTCTGGATCGCGATGAGTGTTCCGCAGGGCCCCCTCCACGCCGCTCCCGGGGGGGGCGGCAGCCGTGGGCCGTGCCCCGGCCTGGGACACGCCCGTGGCCGCCAGAGCCGGGCCGCTGCGACCGCTGCGACCGCTGCGACCGCTGCGACCGCTGCGACCGCTGCGACCGCTGCGACCGCTGCGACCGCTGCGACCGCTGCGACCGCTGGAGCATCACAGCAGGTCGCCCGGCGTCGTCACGCGGACTCGGGTGTGTTGACGCTCGCGGCTGCTCGCAGCCGGTCCACTTCTGCCGTGAGTTCTTCCACGCGGTGGTGTAGTGCCTGGACGCATACCAGGGCGACGCCGAGGCCGTCGACGACGGGGATCTTGGTGTCGTCCTGGTTGAAGCCGAAGGCGGCGTTCCAGTCCTGGGCCATCGGCCCGAGGTGGCGCACGTCTTCGGGCTCCCAGAGGTAGCGCCAGGTACTGACGGGAAGAGCGGCCACCGTCTCCAGGACCGCGTACCCGTTGACCGCACCAACCGGGGCCACAGCGCCACTGTCCCGCGCGCCGGCCGAACGACTGGGCGGGGCACTGTGGTCAGCCACCCTGGACCGCCGGCGGAAGATCCGCATCCTTACCGGCTCCAGTCGACCGGGACCACGTCCTGCTTGAGCCCGCGGTCACTGCAGACCGCGCACGGGTTGCCCGGGACACCGGGGCCCTGATCGGTGCCGACGGTGATCGCTCCGTGGGCACCGGCCGGAGCATGGATCCCGTCGCCGACCATCGCGGCTTCGTAGCCGCCCAGCAACTCCTGGAGGGTACCGGGGCCCAGGTCCTCCGGAGCGGCGATCGCGGCGATGCCGGTGTCGTCCGTGTAGGCCATCCCCAGCGTCCGGCCGCCCATGGTGGCGAACACGATCTTCGCGCCGCGGATAGGCTCCCCGGTCACCGCGTCGGACGCCATCGCGTTGATATTCTCCAGTTGCATCTGGGTGACATTCAACGTGGCCTGACTGGCCGTGAGCCTGGTCGGCATCAGGCTGGGGCATTCCGCCCCGCTGCTGCACGACGCGGCCGATACAGTGGACGCAGACGCGGTGACACCACTCCCCACGCCCAGCGACGCCAAAGCCGCGGCCATCACCGCGACAGTCTTACGACCTGCAGAACTCATATCCACTCCCACGGGAACTGCCCGAGCGTGATCCGTACCAGCGCAGGACGGCCGGGACGGCCGGAGCGCGAGCAGCACGCGACGGGTGCCGCCCCCTTCGGACGACGCGACCGAGCGTATCCACACCCATCTGGCCCAACCCGCCGACAACCACTCGTTCGCACCATCTGATGAACCGCCAGCAGAACAATGACGAACGCGATCGACGCATACAAACCAATGAGCGATCGCCGAGAAGCACGCCGCAACCGACTCACCACCACAAAACCGTGCGGGAGTGCCGTACCGGCCCACGATGGGCTGACCCCTGGCGCCAGCCCACCCACGCGCCGCAGAACCTGGAACTAACACTCCGCTGCCGCCCGGGGACGCTTCACCGTTGCGGCTGCCGACCGGAGCGCCTCCAGCGCATCGCGATGAGAACCAGGTCGGCGACGAGCAGCACGGCTCCGATGACCAGCAGGTAGAGCAGGCCGTGGGCGACGGCGCCGATGATGCCCAACACGACCGCGACGATGACCACGAGCAGGAACAGGACCATGATGTGCCTCCATGCTGGTGGGGTCAGCGGCGAGCGAGCTGCCGCTCGCCGCCGGCGCCCGGTTCGTAGGCCATGCCGTAGTGCTGGAAGATCGCTTCCTCGCTCGTGGCGGGGAGCACGTCGTCCGTGCCGATCGCGGGGCAGTCTTTGACCAGCGACTTGGTGTAGTTGACCTTGACGTATCCAGGTCCCACGATCGCGTGGTCCAGGGGGACGAAGACCAGGCGGTGGCGGGTGGGCAGGCCGACCTGGACGGTGGCCATGGCCGGCTCATCGGTGCTGGTATCCACATACACCGCCTCAAGAGCCCCGATCTTGTGCCCGTCGGGGTCAACGACGTCGTGCGTGCGCCACTCGCGGATGTCCGCCGCTTCGATCACCGCGTCTCCCTTCTCGGACGGCCGACCCGAACCCGGTCCAGCCTGCGACCTGCACACATCCAGCCTGCCCCCCACACGCCCGGCAACGCCAGCCCGCCACTGCGCCCAGACCAACGGGGGGTGTGTGTCCCGCAAGGTGGGACGTGCGCCCATCGTTGTGCTTTCGCCTACTCAACTTGACCTGGGTTCCACAGCTGAGCCCGGATGCACCAGCTGATCTCTGTGCAGCGTGACGCCCGGAAGTAAAGAGATGCCTTGTGACCTGCGAGGATATGGCTTCTCTAGGGTTCCATCCGGCAAGTACGGTCGCCGGCAGGTCTGCCGACCGTCGCCCCTGTGCGGGCGGCCTGGGAGCGGCGCGTCACCAACGGCATGGCGGTCCCGCTCACCACTGTTTCCATAGCGGAAAGTTGTGTGTTGCCGACTTGGAAACTCCAAGGTAGCCTTTCCATCATGGAAACTGATGAGCTCCCGGAGCGTCCCTCTCCGTTGGAGGCGGCCGCCGCACTTGAGGCCGCCAGGCAAGCCCGAACCGCGGGCCACACGTCGATCCAGGCCTGGCTCTACCTGGTCTATGGCCTGATGGCGACCGTTCTCATGCTGCTCCACCCCTCGTCCGGCCTGCTCACGCTTGCGGTAGTCGGCACCTACGGGGTGGGCGTCGTGGCGGCTGAGCACGTCTATAGCAGACGGGTCGTCGCGGCCGGCGTCGTGCCCCGGAAACTCACGATTCGCCAGACGGTGGCCGTGGGGGCGCCCACGGCCGCACTGTGGATCGCCCTGGCGTTCCTGAACGAGACGTGGGGGTGGATCATCGGCGCCGTGGTGGTCGGATGCTGGACGGCCGGATACGCACTCGTACACAGCGGGCGTGCGCGGACCCGGGCATGAAGACGGACACCAGGTCGCCAGACGGTTTCGACGCCACGATCCACGCGGAGAACCGGCTGCGGATCTGCGCGCTGCTGGAAGCGGTGGAGCAGATCGAATTCGCCCTAGTACAGGAGCGGCTACAGGTCAGTGCCTCGGTACTGAGCAAACACGTCAGCGTGCTGATGGACGCCGGCTATGTGCAGCAGACCAGGGCCGTGCGCGACACCCGCCAGCGCGTCTGGCTCTCGCTCACCAGTCCCGGCCGGGCCGCCTACCACGCTCACCTCGCGGCCCTGCGCGCGATCGTGGGAGAGTCACCGGACTGAACGACGGGCCATACGACGCGAAGAGTCAGTACCAAGGTTTGTTGTAGTAGATGCCTCGGCTGCAGCGAGCCCCCCAGAGCCGTGTCGGCGGTCCGCGTCCTGTGTCGTGGTGCTGGTCGCGTCGGTCCTTCCGGACACGCCCGGAAGGACCGACGCAGAGGATGTGGACCGCATCCGCAGAGAGTGGAGCCGCCCGCAGGATCCTCGGGTGCCCGATGACACTTTCCATCCTGAGCTGGCCGCGCGGCAGTGGGACGCGCTCGGAGGACTCCGCCGTCTCCAGGAGCAGGGCCTGCCCGCAAGGCGGGGAACGGCCGGCCTGCACCTGGCCACGCTCAAGCCCCTGGCCACCATGGACTGGTCACCCTGGCCGAGTCCGGCGAGCCCGACCGCCGGGGGCGTCAGTGGACCGCCGCCCTCACCGACGCCGGCCACCATGCCCTGGACCTGGGCGCGGCGCAGTCCACCGGCCCCTGACCGACCCAGGCCCACCCACGCACCCAGCGTGAACGCAACAGCGATCTCCCGGTCCCGGCGCAGTCCCGCGCGGCGACGACGACCCGGTCCCGGCCGGCGTCCTCCACATCGACCGCACCAACATCCACACTCCTCGCCAGGCCATGCGTCCTCCCAGGACGGTCCACGCAATATCCCCCAGCGGCGGCCGGGCCGGAACCGTCCCGGCAAGGAACAGCTGTGCCCTACCCGGCTCGCCGCCGCTACTGCGGCCAGCCTCGCCCCACACCACGGCACCGTCCACGGCGGCTCACAGCAGCCCCACCGCGCACACCCTGGACGCGCGCCGGGCCTACCCGCGGCGGTGCCTGATGCCGGCGCGTACAGCCCCGGTCACACAGTGGCCTCACTCGCGTCCTGAGGCAGGGCGCACCTGCGGGCGCCGAGCCACGCGCGGACCGCGGCCTGCTGTCTGTGGGCCCTGCGCCACACGGCCAGGCCGCTGTTCCTCGCTGCCCGCACCGCGCACGCCCGGGCCACGCCGGACCCCGCCGCACTGCAGCACCACCACCGGCACCCGGCGGCGCTCCCGGCCAGGCCCGCACCCCCATGGCCGGGCCCACTCCCACCACAGTTGAATCCGCAACCATTTGGGGGAATCGAGAGCAGCCCCGGTCGTGTCCGCGTGTTCGCACGGACCAGCCGACCGGCCAGACACCCATGGATCCGGTGGGGAGCCCAGGCGCCGTCCGCGGGCACCGCGCCGCGCGGCACGGCTCACCCGTTCGCCGCGTGTCGACACCACCCCCACGCCGGCCGCCCGGCGAGGATGGATACGGACCGGGCGGCGAGCCCCCGTACCAACCGCGGGGACCCGAACTTCCGTCCGGGACCTGTATGGACTCCCGCACCCCCATGAGTGAGGGTCCACACAGGTCCCGGACACGAACCCGGGGGCCCCGGCCAGGCCCGCGGAACAAGTCGGAAGACCATGAGGAGGCGCGTTCCGATACGCACACGGTCGCGGCCGGGGATTGCCGCTCAACCGAACACAACGCCGCCATCGCGGCAGCGCCCCTGCAGCGACAGCGCCCGGACCGAAGTCCAGGTCCTCGCGCTCCGGCTCGGCAGGTAGCTTCCGGATCGGGCCTGGGCCCTGCGCGGCCATGCGGTGGCATGGTCAGCGCTGCGCTGGAAGACTCGACCGCCTTCCGATCGCACTGCCGCCTTCGCATCGCCGCACAGCCGGCGTCGGGCGTGACTCCAGTTGTGGGGCAACGCCCACGTCCAGGGAGGGCAGACGAAACCGATCAACCGCGAGCGCCTGGTCAGGACTCTCACGTTCTGGCTGCGTCCGGCCTTCGCACTGCGGGTCGTCAATCGCTTCCAGAGGGTCGTGGGCTTCGACCGGTCGATGGCACTCGCCTCCGGGGCCCTGACGGCACTGGTCCCGGTCGCGATCATCTGCGGCGCTGTCCTGTCGCACCTGGGCGACAGGGACGTCGCGGACCGCATCATCGACCGTTACGGCCTCACCGGCGGAGGCGCCGAGGCGGTCCGTCAGATCTTCTCTTCGTCCCTGGACAGCGGCGCGGGCGCCGGCATCTTCGGCGCACTGTTCCTGGCGGTGTCGGTACTGAGCTTCACCCGCGCCATGCAGCGCTTGTTCGAACAGACCTGGGCGCTCACTCCCCTCAGCGTCCGCAACACGACCAACGGCCTGAGGTGGGCAGTCGCGCTGCTCGCCTACGCGGCGCTCACAGGGTGGCTGCATGCCGCGCTCGGGCGCGGGCGTCTGGAACTCGCCGCGACCCTGGCCGAACTGCCGCTGACAGCGGTCTTCTTCGTCTGGAGCGGCTGGATCCTGTCCGCGAAACGGATCGCCTGGCAGGACCTGCTCCCCTTCGGCGCCATCGCCGCACTGTTCCTGGCGCTGTGCTCGATCGGAGCAACCCTCTACCTGCCACACCTCTTCAGCTCCTATGCCACGCGCTACGGCGCGGTGGGTGCGGTCTTCGCGATGCTGTCCGCCCTCTTCTGCGCCATGTTCGCGCTGGTCGGATCCGCGGTGCTGGGGCGGGAAGTGCACGATGAACTGGCCCGGATTCGCGACGGTGAACGACCGCCCGACGACGAAGTGCGCCAGGAGTGGGACACCGTCCGGGCCCAGATGCGACTGCGCTGGCAGACCACCCGGCAGCAGATCTCCCGCCACCGCGGTACCAGGCCGCCCCCGTCACCCTGAAGCTGAGGGTGTCTCGTGGACACAGGCCAGGCGCGGCACGGTGGCCCGTGTCCACCGACGCGGAGCCCACCGGTCCCGGACCGCTCCGGGCCCACGCCCCCAGCGTGGACGCCGGCGGCGTCCAGGAAGGGCGAGCGGGCCCACCACAACAGCGGGTACCCCCGGTCCCGGCGAAGCCGCGCGCGGCGACGACATCCCAGTCCCGCTCAGCAGCCCTTCACACCAGCCGCGACAGCATCACCTGCCGTCTACGGCATGGCCGGAGGGCTTCGCAGGACCATAGGCGTGGCGTTCGCCCCCGCCACCACCGCCACGCCCTGGCCACCCGTCTCCATCCCGGCGGGGCGCGGGGATCGAGACAGTGAAGGAGTTCCCGCGCCATGCCTCGGTCACCACGATCGACACTTACGGCCGCCTCACCGTCGAGGATCTGATGGCGCACCGGACGATTGTCCGCAATGGCGGGCAGGTGCCTTTGACGCCGCAGGAGCGCGCTGACCGGGGCCGGGCGGCGCGACGGCGTACGCCCCGCTCCGCCCAGGGCGACTTCGAGCCGCGCTCCACGCGACAGGACCCGCTGGAAGTCATCGAGCGGCAGTCGGCCTCCCGGGTCCCAGAGCTGGTGTCCCTGCGCTACGCACGGATGCCGAAAGCCCCTTCCGTTTCTACCGCGGAGCAGCCGCCGTCATGGCCGGCGACCTCGCCGCTTCTGACCAGTTGCAGGACGGCCTGCGCGCCCTGGTCGCCGGCCACGGACGCTCCCTGTCCTCTGAGCGCCGGCACCTGCTCGAGCAGTTCACCATCGTCGACATGGCCCGCAAGGCGGTGGGCGTCGGCAGCGTGGGCACCCGCAGCGAAGGACGCCCAGCGGTCGGTGCTGGCCGGCTTCGCCGGCGGTCAGGATAGGCGGACCGATGTCACTCTCCGTCAGTTCGCCGGCCAGCGTCGGGTGGTGCGGCCCGGGGTGCGGCGTGGGTCGCCGGCCCCGGGCCGCATCGTGGTCAGTGCTTCGGTGAGGTGCCCGGCTGGGGGCTGGCGGGCGGGTTGGTGATCTCCCGGGTCACGATCGGCCACTCGTGGTTGTAGATCGGGAAGGGCAGGTCCTTCTCCAGGAGCGGGGTGCCGAGGATGGCGATGCGGGCCATCACGGCTCCGTTCACGTCCAGGCCGCCGAACAGGCCGATGTTGCCGTCGACGGTCGGTTTGGCGCCGCTGCTGTCGACGCTGACGGTGCCCTGCACCGCGGTGCGCAGGTACGGCTCGACGGTGGCCTTCACGCCCAGGGTGTCGTAGAGGGCGACCGAGCCGTCGGCGACCAGGCCGGTGCGGACGCTGGCGTTGCCGGAGAACGTGGCCTTGACCGGGGAGATGGTGGTGGTGCCGAGGTCGGTGGCGGGGGTCCAGCCGCCGGCCTTGGTGTAGTCGGCGTGGATGCCCCAGGTGCCGTCGAAGGACTGTGTGGTGTCGACGGTGACGGTGCCGTCGGCGGAGACCTCGGCGTAGACGCTCAGGTCCAGGACGATCACCACGGGCACCTCACCGACCATGATCACGGGGGTGGCGGTGAGCTTGGCGATCGGAATCGTCACCGGACCGGTGGACGCGGTGAGGCCCGCGGTGACGTGCCAGTTGGCGTGCGCCCCGAGGTCGAAGCCGACCCGGGCCTGCTGCAGGCTCAGAAGGCCGCCCTGGTAGGTGAAGTCGACGCTCGGGTCCAGTTCGAGCGAGCCGGAGAGCGTGGCCGAGACGCCGCCCGGCAGCGGGAGGCTGTCGTTCACGTCCAGTTCCAGCGCGGCCGAAGCGCCGCCGGCGGCGCCAGCCGGGTTCGGGACGTAGGAGACCTTGAGGTCCTTGAGCTGCGGCGTGATCTGAATGTTGTGCGGGTCGAGCGCGCTGCGGATCTGGGCCCAGGTCTGGCCGAGCAGTTCGGAGAGGGTGGCCGGGCGGGTGCTGACCACCACCGTCCCGTCAGCGGCGGGCTTGACGCCGGTGATCGCCAGCAGTGCCCCGTGCGGCGCGACGGCCGACGGGGGGCTGTCGATCACCTGACCGGTACGCACGGCGGCGGCGGTCGCAGCCGTGGCTGTGGGCGCCGGGCCAGGATTGCCAGCGGCGGCGCCGACGGGGGCCAGGACCGCCTTGCCGGTCCGCCGGTCGTAGGCGGCCAGCTTCAGACCCGGCGCAGCGGCCACGACAGGCCGCCCCGACCGGGACGGGCCGGCCGGCGCCGCCGTCGGCCTACCGGAGGCGGCCGGACCGGCCTTCGGGCTCCCGGCGAGCGGGGTAACCAGAGTCACCGCCGGACTCCCGGTGGCAGCCGACACACCCGCCAGACTCGTGGCGGTCGCGGCAGGCAGGGCCTGGGTGGTAGCGGCTGTGGGATCGGCCGGCGCAGCCACCGGCCTCGTCGGGTCGCAAGCGCACAGCGCGAGGACAGTGGACACGGCGAGCGCGGGCAGCGCGAAAGTACGTATGGACAAGCTGAATGCCACCTTCGGCGTGAGGGGTCGTCGGGGAAGGCAGAACAGGATCGGACCTGTAATGACATGCTACTGACAAATCGTCAGCAAGGACTAATCGCCGCTCAAACAACGCTCAAGACACAAACGCACCGCCGCGTCGTGCGCACACGCTCCGATGCCCGCCGCCGGTGCCACTGCAACGCGAAGTGCGCCACGATCACGGCGTCCACGTCCTGGTGTCCGAACATCTCGGAGACGGCCTTCGATCGGCCCCGGAGGCTTAAGCTATCGACGCGGCACCGTGGCGGAGATCAGGCCAGTGCCCGGCTGTGGTCAGGCGGTCGGTGACCCCGCGCAGTTGGACGGGGGTCACCGCGGTCGCGCCGTCCGTCGGGCCGAGGCACACGGCGAACAGCAGGGCGCGCCGGGTTTCGTTGAGGGTGCCGGGCACTACGGCTGTTCCTGGGGCTCTCACATGGCGGTCATGACGTGCTTGATGCGGGTGTAGTCCTCGAAGCCGAAGGCGGAGAGGTCCTTGCCGTAGCCGGACTTAGTTCCACGGTGCGACCTGGGCGCAGACGCCGACCGGCTCGCGGCGGATGATCGAGGTCATGCCCTCCATGTACTCGCCGGCGGACTTGCCCTCGAGCATGCGGGCGGCACCGGCAGCGGCACAGGCCGGGCGGCCCCGCCGCTCTGCGCTGCAGGGCCGCCCGGACCAGCGGTTTCGTTTCGGCTCAGGCCACGGGCAGCGTGGCCCTCCATGCGCGAAGGATCCGGCGCCGGGTGAACAGGGTCCGGAGCCGGACGGCAACCAGGTTCTTCACCATCCCGGTGCCCATGGTGAGGATCAGCAGCGCCGAGACCCACGGGACTTCGCCGCCGCGTCCCACCCACCACACCGGGTAGGGCCGGATCCGGAAGCCGGTGATCTTCAGCACCCAGAGCAGCTCGACGTCGAACTCCCAGCCCTTGAAGGCGCAGAAGCGCAGGGCCGTGCCCGCTGCGTCGGCGCTCATGAACTTCATCGCGCCCTGGGTGTCGCGTACCGGCAGCCGGAAGAGCCAGCGGGCCGCCGCAGCGAAGTAGTTGGTCTTGGCTTTGCGGATCCAGGCCCACTCGCGCTGGTCCCGGTCGGGGATGGCGCAGTCGGTCTCGCCGTTCAACACGGCCTCGGCGATGGTGCGCAGGTGTTCCGGCTCGGCCTCGATCCCCATGTCGACGTCCATGAAGCCGACGACGCGGCCGCGTGCCTGCTCCATGCCGTAGCGGACTGCCGCCGCCTTGTCCCCGTTGAGCGGGTGCGCCTGGAAGCGGGTGTCGGTCATGGTCGCGTAGGTGCGGGTGTCGGACAGGACCGGGCCCGGCATCCGGTCCTCGACCACCACCAGCACCTCGAAGCTGTGGCCGTCCAGCCCCTGCCGGATGAGATCGAAGGTGCGCAGGATGTCGGGATTGCTGTTGCGCGCCGGGATGATGACGGTCACGTCCACCGGCTCGGCCGCGGACACAGCGGCCGCGCCGACCTCCCCCGTCGCTTCGGGCACTGCCATCAGTGGTCCCTCTCCTTGTAGTTGGCGAAGGGCAGCAGGCGCACCTGGCGCCGGGCGAGCCCGGTCGACTCCAGCGACGAGGCGACCGCCTCCAGGTTGATGGCGTCGCGCCAGAACTCCGCGGCGTCGAACGGGGTGTTCCCCGCCGCCTGACGTCCTGCGGTGAGGACGGCCCCCAGATCCGTGGCTCGCTCCAGTTCGAGCACATGCGTCGGGACGGAGCCGGGTTGCCACATGGGCGTCCCGTGCCCGATCCGGCCGCCGGCGTCGCCCGCGCGGGGGCCCTGGGCCATGAGGTAGGCGTGCGTGTACTCGCCGCCGGTGATGAAGGTGGTGGTGGGCGTGGCCCCGGCGTCGGCGCCGACCGAGGGCTGGACGCCCCGGCGCGAGCGGATGCCGCCATCGGCCCCCGCCTCGAAAGCGCCGTGTCCGACATGGCGGACCAGCCGGGGGTGGGTCGGGCGCGGAGCCTTCCCCGCGTGCCGGTCGAGAACCCGCAGGATGCGGTCGGCGACGATGTGCCGGTTGGCATAGCCGTACATCACGGCGCAGGAGACGACCCGGAGGAACTCCCGGGCGACCGGGTCCGTCGCGGGGACTCCGTAGAGTCCGTAGTCCTCGACGAGATCGACGGGGACATAGCCCTGGTCCAGGCACTTCTGGGCGATGGGCAGGTAGTGCCGCCAGTACATGAACTCACGGATCATCGGGGCGCCGGTGTGCACCACGACCAGGAGCTCGCCGGGGAACAGCGCGGGCCGCACCGAGGACGGATCGTCCAGGACCTCGCCGACGGTGTAGAAGGCGACGAAGTGACCGGTGACGGAACCCGCGAGAGCGGCGGCCCGCTCCAGGCACTCCTCGGAGAGGACCCCGGGCAGCGGCTCCCAGTCGACGTGCTGCTCCGTGGCGGTCGGATCCCAGGCGTACCCGCTGCGGTCCGCCACTGCGGCGACACCGCCGCGCAGCACCGCGTCCAGGTCGACCTGCGGCAGCCGTTCGCGGTCCGGGGAGTCCACCCCGATGGCGGCGGCGATCCGGCCGAGGAGCGCGGCCTTGCGCTGCTGGGTCCATCCGCTGACATCGAGCCCGGTGGCGACGACGTTGAAGCCGCAGGCCACGTCAGGCACTGCGGTGGGAAACACGAAGGGGTCGCTGCCGCCGCAGTTGACCACGGTGCCCGAGGGGAAGCCGAAGCGCTTGCGGGTGACGTCGGGGAAGACTTCGACCGGTCCGGTCACCGAGGGCAGTGACGCCACGGAGCCCAGCAGGGGGAAGAGCTCGGAGGCGGTGAAGGCGGAGAGCAGGTGCGGGTCCGAGTAGATGCGCAGCGTGCCCGGTCCTTCGGAGTCCACGTCCTGATGGGCGGGGTGCACCGGAACCGGCGGCGCTACTGGTGGTGCCATGGTCACGAGTCACTCCTGGCCGCAGGGATGTGTCGGTGGAACAGGGCCCGGTCGTCGGTGTCGTAGACGACCACGTCATAGGGGGGCGGGGGCGGCGGCTGGGTCCAGAGAACGTCGCCGAGCGAGCCCAGCGGCAGGCGGCTGCAGGCTGCCGCGATCGCAGCGGGCGCCGCGGACCGCCCGGCCCCCGGAGGTTCCGGCGGAAGCAGGAAGCCGCTGAGGGTGGTGCCCGCCGCGAGCAGCGGGCCGGCATCCTGCTCCGCCGCAGCCAGCAGGTCCCGATCCATGATCAGAACCTGCGCGACGGTACCGGGGCGGGGCACCGGCGGGTCGGTGAGCGCGGCGACGCCTGCGAGGACCTCAACCACGGATCGGCTCGGGTCGACGTCGAACCGAGCTGCTTCCGCAGCGCGCGCGGCAGGCTCCCCCGCCGTGAGCGGGCGCACGGTCCCACCGCTTCCGTCCAGGCGCACCGGGGTTCCGGTGGGGAGGAGTTCGAGCGCCTCATGGACTCCGACCACGCAGGGCTTGCCCAACTCCCGGGCGACGATCGCCGTGTGGCACAGCAAGCCCGCATCGGCGCTGACGATGCCGGTACAGGCCACGATGGCAGGCATCAGCTCGGGCCGGGCCGGGCCGGAGACCAGGATCCGTCCGGGCGTGAACTCCGCTGACCGCGCCGGGTCTTCGACGACCTCGGTGACGCCGTCGACCAGGCCGGGCGCGGCCGAACGGCCCACCAGCTCGCCCGGCTGCCCCGACCCCGCCTGGGTGGGGGCCGCCCCGCCGACCCCGGCGGAGGCGGCTGCGGTGGCTGGCCGGACCTGGACGATCCAGATCCGGCCGTCGCCGTCGTAGACCCACTCGATGTCCAGCGCGGGGTTGCCGTAGAGCTCGGTGAGGCGGCCGCCGAGCGGGAGCAGCGCGTCCTCGGCGTCGGACGGTAGTGCGGGCAGTTTCTCCCAGCCCTGCGGCGGACGCAGGTAGACGATGCCCTCGTCCGGGTCGCTGTAGGCCAGCTTGGCCCGCCAGGAGCCCAAGTGGCGGCTGTGCCCCTCGATCCACTCCCCCGGCAGCAGGTCCAGTTCCACCGGAAGTGCGGGCAACGGGATGACGTACTTCTCCGCCGTGGAGCGGGTGGTGTCCCTCCGGTCGTCGGCGCTGCCCTCGACCACGTCGGGCAGGACCTCGCCCTGCAGCAGGAGCGTGGACAGGCCCAGTGCCGACTCGATCCGGAACCCGTCCGTACCCGTCGGCCATTGGCTGAAGCAGACGCCCGACGCGTGCGGTCGAATCGCCGCCTGGATCAGCACGGCGAGGCCCGAGAGCTGTCCGCGCAGACCCAGGGCCTGCTCGTAGAGGCGCACCCGCTCACTGTCCCCGCTCTCCTGCACGGCGCGGATCGCCCGTTCGAGGGCTTCGGCGTCGACGGGGCAGAACAGGGACTCGAACATGCCGGCGTAGCTGGCGCCGCCGGAGTCCTCGCGCTGCGCCGACGAACGGACCACCAGGCCCCAGGGCGCGTGTTCGCGTGCCCAGAGCACGATTCTCTCGACGGCGTCCGGTGACACAGCCCCGGCCACGGGCACGACAAGTCCCGGTGGTACGGGGATGCCTGCGCCGATCAGCCGGGCCAGATTGGCCGCCTTGTTGCCGAATCGCGATGCGTCGTGGGCGGCGGAAAGATCCACCAGGTCCGTCATGATCGCTGCCCTCCCGCGGGGATACCGGCCAACTCGTCCTGCCCTTCCGGCTCCTGGGCACCCCGGGCCCGGGTGACGGCCGCGCCGAGCTGGGCGAGTGTCGCGCCCGAGGCGTCGATGCCGACGCGTTCACCGATCTGGCGCACCGCGCGCAGAGCACGCTGCTGAAGGATCTTGCGCTGCTCCTCCTCTTCGGCGGCCACGCGGCACACGATCGCCATCGCATTGGTCCGGTCGAACCGCACGGCGTCCGTGGACGCCGCGAGCAGGGCGGCCGCATACAGGCTGTCGCGGCGGCGCCTGCTGCGCTGCTGCGCGGTCAGCAGGGCCGCGAGCTCCCCCTCGATGCCGCCGTCGGCGTGTCCCGCCGCGACGCGCTGCAGAAAGGAGCTCGCCTCCCGGGGCCGCTCCAGCGGGACCTCAGCCATGCCCTGTTGCTGCAGGTATCCGATCTCTTCCGAGAGGGCCTGAGCGAGAGCGGTGAGATCGGCGCCGTCGGTCGCCGCCTGCGCGCTGGTGAGCACATAGGCGTGGAAGTCGACCATGTGCGCCGGAGCCGCCGGGGTGAGCTGCGCCAGCAGGCACTGGCGGCCGAGCTCCGGGTCGCCCAGCAGGTCCGCGAAATGGCGGGTGTAAGTGTCCAGCGGCAGTACCCAGTTGAGGGTGTGAAGTGCCATCAGGTCGAGCAGCGGGCCGACCAGGAGGTCGAGCTCCGGCAGCGGACCGTCAGTCTGCTCCCAGCAGTCCAGGCCACGCCGCAGCCCGGCGAGGATGGCCTCGAAGCGCGTACGCAGGACGCGCGCCCAAGCCAGAGAGCCGGATGCCTCAGCGACATCGGCCAGCCAGGCATCATGCCTGCCGGCCTCCACATCGAGAATTCCGGGACGCCGCGGAATTCCCAGCGGCACCGTGTCACCGAGCAGGACTTCCGGGGCGCGCATCAGCCCCAGGCTATAGAGTTCCAATTCCAGCGGAGCAGCGTCAGGAAAGTTCAGTTCGTAGTCGAAGATGACCAGGTCACCCCAGCGTGATTCCACACCGCTCCTTGCGTCTGCGGTTCGGGTGTGCGGCCCCGTGGGGCCGCACACCGTCAAACACGAACCGTCTGTCCCGTTAGGCCTTGCCGATGACCGGCTTGACAGCCGGCTTGGCCGGCGCCACCTCGGGACGGGTGCGCGCGCTGGCCACCATCCTCGTGATGAGCTTGGCCAGCTTCAGGTCGGCAACGTTGTCGTTCGCCATCGTCCAACTCCTTTCCAACTCCGTGAACTGCGGACGAACGAAAGGCTATTTCGCACTCCAGCGAACGGTCAACAGGGCCTCCGGGGTTTATTTCTCACCACTGAATAATTTCGTGACATATCCTGGTTTAGCATGTTTACCAGATATGCCAAAGGTAGGGCCCACCCCGCAGCAGGGTTGATTCGCATAGTTTCCCTGCCATTAAAGCGAGTTGACGATACGTCAACTCATCCGGGACGGGACATCATGGCACCGGATTCCATCGAGAAGCGCCGGACGAGGAGCCGGCGCAGCCCGGGCACCCCGGGGCTGCCGCCCGTATGCCCCCTCCCGGGCGGCAGCGGTCGCAGTCCGGGAGAGGCTGGACGCCTGGGCTCCGCGTGGGTGCTCAGCCCGTGGTGCGGGAGCGGAAGGGCGTCGGTGGAATGGGAGTGCCAAGGAGCGTGCGGTGGCTGGTGCTGACGATGGGCGCCGTGCTGGCGGCGGCGACGGCGTGCACCAGCAGCCCCAAGGGTGTTGTCACGTTGATGGGCCGTCGATCGTCCGACGGGTCGCGGGGTGTGATGGAGCGTCTGCGTGCGGCCTGGGTCAGGCCGTGGTGGGCAGGCTGATGCTGCCAGTGACGTCGTCCCAGATGGTGAAGCGGAGTGTCATCTCGAAGCGGTGCTGAGCGGCGGTCAGGAGATGGTGCCGGGGTCGGAGGTGGGACGAGATGCCGCTGAACGCGGACAGCAACCGTTGCGCGGCGCCGGGTGAGCAGAAGTGCCATGAGCTCGCGGTGGGCGACGCCGTACGAACGGAGCACCCGGCAGTGAGCGGGCAGGGCGCGGCCGGCGCCCGCCGGGCCCTGCCTTCCAACCTCCGCCGGGCCCGGCCCCCCGGGTATGCGCCTGCCTGCCTGGTTGTCACGGACCTGGGAGAGCCGGGGGTCGATCGTCCCAGTGACTACGGGAGCGCCGTGGGGATGGAGAATCCCGCGGTGTTGTTCGAGAGGTCGGGATCGTCAGGGCTTTTGACGACCACCGTTCCGGGGCTCAGGACACCGGGCGCGGGGACGTTCGCGGCAACGCGTACGGGGATCAGCACCGTGGCGGACTGCTGGCTGGGCAGACCGGCGGGGAAGGTACACATGACGGTCATCGCCGCCGCAGGTGCCTTGCACGTGTTGGGGAAGTAAGGACTCTCGGCATGGCTTCCGTTGGGCAGGGTGACCCTCACCGAGAAGGGCGAACGCGTCGTCTGCGGACCGTTGTTGCCCACCACCACGTGCAGGGTGGTGGTACCGCCCGGGACTGCCGCGGGGGCGTCGACATACACCACCGCGAGATCGGATCCCGACGCGGTGACACGCGGCTGCGAAGGGCGGTCGCGGGTCTGCGCCACCGCCCCCGCCGAGGCGGTACTCGCGCCTATGGCGCACGCTGCGACAACCATCCACACCGCCGGCCGACGGCCCGATATCGTTTCCCTCAACATACGACCTACCTTTTCCCTGCATCGGATTTCAGGTACACGAAGGCACTTGATTCCCGGCCGGCGGGGGCTCTATTCAAAGCTCTGCGAAAACGGCCACACGCTCTTTTTCCTCAGCCCATTCGAGGTTCAGCCGTTTATGCAGATCCAGATCCATGTACCGTCCTGCCCAGCGCACGGCAGACGGCTACGACACCGCCCGCGCAGAACACCGGGTCCGCTCCCCGGCACCAGCAGTCCGCCCGCGCCGCACGCCCGGGCGGTGCGCAACGCCTCGGCGGCGAACGAGGCGGCCTCGTGCGCCGCCTCAGACGCCTGCCGGAAGGCCCTGAAGATCGCTCAGCGGTGACCCCCCGTCACCAATCTCCGTGGTCGGTGCACCTAGGCGGTCCTGAGGGCGAAGTTCACGGCGTGGACGGTGGCGTCGGGGTCGTCGGGGTTGGTGACTGTCACCGTGCCGTCTCCCAGTTTGCGGTGTGCGGGCGCGGTGGCCGCGACCTGGGCCGGGATCAGGACCTCGGCCGTCCTTTGGTTGGGCAGGCCGCCGGGGAAGGGGCAGGTGATTGTGGTGCCGGTGGGGTCCGCAAGACACGAGGTGGGGAAGAAGGGGCCGGTGGCGGTGGTGTACGGGGGCAGGACGACGGTGACGGTGAACGGTGAGACTGTCGCGTCGGGTCCCTGGTTGGCGTGCAGGATGCGTACCGTCACGTTTCCGCCCACGGGCACGGGGTCCGGGTCGGGATCGATGCGCACGGTGCGCACTCGCGCGTGGGCCGGCCCCTGCTTGGCGGCGTGGTGGCCGGCGGGTTCGGTCGCGCCTGCGGTGGGGATGGCGCTCAGTGCGCAGGCCGCCAGGGCCGTGCACAGCGCGGCCCAGCGACGACGCGGTCCTGACGGGTGGGACATGACCATCATGTGCCTTCGGGGGGGGGAGGGCTCGCGGCGTGGGCCGCGAAGCAGCGGGTGGGGCTGGTTGGGGTGGGATTGGGTGTGCGCTATCGCCACACGTGGACGTAGTCGGCGGCGAACGTGATCGGGTTGCAGTTCTGCGGGGCCGGGTGCCAGGTGCCCGCGTCGATGGAGAGGTTCAGGATGATGTACGCGGACCAGGTGGTGCCGACGCCCTTGCCGTCGGAGAAGACCTTGACGCCGTTGACGTACCAGTCGACCGACGTGGCTCCGTAGACGACGCCGATCTTCACCCACGAGCCGCTGTTCACCGCAGTGGAGTTGCTGTAGTAGTCCTGGGCCGCGATGACGTGGTTGGTCAGTTCGAGGAGGTTGGGATTGTCAGGGTGGTACTCGAACTTGTCGATCTCGTTGTCGCCGTTCTTCCAGCTCCAGAGGGCGGGCCAGGCCCCGACGCCGGCGGGCATCTGGACTGACGTCTCCATGTAGTCGCCGGTCTTGACCTGGAAGCCTTCGGTGGAGCCTTCCGTCGTCAGGAGCCCGGTGGTCCAGGCCTGCTGGCCGTTCTCCAGGACGTGGGTGCTGGGCTGGGCGGTGAAGGTCGCGACGCCGTTGGCGACGTTGACGTCGGAGGGGAGCAGCCAGTCGAGCTTGTCGTCGTTGGGGTTGTGGGTGCCGTACTGGTACGCGCTGGTCGTGCCGGCGACCCATCGGCTGCCGTAGGTGATGGGGGCGGTGAAGTCCTCGGCGAAGGTGAGTGTCTTGCCCTTGGTGGGATCCGAGACGGTCCCCGACGTGGAGACGGTCAGGGTGAGGGGGGTGAGGTTGTGGTAACCGGCCGAATCCTGGTAGTAGCCGAACTCGCTGTAGGTGCCGGCGGGGAAGGTACGCGAACCGGTCGTGAGCGTATAACCGGTCGAGCAGATCTTCGCGTTGGCCACCGGCCCGGGGAAGTCGTAGTTGTCCCCCGCTGAATCGCGCACGGCCACGCCCAGCTGCAGCACCGTGACGCAGGCGGACGCGTGCACCTTCAACGTGGCCATGACCGGGGATCCCGGCGTGGCGGTCACCGGCGTGAGGCTGTCCTGCGTGACGGTGACCGCAACCGCAGTGGCGGGAACAGGAAACGCGAACGCGAACAGAGCAGCGACCGCCAGTACGGCAGTCCGGACCCTTGCCTGCATATCTTTGTCTTTTCGATGTGGGCACAGCCGCGCCAGGAACCGGAACAGCTCAGACTGATAACGTTCCCGGCGGCATGCCAGAGTGGCCGAAGTTAAACGTCTGCAATTTATAGAAATCTCAGGCGAATTACACAACGCCAGCCAGTGTGTCGCGCAGGGCGAATACGCTCGCCGAAATCGGCCAACCATGCTCAGAAGACAAAGGCGCACTCCAGCTCACTCACCGACTACGAGCAGGCGGCGCTCGCCGACCCGTGCCGTGATGCCGGCGTGCCGAGGCATCCGCCGGCGCGGGGGGTGATGCGCTCAACCGGAGCTCCTCCGAGGAGGGGCACATCCTTCACTCGATGGAGTGAGCTAGGAATCCGGACGGCAGGTCAGACGTATACGTCCAGTATGGTCGTCGCGTCGACCGCTCAGGTCGGCACGGGTGAGTGGACGGACCGTCTTCCCACATCGGGGAAAGGCCCTGCGCACAACTGCCGTGCGCACGCTTGGCCTTGCCCGTCAGACAGCGGGCTCGCGCGGATTTGACAGGACCTCAATCTGGAGGTGCGCGCACGAGTTGACGGAAGCTTCCGGCCAGGTGCCCGGCGCGGCCCCGAACGGGAGAAGGAGGGCTGATGAAACCGGCGACAAATGGCGGATCCCCGAGGCCGGTGTGGGCAGCCACACTGGCACTGCTGCTGGCATGGACGTTGATGCTGTCCCTGGCCAATGCCCCCACGGCACGGGCGGAATATCCGGGACCGCAGCCAGGGATGAGCTGCGACCAACCCTGGGTGATCCTCTCCGCCTACGGAACAGGCGAGTACACCAGGGACGACAGCACCGGCGCGATCTACCCGCACGGCGACGTGGGCGTCAACGACACCTACATCAGGGCGCTCGAGAACACGCTTGTCACCCAGGGCGTGTACGCGGACGACCTCACCGTGCGCAATCTCCCCTACCCGGCGTCGGCAGCGGATTATCCCTCCGGGTGGCCGGGCCGCTTCGGCCCCGTCGACTACCTGACCTCGATGTCCGACGGGTGGCACGAGCTCGTCAAGGAGATCCAGTTCTACTCGGCCTGCCCCAGCCGCCCCACACTGATCCTCGTCGGCTACTCCCAGGGGGCGCAGGTCATCAAGAACGCGATCGCGCAGTCGGCGATCGCCGGGAACCAGCGAGATTCCGACGAAATCGGCGCGATCGTCAACGTCGGCGACGCGTCACGCTACAACGGCCAGATCGGCCTGGCCCAGCGCGGGTACATGACCACGCTGCGCCCCGACTACTCCGTCGGCACCGCCGACATCGACCACGGCGGGCTGATGCAGCGACTGCCCGTGCCCGAGGTGTTCACCGGGTTCGTCGGCGACGGACGGTACTTCGACGTGTGCCGCACCGACGACGCCGTCTGCAACGAGTCCGCGTACCCCGGCTCCGCCAGTTGGCAGCAGCGGTGGCTGACCGACTTCCTCAACAGCTCCCTCACCGGCATTGACGCCCCCCACGTGTCGTACCGCGACGACGGCTGGCCCCAGAGCAACAACGTCAGGGCAGCCGCCGTGGCGGCCGACACCGCCGAACGCGCGGTCACCGCGGCGATGCGCCAGCGCGACCTCGTCCACCCCCAGCCCACCCCGCCACCGCCGAGCGGCACGGCCGAGCAGATGTGGGCCACCGACGTCCACGTACGGACGTCTCCGACGACACAGGCCGCGATCACAGCGACCCTGCCCTCCCCCACCACGGTCTACGTCAGCTGCCAGGAGCACGCCGACCCCGTGACCGCGGGCGGGGTCACCAATGACGTCTGGTCCTACCTGCCGGCCCAGCACGGATGGATCAGCAACGTCTTCCTCAAGGGTCCGGCCTGGCTGCAGGGTGTGGACCAGTGCTCCGGCCCCAACCCCGGACCACCGTCCGGGCTCTACAAGTGCTCCATCGGCGGCAACCCCAACGACTGGTGCGCTCACGTCACCGCCATCGCCCCGGGTTCGTACCTCGCGCTGCAGAACGCGCCGGACTACGACCACGGACACAGCGCGTACTACCAGGGCCACAACGGCAACCAGTTGATCACCTACTGCTGGACCACAGGCGCCGACGACGCCGACGGGACCGGCGACCACTACTGGTTCTCGGTCGACGACGGCGCCAACTTCTCCGGCTACGTCAACGACCGGTACCTGACCACCGGAACCTACGCACAATGGAGCAAGATCATCGAGCATTGCTGACCAGCCGCCCCGGGTTCGCGACCAGCAACACTTCCGGCCGAGCGAATCAGGACCCCGGACGCATCGCCCCATCGTGCTGACGGACGGCGAGCCCCTCCACGGCCGCCTGCCAGGCCGGGCGCGTCACCTCACACCAGGGCGGACGTTGGCTGATCCGGCATCAGCGTGGACCCTGGCCGGCGTCGCTGCGTCACGACCGGGGTCAATTGGATACCCACCTTTCCCTACTCAATCCCAAGGATTGCCATGCGGACCATCACAGCCCTCTTCACCGCTGCTGCTTGCACAACCGCTGTTCTCCTGCCCGTCAGCCGAGCGCAGGCCGCGTCCGATCCCTCCTGCGGTGCGAGTATCACCGACTACGCGGGGGTCAACTTCCAGGGCACGGACACCTTGGACGTATACAACCAATACGAGCACCACACCTACCACCGAGAGACCAAAGTGCTCTTGGATTTCTACAAGGGCCCCCTGACAACCCAGAACGGCACCTGGGTGGAAGGCTCCGAGGACGGAGTGTGGAGCTGGTGGTGGGCGAAGACCGACGACAGCGGCGGCAGCCGGGGCGTACAGGTGGGCAGCACATGGAAACTGGTGCCGACCTGCGACAACAGCAAGAAGGTAACCGGTCTGCAGCGGTACCACCGGTACGACACCCAGTACAACACCGTTGTGTCGCAGCAGAAGCTCACGCGGGTCTGACTCGTGGCGGAGACCCACACGCGGTGAGCATGCAGGGCGGCGGTGGGCGAGGACTGCCTCCGGGATTGCCTCAGCCCTCCCGCCGCTGCGCTCCTCCGCGCCTCCTCTCTTCGCGGCCGGTCACCTGGCCGGGGCCCCGCCGCCGGGGCGACGCCCAAGGCACCGGCACCATCCAGCACACCGAGCCCGCATCCTTCACGGTCACTGGTGCGCCTCGCCGGCCGTAGCCGTCCGCAGGCGGCGGGTCCATCGGAAGCGCCAGACTCGGCCGACGAGCACCGTCGCGATGATCCACAGGGCCCAGGCGAAGGGGGTCCAGGCGCCGCCGGTCCAGGTGTTCTGGCCGTCGACGAAGGTGTAGGTGACGCTGCTTTGCAGGTAGCCGATCCCGTTCCAGACGTAGGTGCCGGTGGCGTGGGGGTCGGCGGCCTCGACACCGTCGCCGAACGCCACGGCCGCCTCGGTCAGGACCGAGGTGAGGAACAGCTGGGCGGTGAGGAAGAAGACTGTGGCGGCGATCCAGTGCGGCCGCGCCGCGTCGCCGTACTCGGCGACGCGGTACTCCTGGGCCAGCCGGTGGCTGGTGCCGATGTTCCTCAGCGCCGTGGTGATGCCGACGTCCATCGCCGCGGTGCGGAGGTTCTCGCGGACCTCGCGGCGCTTGGCTATCCGGGACCTGCGGGGCAGGTCGCCGAGGCGTGCGTCGAGCGCCCACACGAGGCACTCGACGCGCAGTCGATCCGTCCAGCTCAACGTCTCAGCCATCTCAGGGTCCTTTGATCGGGTCGGCAGGGACGGGGCGGTGCAGCACCGAGCCGACGACGTCGGCCAGGGCGAACCAGCTCGCCGCGCCCTCGGTCAGTGCTCTGTGGCCGGCGGGTGTGAGCCGGTAGTACTTGCGGGCGGGTCCTGAGCTGGAGGAGACCAGCCGGGAGCTGGCCCGACCCTCCCGCTCCAGGCGGGCCAACGCGGGGTAGACGGTCCCGTCGAGGATGTCGGTGAAGCCGTCCTCGTGGAGCCGCTGCACCACCTGGTAGCCGTAGGACTCCTGCTCGGCGAGGAGTTGGAGCAGCAGGAGCGACAGGACACCTTTGAGGAGTTGGGAGTCTCGGGTCGGGGGCACGGAGTCAAACTATGCCCGCTACCTTAGATAGTCAAGTAGTGGGCGAAAGCCAGTACTTGGGGCGGCTGTGGGGAGCGGGCGGGTGCGGTCAGCGTTCGGACTCTCGTAGTTCGAGTCGGGGGTCGAAAGGGCCTGGCGGCAAGCGCAGTCCGTCGGTGGCGTACTCGCCGACGCGGCGGACGTTCTCGCGACGCGCCAACACGGTTCCGCTCAGTGCCGGCGTGACACCCCGCCAGCCGTCCGCGACGTACCGGGCCGGGCCGCCGTCACGCGGGAGAAGACACCCCCACCACCGGCGCGCCCATGCCCTGCCCTTCCTTCACTCCGTCAGGGCCGGATGCACCAGGGGGTTGTCCGTCTCCGGGAGTGCCGTTGTAGGCCCGCTGAGCGGGCAGAACATCCACCCGCCGCCGAGGGGAGGGCGCATCCTACGGCAGGGCGTACGGCACCCCGTACGGCATCCCAGTGGGCAGGGCCCATGACAGGGCGTACGGCGTCCCGGACGTGCACAGCGGCATCCCGCGGCCGTCGGGTGACGCCCGGAGGGTTGCCGCAGGCATCCCGCAGCCGGGCCGCCGGCAAGATCACGGTCTACGGGTGGAGAACCAGGTCGCGCTGATACCAGGTGCCCGGCCTACCGCCGAGGCTGGCCGGATCTGCCGGGCCGACCGGGACGAACCCAGCCTTGGTCAGCACCTTCTGGGACGCGGCATTGGCGCGGGCGGTGGCTGCCCGCAGGGTGCGCAGCCCGTGCCGCGCCGTCGCCAGCCGGCACAGTTCCCGGACGGCCGCGGTCGCCACGCCGCGCCCGGCGACGATCTGCGCGACCCGGTAGCCGAGTACGGCAGTGCCGTCCTCGCAGTCGTACAGGTTGAACCGACCCAGAACCGAGCCATCCTCGGAAACCAGCGCATAGAAGGCGCAGATGCCGGCCTGTTGCTCAGCCAGCAAGGCGCTGTACCGGTCGGCGAACTGGTCGAAGAACTCGTCGCCACGATCGGAGACCGAGGCAGCGAAGTAGGTGCGGTTCGCCAGCTCGAAGGCCAGGACCGCCGGGGCATGGCCAGCGTGCAACTGCTTCAGCTCGGGCACTTGCGCAACTCTACCCGGACGGCACGCCGAGGCCACCTGAGTTTCCATCAGCGGCGGGCAGCCCCATGACAAGCCCACCGGTGAGCGGCTCGACCAACTTCGGGGGCGGTCACGGCGTCCGCCCGGGTGAATGGGGACGAGCCCGTCGCCTTCGAGAGACCCGCGGCGGCCGTTCCGGAGGCCCTGCACAAGGCCATGGCCGCGTTCGAGGGCAGGGTTTCAGCCCTGGACGTTCACGGCCGACTCCACGCCACTGACCGGTAGTTGTCACCCGTGGTGAGGGTGGTCGTCGAGGACAGCACATCCCTTGAGGCGAACGCGCCGCCTGGGGCTGCGTCGATGATCAACCGACCGCGCCGCGGTTCCCAGCGGCGAGCTCGAGCACGGGGCCGGGTCAGGGACGCCCAGCACCTGGCTGTGTCCCGACCGCTTCGGCCGGCCGAGCGCCGCTGGGAACGGCCGCCTCCTGGTCGGTGGTGAGCAGTGCGATGACTCGGGCGATGGATCCGCGCAGCGCGTCGGGTTCGTCCAACTCCTGGGGGGCCATGGAGGGTCCCCAGGGGCTTGAAGCGGACCAGGCGGAGGCGAGCGCAAGGACGGTGGTCATCAGGAAGCCGGGCGTGAAGGCGCCCGAGATTTTCCCGTCCGTCTGTCCCTGGGCGATGCGCTGGCTCTGCTCGGCCATGTAGGCCGTGCGTGCCTTCGGCTCGTCCGCGCGGTTCTCCAGGCCGAACCATCCGACCAAGCGCATCGCCTCCGGGTGGGCCATTGCGTAGTCGAAGGCGCGGGCGGCGTACCCGGGCAGGTCGTCCGGGGTGAAGGGAAGCCGTTCGGCGATCTGCTCGGAGTTGCGCTGGATCACCGTGTTGAACAGTGACTCCTTGTTCTCGAAGTAGACGTAGATCAGGTTCTTGTTGAAGCCGCTTGCCGCTGCGATGCGCTCCACCCGCGCCCCGGCCAGGCCGTGGGCTGCGAACTCGGTGAGTGCCGCATCAAGGATTCGCGTCTTGGTGGCTTCTGCCTTTGCGCTGCCCATGGTGTGTCCTCCTGCTCCGACCGTAGCTGTTGACTAACCAGTTATACAAGCCTACGGTCGTGGATAACCGGTTAGTCAATTTTGGGAAGGACAAGATCATGAGTCGGCGCACGTGGTTCATCACCGGCATCAGCAGCGGCTTCGGCAGGGAGATGACCCAGCAGCTGTTGGAGGGCGGCGACAGGGTCGCCGGGACCGTTCGCAAGCCCGACGCGATCGCCGACCTCAAGAAGAAGTACGGCGACCAGCTGTGGGTCGCCGAGCTGGACGTCACCGACGTCTCCGGCGTCCACTCCGTCGTCGACCGGGCCTTCGCCGAACTCGGTTCCCTCGACGTGGTCGTCAACAACGCCGGCTACGGCCTGATGGGCCCGGCCGAGGAGTTCAGCGACGCCCAGGTCGAGCACGTCCTGGACACCAACCTGCTCGGCTCCATCACCGTCTCCCGCAGCGCGATCCCGCGCCTGCGCGCCCAGGGCCACGGCCGGATCATCCAGATCTCCACCTTCGGCGGCCTGGTCGCCTTCCCCGGCGGCTCGATCTACCACGCCGGCAAGTGGGGCATCGAGGGCTTCACCGAGGCTCTGGTCGGCGAGCTCGCCCCGTTCGGCATCGGCGTCACCCTGGTCGAGCCCGGCGGCGCCCGCACCAACTTCCGCTACGGCAGCTCCCGGCTCGGCACCGAGATCGAGGCCTACCGCGGCACCCCCGGCGGCGCGGCCCGCAAGATGATCGAAGACGGGACGAGCGTGCCGGTCGGCGACCCGGCAAAGATGGCCGCGGTCATCATCGCCAGCGCCGGCCAGAACCCGGCCCCCAAGCGCCTCGTGCTCGGCTCGGACTCCTACAACTTCGTCCACAAGGCCCTGACCGACCGCCTCGCCGAGCTGGAGGCCCAGCGCGAGGTCGCCTTCACCACCGACTTCGTCGAGGAGGCCTGACGATGATCGTCATCCACGCCCAGTACACCTACCCGGCCGACGAGGACCCGCGGATGCGGGACCTCGCCCCCGGCGTCGAGCGCTTCTGCCGAACCTTCGACGGCTGCGAGGCCTTCACCCTCTCCTACCCCGCCGACCGCGACGGCGTCCTGCTCAGCACCGAGGTCTGGCGCGACAGCGCCGCGGTGATGGCCCACCTCAAAGCTGCCCACGACGCCCCGGAACTGGCCGCCTGGCACACCCTGATCGAAGGCACGGACTTCACGATCTACGACGGTTCCGCGATCTCCCTCGACCAGCTGCGCGGACAGGCACCGCAAGGACCACGCTCATGACCGGCCAACCCGTCGCCGTGGTCACCGGCGGCGCCCAGGGTATCGGCCTCGCCATCGGCCGGCTCTTCGCCAAGACCGGATACCGGGTCGCCCTCATGGGCTCCCGCTCCGTCGACAAGGGCCAGCCCGTCGCCGACAGGCTCGGCGAAGGACACCTCTACGTACAGGGCGACGTCGGCGACGAGGCCAGCGCCAAGGCGGCCTTCGCCGAGATCGCCGACAGGCTCGGACCCACCGCCGTCCTGGTCAACAACGCAGGCGTCGGCTCCTCGGCCGATGCCGCCGAACTCGACCAGGACCAGTGGGACGCGTTCTTCGCCGTCGACCTCAAAGGCGCCTGGCTGTGCGCCAAGTACGCCCTGCCCCAGATGCGCGCGGCCGGCACCGGATCGATCGTCAACATCTCCTCGATCCACGCCCACATGACCCGCGCCGGGATGTTCCCCTACGCCGCCGCCAAGAGCGGCATCCTCGGCCTGACCCGCTCCCTCGCCCTCGACCTCGCACCCGAGGGCATCCGTGTCAACGCCGTGTGCCCCGGCTACATCCGCACCCCGCCGATCGAACACCTCTACAACTCCCGGCCCGACCCACAGGCCGCCTGGGCCAGGCTGAACGAGGCCCACCCGCTGGGGCGCATCGGCGAACCCGACGAAGTCGCCCAGGTCGTCGCGTTCCTCGCCTCCGACCAGGCCAGCTACGTCACCGGCGCCGTCTGGAACGTCGACGGCGGCCTCAGCGCCCGCTTCGCGACCTGACCGGGAGCCCCCTCATGCGCGTGATCACCCTCGAAGAACACTTCGTCTCCCAGCGTTTCCTCGACACCGCCGACGTCGACCTTGGCGGCCGGCACGCCCTGGACCTCTCCGGCAGCGAGGTCACCGACCTCGGCGCCCTCCGCCTCAAGCACATGGACGAAGCCGGCATCGACGTCCAGGTCCTCAGCCACGTCGTCCCGACCTTCACCCCGCTGCCGCGCGAACTCGACACCGACATCGCCCGCGCCGCCAACCAGCAGGCACACGCCGCCGTCACGATGCACCCCGACCGGTTCCAGGCATTCGCCGCACTGCCCATGACCGACCCCCAGGCCGCCGTGCGCGAACTCGACCACGCCGTCGGCGACCTCGGCTTCCGCGGCGCACTGATCAACGGGCGCGCAGGCGGCGTCTTCCTCGACCACTCCACCCTCTACCCGGTCCTCGAACGCGCCGCCCAACTCCACGTCCCCCTCTACCTGCACCCCGGCCTGCCCACCGCGGCCCTGCGCGCCGAGCACTACGCCGGCTTCGGGCCCTCCGTCAGCTACGCCCTGGGCACCGCCGCATGGGGCTGGCACGCCGAAACCGGTCTTCACGCCCTGCGCCTGATCGCCGCCGGAGTCTTCGACCGACTCCCCGACCTGCACATCATCCTCGGCCACACAAGGCCGGGCCTTCCTCGACGCGATCGAGACCAACCCCGCAGACAAGGAGAAACTCGCCCACGCCAACGCCGAGCACCTGCTCGGCCTCACGGCCCGCGACTGACCCCACCCCACGGACCGACCCCGGCCGCACCCGGACCCGACCGGCGCTGTCACACCAGCATGGCGGCCCTCCCGCCTTCCAACAGCGGGCCATCGCCTCCCCGGAGGTCCGCAAGCGCTTAGAGCCGGCCAGGGTGGAGGCTCTGGAGACCCTTCTCGAGCGGATCCGCCAGCTTCGGGGCTCCGGGGGTGCGGGGGGCCGGACGCTTCAGGAAGCCGCTTGGCAGTTCAGCGACCTGTGCGAGGCGCTCGCTGCATTGGACCTACGGCTGGCGTCCTCGGGTCCTCGGGTCCTCAGCCGGAAAGCGCGCTGATCTGGGCTGACGCGCTCGGGGCACTGATCACGGGATGGCAAGCCAAGGCTCGCCGGGAGACGAGGCAAACGGCATCACCTCAAGAGCCCCGGCTCCAGGGAGCTGAAGGCCCCAGCCGGCGTTCGCCTCAGCCTTCGAAGGTCCGTTCGTTCAGCACGTCCAGGTTGCGGAACACAGGGGGTCCGTCGCACAGCGTGGCGAGCTGTGCCGCGAACTCCGCCGTCTCCGGACGGTTGGAGTTGTCCATCGCCTGTTCGTACGACGGGAACTCCACGATGTTCAGATAGACGTTCTCCTTGCCTCGGTCCCGGGTCTGCAGGGCCCGTGTCGCCAGGCGATTGCCCGCGTTCTTTTCAACCCAGGTGTCCAGTAGTGCGTTGAACTGGTCAATACGGCTGGTCTTGTATTCGATGATCTGAACGAACCTCATGGTTCGGCCTCCTCGCTTCAAGTGGCCCGGAGCTGCCGCCCTGCCGCCTCCAGCGTCTGCCACAGCGCCGGCGGTGGCACATCGCCCCGCCGAGACCGAGTCCGCTTCCCACCCACCTGGCGCACATCTCGCGTGGCGGGGCGCCGTCCGGGAGCAAGGACACTGCGCGAAGCGCTCCCTGCGGGAAGGCGCCGCCCGGTCCCCCGCGCGCGGACCCGGTGGCGCAGCACGGCGGGGTCCCGGAAGTGGGGACAACCGTCTTGCCCTCAGCCGCCTTCACGACTATTTGCCCTCGCCTGGCCGCTGCGCCGGTCCCCGGTGATCCTTCCGATCCCGGGGACGCCGTCGGTTGCCCAGCGCGAGGAGAACGTCGCGGCTGCGTCGGTGCGGCTGACGGACGAGGAGTGCACGACCCTGACCAAGGCTGTCTGAGAGGTCTGCCTGCTGTCTGCCTCAGGTGTCGAGGAAGGCGTGCACGTCGGCGGCGAAGGCGTCCGCGTGCTGGAAGAGGAACCCGTGGGCGGAGTCCGGGTAGAGCTTCACGAAGGCGTTCGGAATCAGGCTCGCGGTGAGGTGCGAGTACCAGGGGAGGATCATCCGGTCGTCGTCGCCGTTCGCGACGAAGACCGGCTGCTCGATCGCCGCGAGCCGCTGAAGCAGCCCGAAGTTCGGCGTGCCCCACTTCAGCACCGCGTCGTACTGGGCGTTCCGCGTCTGCCAGGTGGTCGGTTCGTCCTGACCCGCCGAACGGCCGAAGATCCGGCCCAACGACTGCTGCCCGGCGGCCTGGCTGGAGGAGGAGTCGGTGTAGAAGGCGTGCAGGACGCCCTCGGCGCCGGTCGTCGGCCCGCCGATCGCGGCGATGATGTCGGGGGCCCAGCCGTGCATGCCCGGCGCGCCCTGCGGCGCGGTCGAGGCCAGCACCAGCTTGGCCACCAGAGAGGCTCGGGTGAGGGCGATCTCCTGGGCGACGAAGCTGCCGATGGAGAACCCGAGCAGGTCGATCCGGTCGAGCCCGAGCGCCTCGACGAAAACGATCGCGTCGTCGGCCATCCGCCCGATCGTGGTGGGGGTGGTTCCGGTGGTTGCACCCACGCCCACGTTGTCGAAGGTGATGACGTCGTGGGAGGCGGCGAGCACGTCGACGAGGGCGGGGTCCCAGTTGTCGAGGTTGCCGCGGAAGTGCTGCAGTAGGACAAGCGGGCGACCGCCCTGAGGCCCGAGCCGCCGGTAGACGTAGGTGACCCCGTTGGCTCCCTCGACCGTCGAGGTCTTGGCATCGAGGTAGGTGGTGCTCTGCTCCATGGCCTGTCGTCCTTTGCGTCGGTCGTTGCGGTAGGTCGTTGCGGTCGGTCGGTGAGTCAGTGAGTGAGTGAGTCGGTGGTCGGTCGGGTCAGGACGCCTGTTCGGCGAGCCACCGCTCTGCGAACCCCGTCCAGGCCGCGGCTTCGCCCGCGCCGTGGGCGAGGCCGAGGCTGTGCGGGCCGTGGGGGAAGACGTGGACGGTGTGCGGCACCTCGTGCGTAGCCAGCGCCGAGGCCAGGCGGTAGGTGTGCTCGGGCGGGACGTAGACGTCCTCCGCGGTGTGCCAGAGGAAGAACGGCGGCGACGCCGCGGCCACCAGCGCGTCGAGCGACGTCGCGCGGCGCAGGTCCGGCGGGGCGTCCTCGCCGAGCAGGATCAGGCGCGCGGGCCGGTAGGTCTCCGTCTCCATGGAGGTGATCGCATACCCGAGCAGGGCGAACTGCACCGAATCGCGCGGGTCGTCCAACGAGGCGAGGGCGGCCAGCCCGGCGAGATGCCCGCCGGCCGAGAAGCCGACGACACCGATCCGGTCGGCTCCCCGTTCGCGCAGACGCCGGATCTCGCCCCGCAGCCCGAGCAGGGGCGCGGGGTGGCGGACGTTCAGCGGGTAGCGGAAGACGCTCGCCGACAGACCCGGCCCGGTTGGCCGCAGCCGCCCGGTCAGCCCCGACAGCCAGGCGGCGACCGGCTCCGCCTCGTGCGCGGCGTGCATGGCGTAGCCACCGCCGGGCAGCACGATCACGTGCGTCGCCGCAGGTACGAGTCCCTCGCTCACCGAACCTCCGCCCACCGGGCCGACCGACCGTCCCCGGTCCCGGGGCTGTACCAAGGTCATCACCACGGCGCGTTCCCCGACATCACGTGAACAGGTGAGGCGCGGCGCGCGGGCGCCACAGGAGGATGGGGATTCCGGCGAGAGCGTGCCTGATCGCCCACAACGATCGGACGGAGAATCATGTCCTCAGAACCCACCCTCGGCTACGACGTGTTCGTCTCCGACCCGGCGCCCATGCACGGCTCCGGAGAACTGCCCAACGGGGAGCACCGCAGCTACCAGCCGATCGCGACCACCCTCGTCCACGGCGAACGGGACGCGGTCCTGGTCGACCCGCCGCTGACCGCCGCGCAGGCGCAGGCGGTCGGGGACTGGGTGCAGGCGAGCGGAAAGCGGCTGACGCACATCGTCGCCACGCACGGGCACGGCGACCACTGGTTCACCGCGGACGTCCTCGCCGGCCGCTTCGGCGCGCAGGTCGTCGCCTCGGCGGGCGCGATCGAGCAGATGCACGGCAACCTCGCCGCCAGGGAGGTGCTGTGGGACGCCCTGTGGCCGGGCCAGATCCCGCCGTCCCCGGTCACTGCTGTCACCCCGCCCGGCAACGGCATCTGCCTCGAAGGGCGCGACCTCGCCCTTGTGGACGTGGGGCATGCGGACAGCGACGACTGCGCCGTGTTGCACGTGTCGGACCTCGGTCTCGTCGTGGCCGGGGACGTGATCTACAACGGCGTGCACCTCTACCTCGGCGAGTCGGGCGGCGATCTCGGCCCCTGGCGCAAGGCCGTCGACACGGTCACGGCTCTGCGGCCGACCCACATCGTGGCGAGCCATCAGAACCCGCAACTGGATGACGACGCCGGCCGCCTCGTCGCCGAGACCCGTGAGTACCTCGACGCCGCCGAGACCGCGCTGGCCACGTACGAAACCCCGGTCGCGTTCTTCGACGCGATGGTCGCGCGCTACCCGGAGCGGCTCGGCCGGACCGTGCTGTGGGTCAGCGCGCAGGCGCTCTACCTTGCCCGCGAGGGCGGCGACCCGGTGCAGAGCCTCCTCGCCGCCTGGCTGTGAATGGGGAGACCATGGGGCACGCACCTGCCTGCCTCGCCACCGCCGCAGGCGGCAGAGGCGTCGGAGGACTGAGCCGGCTCGTCGTCGAGACGCTGCCGGCGCGTCGCGGACACCCGGGTCCGGCCTGCTGGAAGCGTCTCCCGCTCGTCAGCTCAACGCCCACGGGGGAGGCGCCCAGCGAGGTCAACCGCCACCTGTAGGAAGGAACGGAACCGAGGAAGCCGGGCAGGCCGAGCAGGAGTCAGACGCCTGATCTCGACAGCCGAGCCCGCCCCGGCGGCACCCGGGCCTCACCCCCGTGCGTCGACGACCTCGATGTCCGTGAACGTCATCCCGATCAGGACGGGACCGGCGGCGGAGGTCCCGTCCGGGTTGCGCGGGACGATTTCCCTCCGGGTCGGGAACGGGATTCCGTCCACGGTCTCGTAGCCGGACAGCACGTGGGCCGTCGGCTGTCCGCCGAAGATCTCCGAGTCGTAGTCCAGGCGCTGCAGGATGCCCTCCTCGTCGAAGTACATCGCCTGGAGCCGGTTGTGGGTGGCGATTCCCCCAGGAAACGAGTAGCTGACCCGCTGCCAGTCCCCGGTGGGGGTTGCGAAGGGCGTCACCTCCTCGACGCCGAACCCCGGCCAGGCGACGAGGAACGGCAGGTTCAGGTAGTTCCAGAGCGCGAAGCCGGTGAAGTACGCCAACTGGAGCTCGTCCCATGCAGTTTCGGCGGTGTCGTTCGCGAAGGCGGCGCGCGGCCGGGTGCGTGCCTGCTCGACCCGGCCGTCGGCGCGCAGGACGGCCGAGAGCCCGGGGCTGTACGCGCTGCGCCGGTCGGCGCCGAGGAAGGGCGTCAGGACGGTCCGCTGCTCGCCGGTCTCGACGGTCACCCTCGCACGCGAGAGCGGGTGCTGACGGGTCTTCGCATCCCAGGCCAGGCCGTCGAAGGCCACGTCGGCCGAGACATAGGCGACGTCGCGCCACCGGTCCAGGCCGCCATGGGCCTTGAGCGCGGCACGGACGACTTCGTTGGCCGGCTCTTCAACGGGCGCTGTCATTTCCACTCCTCTGCTGCTGCGGGCAGTTGGGCGGTGATGAGGTTGGGGTCCTTGCGCAGGGTCCACGCGGCGGACGGGATGTAGACGGTGTTGCCGCGAACGGCGACGGACGTCGGGTTCTCCAGCCCGTCCTGGCCGGTGAGCACGGCGGTGTAGCTGCCGTCCGGTTCGACGATCGCGACCTTGTTCTGGCTGTCGAGGGCGGCGACGATCCGGTTGCTGTGCGGGATGAAGGCGAAATCGTCGATCCCGGGCAGTCCGGTCGCCCTGGTCTCGAACGGGCCGGCGGCGCCGTCGCGGCGGATCGGGATCCTGAGGATCGTTCCGAGTGCCAGGTTGGTGACCCACACCGCACCGTGGTGGACCTTCAGGCCGTTGGCGCCGAGGGTGCCCCTGGGTGCGAGTTCGGGGCCGACGGTCCAGGCCGTCGCCACTCCGCCGCTGATCGGCATCCGCCAGACCGTACCCAGCGCGGAGTCGGCGCTGTAGAACTCCCCCTGGACCGGATCGAGCCCGAGGCCGTTGGGCAGGCTGTCAGCGGGCAGCGCGGTGATCCGCTCCGGCGTGCCGCCCGGCCGCAGCCGCCACAGGCCCGTCAGGTCGGCGGTGCCTGTCGCGTAGAGGAAGTAGAGCGTGCCGTCGTCGGTCCGGACGAGTCCGGCGACCAGGGGGAAGCCGAGCAGCGGTGTGTGCACGCCGCCGTCGGCGGGGGGCGGCAGCTGCGCCAGAACCTGCTGCCGGCCGTCCGGGTGGAGCCGGACCACCTGGCGGGCGACGGACATGCTGAGGTCGACGGCGCCGTCGGGTTCGAGCGCGATGTTCTCCGGTTGCTGTCCTGCGGCCAGGTCGAAGTGGTCCGCGATGTGGACGTGGGTGAAGCCGGGCGTCGGGGTGTCGGCCTGCGCCGGGACGGTCAGGACCAGGACGGCGGCGCTCACCGCCAGGCCCACGACCTTGAGAGAGTAGGTGGACTGCATGGTGCTCCTTCACCTCTCGTCGGGGTGCTCGTCGAAGCGCGCGTGCCCCGGGATTTCGTGATGACGCGACAGTTGGTGTGCACCGATGAGACCGTGGCGGGAGTTGTCCCGGACATCACGCGAACAGGTGAGGGACCGCAGCCGGGCCCCGGGATAACTTCGATCTGTCCGTGGCCGATTGGCTCGACGCGACACCGTCTGCGACAAGGGGCAGGGTCAGATGACCAAGAGTGACGAATCGTTCATGACCGTCGAAGAGGCGCGCAGGATATCCGCCCCGCTGTACCAGGCGCTGAACAGGCCGAGCGAGAAGGACGTGGCGGAACTCCTGGCACAGGCCTGCAACGACGACTACCACTCGTACCACACCAATCAGGACTTCCTGACGCGTGACCAGTTGGGCGACGTGTTCCGGGCCATGGGAGAGGCGGTGCCCGATCTGGCCTGGGAGGTGGTCGACATCCATGTGGTGGACGACGCGATGGTCGTGCGCGGCGAGGCGACGGGGACCCCGGTCAAGGAGTTCTGGGGCGCCGCTCCGACCGGCAAGTCCTTCAGGACCATGGCGATCGACGTCTTCACCGTCCGCGACGGACGGCTGGCGAAGGGCTACCACATCGAGAACTGGGCGACGGCGCTTCAGCAGCTCAACTCCTGACACCTGAGAAGCCCCTCGGCGTCGGCGTGGTGATGCACTCACCACGCCGACGCCGAGAGGCTTCTGAGGTTCCGCGTCTTTCTTGACGGCTGCTCAGGCGTGGGCGTCGGCACGGTGCTGTGCGAGCAGTCCGAGGGCTGCCACGGCCAGGATCACGACGCCGTAGCCGAGGACGGTGGCCCGCAGACCCAGGGGGTCGATCAGGAGCCCCGCGACGATCGCCGGGATGCCGAAGCTGAGGTAGGCGATGACGTAGACCGCGGCGAACAGGCCGGCCCGCTCGTGGGGTGCCGCCAGCGGGGCGATCTTGCGGATGGCGCCGGAGAACGAGGCGCCGAAGCCCGCGCCGCCGATGACACCGCCGAGCCAGAGCAGGGCGAGGGAGTCGTCGGCGACGCCGGCCTCGATCACGGCGGTTCCCAGCAGGACGGCGGCGGTGCCCACGACAACCGTGCGCCGCGGGCTCAGTCGGCCGAGGAACAGGCCGGCCGCAGCTGCGGCGGCGGGTTCGACGAAGGCGGTGGCGCCGTTCAGCAAGCCGCTGTGCAGGTGCAGGATGTCCTCGATGATCGTCGGCACCAGCCCCATGAACAGTCCGGCGAGCATCCAGGCGGCCATGTGGACGGGAATGCTCGCCAGGTACTCACGCCGGGCGGCCGCCGGAACGGAGACCCGGGGAATGAGCGAGCGGACCGCGCCCGGCTTCCCGTCGGCGGTCTCGCGGGAGAAGACCGTGACCACGGTTCCCAGCGCCATAATCAGGGCCAGGGCCGTGAAGACGATGAGGCCGGCCCGACTGGAGAACTGGACGGCTGCGCCGGTGAGCAGCGCCCCCAGGCCCAGTCCACCGGCCGGGGCGATGCTGGTGATGACCGTGCTGAGCCGCTTGTGGCGCTCGGGTGCGTGCTCGACGACGGCCGCCGAGAAGGCGCTGGTGGCGGCGCCGGTGGCGATGCCCTGGATGGTGCGGGCCGCGATGACCCAGATGATGGTCGGAGCGACCGCGAACATGACCATCGCCGCGAGCTCGACGAGGAGCGATCCGATCAGGATCGGGCGCCGGCCGATGTGGTCGGAGAGCGATCCTGCCACCAGCAGGGCGGCCAGGAGGCCGATGGCGTAGGCGGCGAAGGCGACCGTCAGCACCCAGGCGGGGAAGTGCCACTGGTGCTCGAAGACGACCAGCAGGGGTGTGGGTGCGCCCGCTGCCACGTACAGCGCCGCGAAGGCGGCCGCCGCGCCGGCGAACGCCGCGTGGGAAGGAAGCCGGCGGCGGGGCCGGGCGACGCGGTCGGGCGATGCCGCGGTGCAACCGTGACTGGGCTGTGCTTCGGTGATGGTCATGACCATCCCCCTCCTAAAAGCCAAGCTTTGTGCCTTAGGTAGAGCGTAGACCTGTCGCGATTTATTGCCAAGCCTTGTGCTTTAGCAAAGGCCTGAGCGTTAAGATGGGGTGCATGAGCGGAGAATCGACCCCGAGGCGCCGGACAGGCGGGCGCAGCGCGTTGGTGCTGACCTCGATCCGCAAGGCGGTCGAGGAACTGGTCGCCGAACAGGGCAGCGACGCCGTGACCGTCCCGATGGTGGCGGAGCGTGCGGGAGTGAACCACTCGAGCATCTACCGGCGGTGGGGTGATGCCCGAACCATGATCAACGATCTGGCGACCTACCGGTTGGACCCGGATCGCCCCCTGCCCGACACCGGGGACCTGGCCGCCGACCTGACCGCGTGGGCGCAGGAGCTGCTCACCCACTACCGCAGTCCGCTGAACGCCGCCCTGCTGCGGGGCGGGGCGGCGGCGGCCGGCGAGAGCGAGTCGGACTGCCTGCGTGACCGCCGCTCGGAAGCGGCGGCCCTCGCCGCTCGCCCCGGCGCCCGGTTCAGCGGCGACGACGTCGTCAACCGGGTCCTCGCCCCCGTCATCTACCGGGTGATCTTCCTGCCCTGGACCCTGTCGGACATGGATGTGCCTTCCCTGGTGGACGACCTTCTCCGGTCCGCTGCCTGAGCCGCCCGGAGCGACCCTCTCAACCGATTCAGTCGAACGACCGTCCGTCGTGGGAGCGAGGAGTGATGGGGATGCGACACCAACCGTTGCGAGGCCGCAGTGAGCCGATGGAGCGGGCCCTTTCCGTGGTCCGCGCCGCACGGCGCCACGGCTCCGGAGGGGTGGTGCTGGTCAGCGGGACCGCGGGCATCGGCAAGAGCGCCCTGCTCGCGGAGGTGTGCACCCAGGCGGCGCGGATTCAGGTGCGGCCCGCCCGCGGCGCCTGCGATCCCGTCGAACAGGTCAGCCCCGGCGCACCCGTGATCACCGCGCTGCGGGCCGGCGCCGAACCGCTGGTCACAGCGGAGCAGTACGCGGAAATCGTCGACGCCGTGCACCAGCCGCTGCTGCTGGTCGAACGCATCGCCGCGGCCCTGGAGTGCGCGTCGGGCCAGAGCCCGGTCCTGCTCGCGATCGACGACGTGCAATGGGCCGACCAGGTCAGCACGTTCGTCATCCGCACACTGCTCACCCGGCTTCTCGGGCTGCCGGTGGTGTGGCTGCTGGCCACGCGCAAGGACGATGCCGGTGTCCTCGGCTCGGTCCACACCAGCCTCGAACACATCCGGCTCGCCCCGTTGCGGAGCTCCGACCTGGCTGCCATCGCGCAGGACCGTCTCGGACACGAGCCGGACGAACGCACACGTGGTTTCCTCGACGCCTCGGCAGGCAATCCGCTCCTGGCCGTCGACGTCCTGGACAACCTCGCGCGCGCGGCCGCTCGAGGTGAACGCGACACCGTGCCCGAGGAGTTCGGTGCGGCGATCGCCGGCCGGCTCGCGGACCTGCCCGACGCGGCGCGGGGGCTGGTCGAGACGGTGGCGGTCTGCGGACGCGCTGTCCCGGTCCAGGAGGCGCTGCGTCTGGTCGCGGACCCGATCGGCTCGGGGCGTGACGGCGCGCTCGCGGCAGCGCTGGAATCCGGGTTGGTCCAGATCGACGACCAGGGCCTGACCACACGTCACGATCTGGTGCGGGAGGCGGTCTGCGCGGCCCTGCCCGACCGCACGGTGCGCACCCTGCACAGTCGGTTCGCCCGGCATCACCTCGACGCCGGCCGGCCACTGCTGGCGGCGCCCCACGCCCGAGCGGCGGCGACCCGCGGCGACGTGGCAAGCGCACTGATCCTGATCACGGCCGCCGAGGAACTGGCTACAGCCAGTCCCCGCGACGCAGGCGACCTTGCCGCGCTCGCCTTCCGCACCCTGCGCCCCGAACAGACCGAATGGCTCGACGTGGGCCGACGCAGCCTGTCCGTGCTCCGCCGGACCGAACGCGCCACCGAGGCGATCACTGTCGCCGACGCCATGCTCGTGCACCTCGACGACGCCGACCTGGTCGGTGCGATCGGGACCGAAGCCGCACGCGCCCTCTGGCTCGGCGGCAAACCGGGCGAGCTGCTGGCCCGCATCACCCCGATGCTCGAAGCCGACGCGCTCACCCCCGCCGTGGGTGCGCGCCTCACGGCCGCTCGCGCCCTGGCCAACACCCGACGGACGGCCGGAGAAAGCGGCGCGCACGAGGCCGCAGGCGCTCTCGACCTCGCCCGAGCCAGCGGAGACCAGGACGCGCAGGCTCTGGCCCTTCAGGCGGTCGGGGAGGCGGCCCGCAACGAAGGCCGCCACCAGGACGCCCTGCGCAGCTTCCGGGAGCTGCGGGCGCTGGCCGGCCCCTGCCAACTCGCCGAGGAGATCACCTCACTGCAGTTCCTGGACCGCTACGACCACGCACAACTGCTGCTTGACGAGGCGAGGTCGGACTGCGATGACACCTCCGGGGCAATCCCTCCGGCGCTTCACTGCGCCCAGATGTGGCAGGACTTCAACCTCGGACACAGCGACGACGCCGAGGCCGGGGCACGCACCGTGCTGGAGCTCGGCCGGCATCTCGGCAACGGCGTCCACGCGCTCGACGCGTTGATCGTTCTCATCGCCGTGGCTCTGCTGCGCGGCGACACCCAGGCCGCCTCGGAGCACCTGGCGCAGGCCGACCGACTCATCGAAGCCGACGAGAGCGTCTGCAAGCCCGGCCTTGCCGTGATGCGCGGCTGGCTTGCGGCGAGCCGAGGAGACCTCGCCACAGCACTCCAGGTGCTTGGACCGGTGGCTTTCGAAGCCGCCGGCTCGTGCAACTACTGGCCGCTGTGGCCGTGCTGGATGGGCATCTTCTTCGGGGTCGGCAGTGCTGGTGCGGACGAGGACTTCACCAGCACCGTCGTCCACATCGCCGAGCTCGCCGCATCACGCAACCCGGGAGTGGCCAGCTTCGAGGGAGTGGCGCGGAACCTGCGCGGACGGGAGAAGGGCGACCTGACGATGCTCGCCGAAGGCGCGCAGATCCTCGACCGGAGCCCGCGTCCGATCCTGCGCGCCTACGGCGCGGACTGCTACGGGCGCGCCCTGTTGGCCGAGGGCCGGCGCGACCAGGCGCTCGAACTACTCGACCGGGCGTGGGACGACTACCACCGCATGGACGCGCGTGTCTACCGCGACGACGTCCAGCACACGATGCGCCAGGCCGGCACCCGCCGCGCCAAGTGGGCCCGCACGAGCCCCCGGCCCGACAACGGCTGGGCCGCCCTGACCGATGCGGAGCGGCGCGTCGCCCTGCTGATCGCCGCCGGCCACTCCAACCGCTCCGCGGCCGGCGAACTCGGGGTGTCGATCAACACGGTGGGAACGCACCTGCGGATGGTCTTCGGCAAGCTCGGCGTCCAGTCACGCGTCCAACTCGCCAACGCCGTCAACCGTGGCGAGGCGGGGGCAGTCAGTGGTCGGTGAAGCCGTGCGTCAGCCTGCGGGTGGACGCCGGGCCGTTGGTCGTAGGGGATGTACATCGGGACATCGCGGCCGCGGCGTCGCGCCGGGCGACCGCCTCCCCCGGGTCCACACCGAGTGCAGCACCGGCGATGCCAGCGCCGATGTGGAAGCGCCGCGGCGGGGCGGCGGAGCTACGGCCGAGTGAAGGTCAGATGCGTGATGCCGCTGGGTGTCGTCACCGCCTCGACCTGAAACCGCTGCTCCAGCCCTTCCAGCCCGTCCCACAGCCGTTCACCGCGGCCCAGGACGATCGGGACGAGGGCGACGTGGAGGTGGTCGACCAGGTCCTCCGCGAGGAACTGCCTGACCGTGGCCGGACCCCCGCCGATCCGCACATCGAGGCCGCCCGCGGCCTCGCGGGCCTGCCGCAGTGCCTCCTGCGGCGAGGCGTCGACGAAGTGGAAGACCGTGCCGCCCTCCATCTCCAGGGACGGGCGCGGGTGGTGCGTCAGCACGAACACCGGGGTGTGGAACGGCGGGTTCTCCCCCCACCAGCCCTTCCACTCCTCGTCGGTCCACGGGCCGCGCTGCGGCCCGAACTTGTTGCGGCCCATGATCTCCGCACCGATCCCGGGCCCCCAGGTCCAGGCGAGGGCGTCGTCGACACCGCTGCCGCCGCCGGCCATACCGTGCATCTCGTTGAAGGCCCGGGTCTGAAGAAACCACTCGACCAGCCGAGTCCCGGCATGCCCGAACGGGGCCTGCGGCCCCTGTCCCTCCCCGGCGGCGAACCCGTCCAGCGACACGCTGAAGTTGTGGACTCGAACACGCGACATGACACTCACGTCCCTCACTCGGACTCCATGGCCACACCGAGCCTAGACGCGCCCACTGACATTGAGCCCGCGCCACGGCGCGGCGCCCGCATACGGGCTGGCTGTACTCGCTGCGCTCGGCCAGTCGGCGGGCGGCGACCGCGTCCCACCCCTGCTGCTCGGCGAGCTCCCGGGCCGTCGCCACGATGAGGCGCTCGCGCTCCGCCCGTTCGCGTTCCTTCTCGGTTGGCTGTAGCTCCCCCCTCAAGGGTCCGGGTGCCCGCAGCCGCAACGCGGCAGCCCCACCCCGAGCAGGCAGCACCCGGGCTAATTGTGCAGGATTTCGTGAATTCAGGATTCACTGTACTGTCTGGTCTGTGCTGACTCCCGCCCCCGACATCGAGGCGCTGGCGCGGTTCGGCCGTGCCCTGGCCGACCCGATCCGCTGCCGCATCCTCCTCGCGCTGCGCGAGGCCCCGGCCCACCCGGCCGACCTCGCCGACGCCCTGGAGATCTCCCGGACCCGACTGTCGAACCACCTGGCCTGTCTGCGTGATTGCGGCCTGGTCGTGGCGGTCCCGGTCGGCCGCCGGACCCGCTACGAGCTGGCCGGCGAACGGCTCGGGCACGCCCTGGACGACCTGCGCACCGCCGTGCTGGCGGTCGAGGCCGACAGGACCTGCCCGGACGCCGAGACCAAGGGCTGCTGCTGAGATGGCCGTCGGGATCGCCATCGGCCCGGGCCCCTCCCCGGCACGCCGGGAGGCGCTGGCACGCCGGATACGGCTGCTGGTCGCGGCCACCATCACCTACAACGTCATCGAGGCGGTCGTCGCGGTCACCGCAGGGACGGCCGCCTCCTCCACGGCACTGGTCGGCTTCGGCCTGGACTCCGTCATCGAGGTCTCCTCCGCAGCCGCGGTCGCCTGGCAGTTCTCCGCCCGCGAGCACGCCGTGCGCCAGGCCAGGGAGAAGACCACTCTGCGCATCATCGCGCTGTCCTTCCTCGCCTTGGCCGCCTACGTCGGGGTCGACGCGGCGCGGGCGCTCGCGGGGAGCGGTGCCGCCGAACGCTCCGTTCCCGGCATCGCCATCGCCGCACTGTCCCTGGCCGTCATGCCGTTCCTGTCCGCCGCCCAGCGCAAGGCGGGCCGCGAACTGGGCTCCGCCTCGGCGGTCGCCGACTCCCAGCAGACCCTGCTGTGCACCTACCTGTCGGCCGTCCTGCTGGTGGGCCTGGCCCTCAATGCCACCCTCGGCTGGTCCTGGGCCGACCCACTCGCCGGCCTCGTCATCGCCGCCATCGCGCTCAAGGAAGCCCGCAACGCCTGGCAGGGCAAGGGCTGCTGCGCGCCGGGCGCCACCACAGCGCCACCGCACGCCGCGGCCCCGGCAGATGCGTGCGCCTGCCGCCCCAGCTGCGAGTGCTGCACCTGACAGGGCGGCGTCAAACGGCGCCGAGACCGCAAAAACGGGCAGCACTCCCCCGCTCGGCCGGACGGTCACGCGCCCCGTGCGAGATCCTTCACACCCCGATTCTTTGGCCACCCGAGTCACCCCGAGCAACAATCAACCCCATGCCCTCCAAACCCGACGACTTCGCCACCTGGCTCACCAACCGCGCCCAGGAAGCCGGACACGACACCAACACGCCGGCGAAGGGCCAGGCCATCGCTGCGATTGCCACCCTCGCGAGCATCAACGGACTGACCATCGCGGACGCCGAAGGCATCGCCGACGTGCTCGACGTCACCCCCAACGAGGTCGCAGCCGCGCACATCGCCGCCGGCGAGTCCGCACAGCAAGACGCCCCGCACCAGTAGGGGCAGGGCGCCCGTGACGTCCGCGTCAGGCCGGGACGATGAAGAATTCACCCGCAGCAACCCGCCGGTTTGACGGGCGCGTTCTCGCCCCAAGTACGCGGTCTTGGGGTACGTGCGGAGTTCCACCATGGTTGCGGGTCTTCGATGCTTCCATCAAACCCGGCGCGGTTCAGGCCGTCGGGCAACCAGGCTGGGATCCGGTCGAGGTCGTCGTGGCGCTCGGGCCGCACGCCGGTGTGGACCAGGGTCGCGTTGCAGTGGTGGAGCCATCCGCAAGCTCCGTTTCAGCCGCCCGGCCTGACCGCACGGTGTACGTCGTCGGCGTAGGCCTCGGGCTGTTCCCAGGCTGCGAAGTGGCCGCCGGCAGGGTGTTCCACATAGTCGCAGACGTTCAGGAACGCCTCGGCGTAGCTTCGCGGCTCCGGTTCGAGGTCGCGCGGGAACACGGCGAGCACGGTTGACGTGTCGATCCGGTCAGGGAGGGTGACCGGTTCGACATAGGTGGAGAAAAAGGTGTCGATCGTGCCGGTGACCCAGTAGGCGGTGACCCAGGTGAGAAGCTCATCCGGAGTGAAGGCCGACTCGTCGGACGTCGACTGCTGTTTCTCGATGATCCACACCGCGAGGCCGGCGGGTGAGTCGCAGAGGGCGACGGCGAGCGTGGTCGGCCGCGTCGACTGCTCCGCAATGTACCCGCCCTCGGTCCGGAACCATTGCGCCGACCGGCGCAGGTAGGCCGCCGCGTCGGGAGCGAGCTTCGCCGGGTCCGCCGTGAGTGCACGCTACGGGGCAATGTTTGTGAGGTTGCAGGGCAGCCAGGGCCTCGCCTGCGGTGCCGGCCCTGACGGCCGGCCTGGCGCATCAGCCGGGCCACCCGGCGGCGTCCGCACTGCTTGCCGTCCTGCTGGACTCGACTTTCCTCGTCCTGGCGGGTTTGCGGGGTCACGCGGCGTAGTCGGCGCTGGCTGCGGCCCATGCCTGTTGGACGGTGCGGATTACCGTAGCGGTGGGCTGACCGGGGTGGGTGGGCATCAATCGAGCGGCGATGATCCTGCGGCGCACGATCCGGTGGGACAGGGAGATGCCCAGGATGTCGGGGTTCCAGCGGGCCTGGGAGAAGAAGGCGTGCGCACGGTCGTGCGACCAGACGCGCGTCAAGCCGGCGCCGGAGAGCATCCCGGTCACCGTCGACTGGCCGGTCTGCGCGATCGACCCGGTGACCAGCGCGGAGAACGTGGCGAACGTCGGGGTCGTGAAACTGCCCCCGACCAACTTCAAGGCGGCGAACAGCGAACTGGGTACGGTCAGATCCGGAAGCATCGGCGGGTCCCTCCCCGGAGGAGACGAAAGCACCGCCGATGCCTCTCTGCCGTTCCGGGCGATCAGCCCGCAACCGCCGCAAACCCCACGATCAGGCGTACACCATCACGCCTGCGACAGCGGCGAAGGTCGAGCAAGATGAAGCCATGGCAACCGAAGCGGCTGAGTTCGTTCTGAGCATCGAGGATCTGCGCCAGGTCACCGCCTTTGCCGAGGCGTGTGCGCGGGAGGCGCTTGAGATCTTCGAAGCGGAGCGGCCGGACGACACGCGGCCTCGCTACGCGGTCAACACCGCACGGGAGTTCGCCAGGGGCGGCAAGCGCGGGAAAGCGCTGCGCAATGCGGCTTGGGCGGCGCTCAAGGCAGCCAAGGAAGCGGACGCCGCCGCAGCCGAGGCAGCGCGTGCGGCGATGGCGGCGGCGGGCGCCGCCTACTTGCACCCGTTGCCGAACGCCACCCAGGTCAAGCACATTCTCGGGTCGGCAGCGCACGCGGCCAGGGCGGCCGAGCTCGCCGCCGGTGACGATCGGGCTGTCGGCGACGAACATGTCACGAAGGCGGTGCGCCACGCGGCCCCGGCGCTCGTCGACGTGCTCAAGCGCTATCCGGTGGCGCCGGCCGGCGGCGGACGTATTGGCGAACTGACTCGCCTGTTGGACACTGCCCTCCGCCGCCGAGCGTCGTGCTGGAGTCCTGGGCGATCAGCCCGCAACCGCCGCGCCATCGAGGATGCGAGCGAGCAGGAACCCGTCTGACGCCACCGGCCGGTGAGCAACGTCGCCGGATCAGCCACGGCTTCTGGACTGTCGAGGTAGTCCTGAGCGCGGACAGTGCGGGCCAGCGTGCTCAGGATGAGGTTGGGTCCCGGTTCTTCTGCAAGCTGCACGTCTACCGGGCCCGCAAGGGTGCGGAGAGCAACGCGAACGTCGAGGCGACCGGCGCGCAGCTGTAGATCGCCGCGCGCACCGCGGCCGCGGTGGGCCGGCTCTGTGTCACGCTCCCTACCGGGTGCTGTCGAGACAGGGCAGGACGCGGGTCAGGAGGAAGTCGAGGAAGAGCTCGGGCCGCTTGTAGACGGCGAAGTGGCCGGCATCCTCGATCAGGGCGAACTCCTTGACCGGTGCCTGGACGTCGTCGAAGAAGGCGCGGGCACGAGTGGGGGTGTTCACCAGGTCGCAGGCGCCCTGGACGACGAAGAACGGGACGTCGAACCGGGTGCCGTCCGCCCAGTCATCGAGGGAGGCAGTGCCCGGCAGCACGGGCGCGGAGACCATGAAACTCTTGAAGAAGGTGATGATCTCGCGCAGGGAGTGCAGCGGCGAATACCACAGCGACTTCATCACCACGGACTTCATCGCGGCGAAGGTGTGCGGATCGGTGGCGGAGGCGAAGCGGTTGAAGTGGCTGAACTGCTCGGCACTCCAGAGCCGCTGATCCGGTCCCATCTCGCGTACGGCGGCGAGTTCCTTCTTCTTGCCTGCCTGCCTCAGCCGGTCCAACGCGGCGTAGTAGTCGGAGGCGTCCCGGCCGCCATCGAAGATCTTCTGGTCGGTGCCGATGTACGCGCTGACCAGTTCGGGGCGGCTGCGCGCGATACGCATCGCTATGGCACTGCCGAAGGAGCACCCCATCAGGACGACCCGCTGCACGCCGAGCCGCGCCCGTACGTGTTCCACCACTTCCACGGCATCCTGCAACAGCCGGTCGAACGTCATGTCCCCCTGGCTGTCGGCGCCGGAGCCGCGCAGGGTCTTTCCGGTGCCGCGCATGTCCCAGCGCACCAGGGTCACATGGCGCTCCCAGTCGCGGGAGACGTTGGCCAGGATCGAGTTGGACGATCCGGGACCGCCGTGCAGTTCCACCACGACCGGGTTGGCGCGGTCCTCGCCCCGCAGGGAGAGCCACTGCTCAAGCCCGCCGATCCGCACGAAGTCCTGCTCGTCGATGCCGTGGCTGCTGGTGATGCGCAGGCGGCGGGCATTGCCGGAGCGAACGATCGCGCGGCGGGCGAGGAGGCCGGCAGCGGGGGTGGCAACAGTAGCGCAGGCGGCGGCGGTGATGAGGGGAGCGAGCATGGAAACCTCCAGAAGCTGCGAATCCAGAAACTGTGTATGTGCTACACGGTTAATTACTGTGTATCTTATACACAGTTGCTGGGTGGGTGGCAACACCCCTCACGCCCCTGGGCAGCCCGTCCGCAGAAAGGAGGCCGGTACCGTGCCGGCGAACAAGGAGAGCAACCGGGATCCGGGCGCCAGCCTCGCGCTGCTGTGGGGCGCTGCCGACAGTCGCCCGCGGCGGGGACCGAAGCCGAAGTTCACGCCCGCTCAAGTGGCCCGCTGTGGCGTCGAGATCGCCGATGCAGAGGGGCTTGAGGCCCTCGCCATGCAGCGGGTGGCCGAGATGCTCGGACTCACCACGATGGCCCTCTACCGCTATGTCCCCGGCAAGCCCGACCTCGTCGACCTGATGGTTGACACGGTGCTCAGCGATCCGCCCGATCTCGGCCGTGTCCCGGGCGACTGGCGCACCCGCCTCGAAGCCTGGGCCCGCGCCTGCTGGGGTGTCTACCGCGCCCACCCCTGGCTTCTGACCGCGACGGGCCTACGACGACATGCCATGGGCCCGCACCAGGTGGCCTGGCTGGACACGGCCCTGGCCGCACTCGAACCGTCCGGGCTCACCGCCCGCCAGCGTCACGACGCTGCGATCCTCGTCCTGAGTCTGGTGCGCAACCTCACCCAGCAGGTGCTCGACACCACCGAGGAGGGGGACGAGGAATGGGACCGCCTCACCACTCAGCAACTCGCCATGCACGCCGACCGGTTTCCCGCCCTCGCCCGGGCCGTAGCCGAGGGAGCCTTCACCCCCACCGACGACGACCCCCTCACCTTTGGCCTCACCTGCGTACTCGACGGCATCCAAGGACTCGTGGAATCCGCCGCGCGCGCATAGCCGCCATCGCATGCCGCCCATCAGCTCCCCGCCGGCCGCACCCACCAACCACACGTCGGATAACCACGGCCGACGGATTCCGAACCTGTCGAAATCACGGCGAGGCGGTGGGCGCGGCGGACTCGCATCGGCACGCGTCCAGGTTGAGAAATGGAGGCGGGAAGGGCCCGCCCGGTGCGCGAATGGCGCGTCACGTACCGGGCGGGGCAGGGCGTCGGGCGCCGCGCGAGTGTGTCAGCCTGCGGCGCGGCCCGGCACGCGAAACCGCGCACACGCGGCTGCGGGACAGCCGCACCCGTCCGTGCGTGACGGCGCCGGTCGACCGGCTTTTGGTCAGGTCTGGGCCAGCAGGGCTGCCTCCTCAGCCGCGGACAGGCCGTGGCCCAGCGGGGGCTCGCCTCGCTCGCGGTCCCAGTCGAGGATGTCGGCGATGGTGTCGGCGAGCGGGGTGGCCGGCATGCCCGCAGCGCGGGCCCGGGCCGCGGAGCGCTGCAGGCTCGGCCACATGTCTTTGGTGCGGACCAGCGGGAAGAACGGCCCGACCGCGTCGGGATCCACCGGGACCACCTCGACCTCGGTACCCGCCACCTGGGCGCAGGTCCCGATGAGTTCGCCCAGCGTGGTCGGCTCGGCCGGGCCGACCGCCTGGAAGGCGCCGGGGCGCTGGTCCGCGAGCAGCCGCAGCACGAACCGGGCCAGGTCGCGGGAGTCGACCAGCTGCACCGGCTGCTCGGGTCGGCCCGGCAGGGCCACCCGGCCGCCGCGCGCGGCCCGCCGGACCCAGTAGGTCAGGCCGGGCTGCTCGTCGTACCGGCCGGCCACCTTGCACGGCCGGACGATGGTGGCCCGCTCGCCGTACCGGGCCTGGACGTCGTCCTCGCAGGCGACCTTGTTCGCGCCGTAGGTCACGTTGTCCAGCTTCTCGGTGCCGCGCTCCGGAGGGCGCCTCGGGGCGTCCTCGTCCTGGCCCGCGACGGCGCCCTCGGGGGCGTACACGGCGTGGCTGGAGATGAACAGGTAACGGCCCACCCGGTCGCCCAGCGCGTGCATCGCCTGCCCGACATGGCGCGGCACATAGCCGCTGACGTCGACCACGGCGTCCCAACTGCCGCCCCGCAGAGCGGCATAGTCGCCGCTGTCACGGTCCCCGACGAGTCGGGGCACCCCGGGGAACAGCCCGGTCCCGGTTCTGCCCCGGCCGAACAGGGTGACCTCCGCCCCCTCGCGCAGCACGTCCGCCACGATGGCCCGGCCCACGAACGACGTCCCACCCAGCACGAGTATCCGCATGACCCAGACGCTACCGGGGCACAGCTCCACCCGGAGGCAGAGCGAACGCCCCCTCCCAGGACCGCCTCCGGCAGGGGCAGGCGGCGCGCGAGCGGGCCACGGGACCGGCGCGAGCAAGGTCGGCGCGGACGTCGGGCTGGACTTACGTCAGATCTGTCCGGAAACAGTTCCTGCGGACCAGTGGGCCGCAGCAGATTGCGCGCGAACTGTGATCCTGGTCGCATCGCCCAGAAATCAGCGCTGGTCACAAGATTGAGGCATGATCAGCTTCTGCCGCGAGGCGCTATTGTGAAGAGGTCGGGCAGCTCAGGGGCTGCTGACTTCTCCCGTTCACATCCGCGCCCCACCGGGTTTCGTATGCGAACGCGAGAATCCGATTCACCGTGTGCCCGCGCGATCCGCGGCGCATCAGTTCTTTGGGGGAGGTACCTTGCCCTACGCTTTCACCAGTGTTCATCTCGATGATGTCGATGGATTGCTGGCGCTCTACCGGCGGGTGTACGGACGCACCTACGCACTGCCGCTGGGAACCGACCCGGAGGTCATGGCACGCGAGATAGCGTCGCCGTCGACCACCTGGCTGGTCGCCAGGGAGCCCGGGAGCGGGCGGATCGTCGGGTCCATCGTCGGGACGCTGGACCCGGACGAGGCACTCGGCAAGCTCCAGGGCCTGGTCGTCCACCCGGACGCCCGCGGCTCCGGCCTGGCCCACCAGGCGGTCGGTCAGCTCAGCGAACGGATGCTGAGCGGGGATCAGCCCGCCGACTCCGTCTACGGCACCGCCCGCACCAACGCCACGGCGCCGCAACGGATCTGCCTGAGCAACGGCTTCCACCCGCTGGGCATGTTCCCCAACCTCCGCAAGGCCGAGCGGCACGAGACCATGGTGCTGCTGGCCCGCTACCGCGACGGCGTGCTGGACCGCAGACTGCCGGTGCCCCGCGTCCCGGTGGAACTCGGCGGGCTGGTCCGGGCGCTGAACGGCGCCCTCGGCCGACCGGACCTGCCGCTGCCGGAGATCGTGGACGAGCCGCTGAGCCGCGCGCGCGGCCACCGGTCCGGCAGCGGGCGCGAGGTGGAACTCATCAACGCTCCCCAGTTTGTACTGCGCCGGATGGCGGAGTCGGTTCCTGATCCCCAGCGCCGCTTCTACCCCTTCCATGAGCCCAATCTGCTGCTCAGCGCGGTGGACGGAGCCTATGAGCTGTTCGCCCAGCTGAACCTCTCGGACGGCTACTGCACGCTGATCGGCGCCTCCCCCGACCTCGCCGCCCTCGGCGAGGACCTCGGGGCGCTGATCAACCAACTTGCCGTCTACGGCGCCTCCTACGTCGAGACACTGCTGCCGATGGACTGCTACGACGAGCTGCGACTGCTGCTCGCGCACGGCTTCCTCCCGGTCGCCGCGTACCCGGCGATGCGCCGGCAGGCCGACGGATTCCGCGACTACGTCGTGATGGCGCGCACCATGCATCCGCTCGACTTCCGCGGCCTGGCCATCGACGCGGCCTTCCAGTCCTTCACCGAGCAGTACATCGAGCTGTGGAAGCAGCAGTACCTCGACACCCATGGGGTTTTCCAGTGAACCAGCCCGCTCCCGCACCCTCCCTGTCCGACCGGTACCTGCAGCCGGTCTCGGTGCCCGATCCCACCGCACTCGCGCACGTCCAGCAGTTGCTCGACATCGCCGAGCCCTATGCCGTGGGCCAGGAGAGCGACCGGCTCTTCACCGAGGCGATGAACGAGTCCAACGCCTGGCACGCCGCCCGCTCCCCGTTCTTCGAGCGGCTGTCGGCTTCGGCCGGCCTGGCCGGCCGGTCCGGCCGGCCGCTCGCCGGCATCGACGAGCTGGACCGGCTGCCCTTCGTGCACGCCAACTTCTTCAAGGCGCACGAGGTGGTCTCGGTCCCACGCGAGGAGGTGAAGCTCAACGTCACCTCTTCGGGCACCACCGGCCAGAAATCGCAGATGTTCTTCGATGAGTGGACGCTGCGGTCCGGACAGCGCATGGTCGCCCGGATCCTCGACTCCTACGGCTGGATCGGCTCGGAGCAGCCGGTGAACTACCTGCTCTCCAACTACCAGCCGCGTCCCGGTCTCAACCTGGGGACCTCCTTCACCGACGAGTACCTGTGCCACTTCGCCCCGGTCAACTCGGTCGAGTACGCGTTGAAGCACACCGGCAGCACCCATGAATTCGACCCCTTCGGCTGCGTGCGCGCCCTGCTGCGCTTCGCGGAGGAGGGCGCGCCGGTGCGGATTCTCGGCTTCCCCGCCTTCCTCTCCTTCACCTTGGACCGGATGCGTGAACTCGGGCTGCCGCCGGTGCGGTTGAACCCGGAGTCGCTGGTGCTGTTCGGCGGCGGCTGGAAGGGTCACGCGGACAGGCAGGTCGCCAAGCCGGAGCTGTACCGGCGGATCCACGAGCAACTCGGCATCCCCGACGAACGGATCCGGGACGGGTTCGGCGCGGTCGAGCACTCGGTGCTCTACCTGGAGTGCGCCAACCACAACCTGCATGTGCCCACCTGGTCGCGGCTGCTGGTCCGCGACGTGCGCACGCTCGCACCGCTGCCGTTCGGCGAGCGCGGCTACGCACAGTTCATCTCGCCCTACATCACCTCGGTCCCGGCCCAGTCCGTGCTGATGGGAGACCTGGTGTCGCAGCACTCGCCGCAGGACTGCGGCTGCGGGCTGCCCACGCCCTGGTTCACCGTGCACGGCCGGGCCGGACTCAGCCGGAACCGCAGCTGCGCAATCGCCGCCGCCGAACTGCTCAAGGGGACCTCATGACCGCCGATCAGCACTACTGGCAGGGCGAGTGGGTCGACGAGGCCGAGGCCGACCGGCGGCTCGACCTGCTCGACGGCTACGTCAGGGATGCGCTCACCGAGCGCTTCAGCCCCCTGGTCGTGCTGGCGGCCTGCGACCGGCTGGCCGTCGCGCTGGCCGACCCCGCCAGCGCGCAGTCCGTGCGGCTGGCGGCCCGGCTCCGCGAGGCGGAGATCACGGACGCGGAGGCGGAGCGCACGCTGACCGACATCTCCGAGGCGCTCTCCAGGGAGGCCCTGGAGACCAAGCTGATGCGGGAGCTGGGCGGTATCGACCCGGGCCGGCTGGCCCGCTTCGACTTCCGCAGGGAGATCTTCGAGGGCTGGCTGCCGGTCGGCCTGCTGGTCCATGTCGCGCCGGGCAACGCCCCGGCGGCCGGGGCGCTCAGCGTGGTCGAGGGGTTGATGGCGGGGAACATCAACGCCATCAAGACCAGCGGCACGGGCCGGTTCACCCATGCCCTGCTGTCCGAACTCGCCGACCTCGACCCGACCGGCAGCATCGCCGCCCGGGTGATCGTGCTCGGCTTCCCGTCCTCGCGCACCAGCTGGCTGGAGCGGCTGTGCGGCGCCGCCGACGCGGTCGCGGCCTGGGGCGGCGAGGAGGCCCTCGCGGGCGTCGCGGCCCTGGTGCCGCCGGGCTGCCGCCTGGTCGACTGGGGGCCCAAGCTCTCCTTCGGCTATCTCACCGCCGACGCCTGGTCCGACCGTTCCACCCTGCTGGGCATCGTCGACGACATCTGCCGGCTGGACCAGCAGGCCTGCTCGAGCCCCCAGGTCGTCTATCTGGACACCGACGATCCGGAGCAGGTCTTCGCCTTCGCCGAACGGTTCGCGGCCGTACTGGCCGAGACCGTCCCCGGCCTGAAGCCCGCCCTGCCGGGGCTGCTGGAAGGCGCGGAGATCACCAACACCGTGCTGGTGGCCAGGCTGGAGGAGCACCTCGGCCTCACCAGGGTGCACGCCGCCCCGGACGGCAGCTGGCACGTCCTGGCGGACACCCGTGCCGCACTGCGGGCCTCGCCGCTGTTCCGCACGGTGTGGGTGAAGCCGTTGCCGCGCAAGGAGATCACCGCGGTGCTGCGGCCGATGCGCCGCTACCTGCAGACCGTCGGGATCGGCGCGAACCGGGCCGACACCGCCGAACTGGCCGGTGCCGTCCTGGCGGCCGGGGCGCAGCGGGTGACCGTCCCCGGCGAAATGCTGAGCAGCTACGACGGGGAGCCGCACGACGGCGTGTACGCGCTGCAACGCTACAGCCGTCGGGTGGATGTGCAGCTGGACGCCAGGTTCGCCGGTGACGCCTGTCTGGACGACCTGGTCGGCGCACGCGAACTGCTGCCGCCGCAGGTGCCGGTGACCGCCAAGAGCGAGTTCGAGCTGCTGCAGACCGACCTGAGCCGGGCCGAGGTCTTCTTCCGCAGCGGCGGCAGCTCGGGCGCGCCCAAGCTGTCCGCGTTCAGTTGGGACGACTACCACGAGCACATGCGCTCCGGGGCCGAGGGGCTGCTGGCGGCGGGCTTCCAGCCGCGTGGCGACCGGGCGATGAACCTGTTCTTCGGCGGCCAGCTCTACGGCGGGTTCCTCAGCTTCTACTCGGTACTGGAGACCCTCCAGGCCGTGCAGTTCCCGATGGCGGCCCAGGACGACCATGCGGCGGTGGCCCGCTCCATCGCGGAGCACCGCGTGGACACGCTGTTCGGTATGCCCAACTACCTGCTGCGGGTCTTCACCGAGGGCGCGGACGTGCTGCGCGAGTATCGGGGTGTGCGCAAGGTCTTCTTCGGCGGCGAGCACTTTCCCGAGCGGCAACGAGCCTGGCTGCGTGACGAGTTCGGGGTGGAGCTGATCAGGTCCGCCGCCTACGGCAGCGTGGACGCGGGCCCGTTGGGCTACCAGTGCCAGGAGGCGCCGGCCAGGGTGCACCACCTGTTCAGCGGCCTGCAGACATTGGAGATCCTGGCTCTGGAGGAGGACCGTCCGGCGCCGGCGGGAGAGGCCGGGCGACTGGTGTTCACCGCACACACCCGCCGCGGCCAGCGCCTGGACCGCTATGAGATCGGCGACCTGGGACGCTGGATGGAGGGCGACTGCGCCTGCGGTCGTCGCACCCCGCGCTTCGAACTGCTCGGCCGGTTCGGCGACATCTTCCGCAGCGGCAGCCACTTCCTCAACTACCGGCGGTTCGTCACGGTCGCGGAGGAGGCCTTCGACCACCGGGGCGCCCTGCAGATCCTGCTCGACGAGGACGACTCCGGTGAGTCGCTGACGGTCCGTCTGGAGCAGGGCGGTGTGACGGACAGCGCTGCGCTGGCGCGGTCCTTCCTGGCCGAGTACGTCGAGCTGGCGGCGGCGGTGGAACGCGACCGGCTGGTGTCCCTGCAGATCGAGACGGCCCCGGCCGAGTCGTTCGAGCGGACGGCGGGCAGTGGCAAGCTGCTCGCGGTGGTGGACCGACGCATCCGCAACCGCTCGTAGCACGCACCTGCTCGTAGCACCCGGCTGCAGGGGCGGGACAGCGGTCGCTGTCCCGCCCCTGCGGCGCTTCTCAGCCCGTCGTCCGCCCCATCCGCTCGTCGATCAGCCGGACCAGCTTCCCGGTCCTCGGGTTGACGGTCAGCCCGTCCGGGCCGACCCACTCCACCGCCAGCGGATGGATCAGCCCGAGCCGCACATGGTCGGGGAAGACGGGCCGCGCGGCATCCAGTTGGGCTGCGATTCCGCGCTCCAGGGTCCGCAGCGCGGCCGGGTCGGCCTGCGCCGCCGACCCGGCCAGGCGCAGCACCAGCTCGTCCTTGGCCTCCCGGTGGCGCAGCACCACCTGCAGGTCGCCCACCTGCCGCTGCTGGTCGGCCCGTTCCACCACCGCGCGCAGGTCCTCCAGGTAGACGGTGACCGGTCCGACCCGGGCGCCCTCCTCGGAGCGGCCGAGCAGCCGAAAGCGGCGCCGCGGGAAGTCGACCCACTCGGCGACGTCACCTGCGGGGTAGCGGATCACCGGCATCAGCCGCCGCACCAGGTCGGTGGCCACCAGCCGACCGGGCCGCCCCGGTTCCTCGATCGGCGCCCCGGTCTCGGCGTCCAGCAGCTCGACCACCTTGTCCGGGCTGAAGACCTCGTGGATGCGGGTGTCCGGCTCCCCGGCGACGGGCGCGGCCAGAATGCCCGCGTCCACGCTCGCGTAGCCGATGGAACGTACCTGCGCGCCGGGGAAGGCCCGGTCGAGCAGCGCGAGTTGGTCGCCGTAGAAGGCCTCCCCGCTGAACAGCACCAAGCGGATGCCGGGCAGCGAACCCACCGTGTCGGTGACCTCCCGGGCAAGTCGGCACAACGAGGTCGGCGGCGCGGCCACCACCGTCGCGGCGCAGTCGCGCAAGGTGCCGATCACATAGTCGAGCGGTGCGGCACCGCCGATCGGCAGCTGGACGGTGGGGACGGCCGCCTCCTGCAGGCAGTTCAGGGTGAAGACGAAGCTGGAGTACAACTCCCCGGCGTAGAAGAGGTTCGCCACCCGGTCGCCCGCGAGCAGGCCCGCGGCCGGCAGTCCGTCACCGAAGCGGCGGCTCATCGCACGCCACTCGTCCCGGGTGTAGACGGAGACCCGGGGTGCCCCGGTGGTGCCGCCGGTCTTGATGACGATGCCGTCCGTGTGCGGCTCGGTCAACACCTGGCTGGCGTTGAGGGTGTTGGCCGCCCAGTAGGCCGAGTGGTCGGTCAGCGGCAGTTCGGTGAGATCCGACACATCGTCAGCGACATCGCGGTACAGCTCTCGGTAGAAGGGCGACTGTTCTCGGACGAACCGGATGAACTCGGCTATCTGCGAACCATTCATCTGTTCCAGCTCCTTAGGTTGGCAAAGGAGCAATCCTACCGATCAGCAATGACGGGTCGGGGCACGCTGACTGTGCCTCAGCAATGGTCGGCCGCAGCCCCGTACGCGATGCCCGGCCGGACGAGGCATATTCGCATGCGACCCGGGAGCTACCCTCCTGGTGTGAGTGCGGCGGTGACGGCGGCCTCGGCGTGCAGGCGGGTGGTGGCGAAGACAGGGACGGGGCTGTGTTCCGGGCGGATGAGGAGTTCGATCTCGGTACAACCGAGGACGATGCCCTCCGCGCCGGAGGCCACCAGCCTGCTGATCACCTCGCCGTAGGCTGATCGGGACTCCTCCCGGACGATGCCGAGGCATAGCTCCTCGTAGATCACTCGATGGACCACGGCCCGGTCGTCCGCGTCGGGAACGAGGACCTCCAGGCCGTGCCCGGCCAGGCGGTGGCGGTAGAAGTCCTGCTCCATGGTGAACGCGGTGCCCAACAATCCCACACGGCGTAGACCCGCGGTCCGCACCGCAGCCGCCGTCGTGTCGGCCAGATGCAGCAGCGGGATGTCGACCGCCGCCTCCACCTGGTCGGCGACTTTGTGCATGGTATTGGTGCAGATCAGCAACAGGTCCGCACCGGCGGCCTGCAGGGACCGGGCGGCGTCGGCAAGTGCTTCGCCCGCCTCATCCCAGCGCCCGGCCACCTGCAGCCGCTCGATCTCGGCGAAATCGACCGAGTACAGCACGCACCTGGCCGAGTGGAGGCCACCCAGCCGCTCCCGGGTCAGCTCGTTGAGTAGCCGGTAGTACTCGGCCGTCGACTCCCAGCTCATGCCGCCGATCAACCCGATGGTCTTCATCGCCTCACTCTCGCATACCCCTCATCATCGCCGACCACCATGCTGTCGAGTTGAGGGTCCGGGCGACACCCTGCCTTCGGAGTGCTACTACGGGGTCTGTCTTACGAGAGCAACGACACCCCGATCAGCTGACCGCCCAAGCCGGACTTGGACTCCGCTGGCGATGAGTCATCGTCGGGGCGGGCAGGGCGTATGCCCTGCCCGCCCTGCCCTGACCCTGGTCGGGTGTACAGGTGGCCATTCGTACAACCGGGATCGGGGATCACCCGTTCGTGGGATTCCAGCCGGAGTCGACGATCGATAGGTTCGTACCCGAATTCGACATCATGTCGATGCGTCACACGGGCATGGGAGAACACATGCGCACGATCACCGCCCTCGTCCTGGCCCTCGGTCTGGCCGCACTCGCCGCGCCACCGGCTTCCGCGGCGCCCATGGTGGATCCGCCGTCGGGCTACACCAAGCTGGTCAACCTGAACTCCGACAAGTGCGCCGATGTCGAGAACTGGTCCAAGGACGAGGGCGCCGTTGTGCATCAGTGGAGCTGCCGCCTCGATAACGATGCCAACCAGTGGTGGGGGTTCGCTCCGTCCGGTGTGCCCGGCTACTGGAACGTGGTGAACCTCAACAGCAACATGTGCCTCGACGTCGACGGCCCGTCGGACGCCGACCGCGCTGTCATCCACCAGTGGCACTGCTACAACGGCCCCAGCCAACAGTGGCGCCTCGACGATGCCGGCGGCGGGTACTTCAAGCTCGTCGACCGTAACAGCGGCAAATGCATGGACGTCGACAACTGGTCCACCGCCGACGGCGCCACCATCCACCAATGGAGCTGCCGCGAGGTCAACGACGCGAACCAGAAGTGGCGCTTCTTCACCACGACCTGATCCCCGCCCCGCCGCCGTCCACTGCCATCGAACGTCGCTGCGGGGATCGAGGTGGCCTCCGTGGTCCCTGGTGGACCCTCACCAGCGTCCCCGGCATCGGGGCGTGGACCGCCGCCGAGACGCTCCAGCGCTGCAACGGCGACGCGGCTGCCGTCTCGGTCGGCGATTTCCACCTGGCCAACCAGGTCGGGTTCGTCCGCACCGGGCGCGCCAGGAGCACCGACGAGCAGATGCTCGAGCTCCTGACCGTCTACCCAGGCCACCGGCACCGGGTCTGCCGCCTGATCCCATTGAGCGCAAGCCGCCCCCCGCGGTTAGGTCCGCGACTCGCACCGGCCGATCACCGGCGACGTTGAGGGAGCCGGGGCAGGTGTGGCTGGTTGGCCAGGTGTCGCAGTCTTGTCGGCCGGTGTTGAGAGTTGCCGAGGCCTGGTGCGCGGGGTGGCGGCCGGGCAGGCTACCTTGTTCGGGTGAGTCTCCTCGATGATGTGGCCGGGCGCGACGGCTGGCGATGCTGGGTGTGCGACGAGCCGGTCGACCCCGGCATGTCGGTGAACGACGCGCGGGGGCCCAGCGTTGACAGCCGGACCGCCGACCGGAAGGCCAAGGTCGCCGAGCGGCTCGCGCACCGTGGGTGCAACTCCCGCAAGGGCGCGGTCAAGGTGGTCATCGCGTGGCCGGACCGCCTGTACGTGGTCGAACCCGCGCCGCTGATCACGGTTGCCGGGAGGCTGGAGCGCAAGGGGGGCCGCGAGATGGTGGGCCGTTGTCCGACCAGGAAGAACGCCCAAGAGGCGGCGGACTGGCTGGTGGACCGGTTCTCCCGACTGGTACCGGGGCTGGCGGTGACCGCCGGCGTCGAGGCGGGCGGCGGCCAGTTCCTCGTCATCCTGGCCACCGGCCGCCGCTGACCGCGTGCCCTGGCAGCAGAGGTCATCGTGCTGACCCTGACGACCGGGTAACGTCCCGTTTCCCACACGTGACACAACCGCGAAGCCCTGACCGCCTGGGCGGGCGTGGCAGCTCGTGGCTGGCGGGGTTGCCGTCGGCGGTCTTTCCGTCATAGGCGTGCGCCAGATTCGGGTACCGCTGCCGCCACTCGAACCGGAGCAGGTGGACGAAGGCGTGGTGGCCCCAGAACAGCGGGTCGGCTCGCAGGGCGGGGAATCCTGACCGAGATCGAGCAGGGGCTGTTCACCCTGCCACGGCCGTAGCCCCTCCAGCGAGCGGGCAGCCAGCCTGCTCAACCCAACCGATGGCCGCAGCGACAGGGGTGTTCACAGCCATCCCCTGCATCAAGGTCGCCGCCACCACCGTCGCCGAGTACCAACGATCGGCCGCGCCTTTCCGACCGGGCGTCGCCCCTGCTCGGGTGCCCTCATCTCGTACCGCTGCCGCATCCTCTCGTCCCCAAGCTTGTCAGCCCCCCGCATCGCCTCGGTGCGTACCGAGGATCCGATGTATGAGAGTTGACGGGCGAGTACATCGGCCCCAGTGAGTACGACCCGGGCCAGTGGATCGGCCGGGTTGAGAGCCGCGGCCAGGACGAAGGTCTCCGCGGCGAGCACCTGCCCCGGAGTTGATTCACGCCAATCCGGAGACTTCTCCAAGGCTGCTCTCGCCACCTGGAGTGCGCGCCACGCCGCCTCACCGTCGCCGGCCGCGTGTTCGCGTTTCGCCACCTCGCAGTAGGCCCAGAAGACCTGTGTACCCGGGTCGGGCAGGGCGGCGCGACGCCAGGCGGCGTCGGCTGCGGCGCGCTGGTCTCCGAGGTCGGTGTAGACGTCGATCAGGACGTGCAGCGTGTACGTGTCCTCGACACGCCCCGTCATCCACTCGTCCAGCATCATTCTGGCCAGCGGAATGTCCCCGACGACCAGAGCCCGTCTGATGCCCTCTTGCGGCTCCCCCAACTCGGGTTCCGGATCGGCTGGATAGGTGATCCCGGGCCCGACCCACAGGCTCGGCTCCAGCTCGTTGCGCCAGTAGTCGTCCGTCCGGATGCGCCGCAGGATCTCGTCGCGTTCAGGCCGGTCGCTTCCCCGTACCTCGGCCAGAACCGCGTCGGTCCCCGCAGCGGCCAGGTAGTGGTCGAAACCCGTCCATGTCGCCACGTGAGGAACAGGCCACGCCGTCAGTACCGTCAGCGCCTCGAACAACTGCCACACATCTTCGGCTTTGCGACCGAGGGCAAGCAGGTGAATTGCCCGGCCGTGCTCGGGCGACCCGCCCACCTTCCACGCCCTGCGGGCGTCCTGCGTCTCCCACTGGAGCAGGTGCCGTAGCAGCGGCAGATCCTCGCTGCGCCAGTCGTACTGGATCGCCCACAGCAGCCGCGCCCTGAGCGTGGGCTGATGCTCCGCGTCCGCCCACGCCGCCTCGTCCGATCGCATCCGTTCCAGCGCCTCACACCCCGGCGCGAGCAACGCCTCCCACCCCCTGGTCGCCACAGTCCGCGACTCTGCCACCTCAGCGGGTCCGGTGCCAGGGGCCAACATCGGTCGTGCGAGTCCAGTCGCTCGCCGATGCGCAGGAGGAACGACTCCACGCCGCCACTGATCAACAGGCCTGATCCCGGCTCAAAGACGAATCGGGCAGAGACTCACATCCCACCCTCCGACAGCCCTGACAGCCCTGACAGCCCTGACAGCCCTGACAGCCCTGACAGCCCTGACGGAGCGTGACATCACGGTGCCACTCCAGGCGACGGGTGAGCCGCGAGGCAACTCCGGCCCGGCGCGCCGCCCTTGGTCGTTTCCAGCCCTTTGCCTGGCTCTGGCGGTTGTGTGCGGCCACCCCGCTCGCCCGCGCCCGCAGCACCCGCGGCCTGACCGCGCGACAAGAAGCGGTCCTCGACCGGTCTGGTTGCGCGCCCGCCGGTGAAGGAAATCCCAGGACGGCGTTGGGCGCCGTCCCGGGATTGTGGTGGCTGTTATGCGGGGTCGTAGGAGAGTTGCGGGTTCTGTTGGGGTTCTGATGTGGCGGATTCGCCGCGGGTGTTGGAGGCGCGCAGCGCGATGGCTCCGGCTACCAGGAGGCAGAGGGCGCTGACGAGCAGGGCCTGCTGGAATCCGGCGGTGAGTGCCTCCTTGGGCGGGGTGTGGGCGGCCAGCAGGTGGTTGGTGCGGCTGGCCGCGATTCCGCTGAACACCGCCAGGCCGAGCGCTGACCCGAGCTGGAACGAGGCGGTGATCAGGGCCGCGGCCAGTCCGGCCTGGTCCTGCGGAACGCCCGCGTTCGCGGCTGTCTGCACACCGGCGTACAGCAGTCCCAGCCCGGCCCCCATGATCACCAGCGGGGCGAGCAGGTTGCCGAGATAGGTGCCGTCCACCGGGATGCGGGACAGCCAGAAGATGCCGCCGGCGGCGAGCAGCGCGCCGGTGACGATGATCGGACGGGTACCGGTCCGGATGAACATCTTCGTCGCCATGGTGGAGCCGAACCCGATGCCGACGCTCACCGGCACGTACGAGAGCCCGGACTGCAGCTGGGAGTAGCCCAGTACGTTCTGCATGTAGAGGGTGACGAAGAAGAACATCGAGTAGAACCCGGCCCAGGCGATCACCTGGGTGGCGTCGGCCGCGGCCAGGCCCTTGATCCGGAAGATCGACAGCGGGACCAGCGGATGGGCGCGCCGCTGCTCGTTGACCAGGAACGCGACCATCAGCGCCGCCGAGACGGCCAGCCCGCCGATCGTACGGCCCGAACCCCAGCCGTCATTCGGCGCCTGCACCAATGTGAAGATCAGCAGCAGCATGCCGGCGGTGGCCAGCACCGCGCCGAAGGCGTCGAAACCGCCCGGCACGGACCGGCCGTGGTCAGCCTCAAGGATCCGCAGCGCCCCGAACAGCACCAGCGCGGACATCGGGAGGTTCACGAAGAACACCCACCGCCAGCCGAAGTCCTCGGTGAGCACGCCGCCGAACAACAGCCCGGCCGCCGAGGCCATCCCGCTGATCCCGGCCCACACCCCGAGCGCCTTGTGCCGGTCAGAGTCCTGGAAGGTGGTGGTCAGGATGGACAGCGCGGCCGGGGACATCATCGCCGCCCCGAAGCCCTGAGCGAGTCGGCCGCCGACCAGCAGCCCCTGGTTGTCGGCCAACCCGCAGGCCAGCGAGGAGACGGCGAACAGCGCGGTCCCGGCGATCAGCAGCCGTCGCCGGCCCAGCAGGTCGGCGGCGCGGCCGCCCAGCAGCAGGAACCCGCCGTACGTGATCAGATAGCCGCTGACCACCCACTGCAGGTTCTGCACCGAGAACCCGAGGTGGGAACGGATGGTCGGCAGCGCGACGTTCACGATCGCGCCGTCCATGACGTCCAGGAACGTCACCGCGCACAGCAGCGCCAGCGTGACCCTGCCACGCCCGGTCGCCAGGAACGACCCCTGCGGCGGCGCCGAGCTCATCGCCTCGCTCATGACCCGGAAACTTCCAACACCGGGCCGACCTCGACCCCGCCGCCGACCCGCATCACCGGGCAGTCCTTGGCCAGCGCCAGCGCGGAGCCCAGGTCCTCGGCGGACACCACCGAGTAGGCGACCATCCGGGACCCGCTGCCGCCGACCTCGCCCACCGAGGCGTACTCGGTCACTGCATTGCCGACGTCCACCAGGGCCGAGCCCAGGGAGCCGAACCAGGCACGCCACGCGGCCGGCGTCTCGGCGCCCGGCGCATAGTCGGAAGGCACACGGAACGAGAAAACGTAGTTGGTCATGAGCTGTGATCCTGTCCTGAGTTCCGGGGCGCGCCCCCCACTGGGACCGCCTCCAACCAGGTAGACGCCGCCTTCCCGCCCGAATTGGGCGCGCGCAGACCGCCCAATTCGCCAAACCGGCGGCGTCTATATCGTGAGTGAGCCGAACACGCCCTACAGAACGAAGAAAAGCGAGGATGCACGCCGATGGAGACGGACACCACGGACCTGATCGCTCGGGCTCGGGCCGGCGACCACAACGCCTTCCGCGACCTGGTCCAGGGGCACTCCCACGAACTGCAGGTGCACTGCTACCGCATCCTCGGGTCGCTGCAGGACGCCGAGGACGCACTCCAGGAGACCCTCGTGTCCGCCTGGCGTAATCTCGACGAGTTCGGCCAGCGGTCCTCGCTCCGGACCTGGCTCTACAAGATCGCGACCAACCGGTGCCTGAGCATGTTGCGCGCCGACAGCCGACGCCCCCGCAACGCTCCGCTGGCGCCCCGAGACCACCTGCCCGAACCCACCAGCGCCGGGGACGCCCCGCCCTGGCTGGAGCCCTACCCCGATGTACTGCTCGACCACCTCGTCGACCAGCGCCCCGGACCGGAGGCCCGCTACGAGACCACCGAGGCGATCTCGCTCGCGTTCATCACCGCCCTGCAGCTGCTACCCCCACGGCAGCGTGCCGTACTGGTGCTGCGCGACGTCCTGGGCTATCACGCCGCCGAAGTCGCCCAGATGCTCGATGCCACCCAGGAATCGGTTCAAAGCGCCCTCAAACGCGCGCGGGCTGGCGTCGACAGCCACCTCGCCGACTCCAGCAGCCGCAGGCCTGCACGCCAACCCGACACCGCGGCCGAACACCGGCTCGTCGCCCGGCTCACCGACGCCCTGGAACGCGCCGACCTGGACGCCCTGATCGAACTGCTGGTCACCGACGTGAGAGTCTCCATGCCCCCGGCCCTGCTGGAATTCCGCGGCATCGAAGCAGCCCAGCGCTTCTTCGCCGCCGCCACCTTCCGCCCCGGCCGCACCTACCGCGTGCTACCCACCCGCGCCAACGGCCAGCCCGCCCTCGGCGTGTACCTGGCAGACCCCCACGCCAGGGTCCTCCACGCGTACGCCCTCCTGGTCGTCACCACCGCCGACGACCACATCACCGCCATCACCGGCTTCACCCCCAACGTCATGACGCTCTTCGGACTACCCCGAACCCTTCCCGAAGCCGATTGACAGACCTCCGGCGAGCACCCTGTTGTTCCGCGGGTGCGGCGGACACCGGCCCGGGGTGCCGGCCTCTCGGCCTCGGCGCCGGGGCACGGGCGCAGCCGGGCGCTCTGCGGCGGCCTGACGGGGCGTGCGCGGTCAGCACCTCCGCGCGGACCTTCGCCGTCGACCCGCCCGTTCGCGCGGGGCCGCCTCGCCCCCGGACCATCCTGCACAGGCTGGTCCGGGGGCGTTCACCCGTGGGAACAACAGCTACCGGCTGTCCCAATCTGGCATCTTCAACGCCCCGCCGGCAGGCGTGCGCCGACCGCTCCGGCCCGCCCCGGGACCGGAGGTCAGACGCGGAGCGGGACCGGGTGGATCTCATCGGCGGGGTGGCCGGTCCGGTCGTGGATGCGCCTGACCGCATCCGCCGACGGGGCCTCGGAGAGGCAGTACACGTTGCCCGAGGCGGGGTCGGCCCAGGCCTGTTCGAAGTGCACACCCTCCTCCCCCTCGATCGCCAGGTCCGCCCGGTGCGCCTCCATGAGCTGGTCAGCCGTGATCCCGACCATGCCGTGGTGAACGTCCATGAATGTGGCCATCGCTACTGCACCTCCTGCGGTCGTCTCGGGCCTCGCCGCCCCTGCGCCGCCCGCCCGGGTGTGCGCGGGCAATGCCATCGAGACCCCTGGATACGACCCATGGTGCGCCCAGCGAAGGAAGATCGCCATCGCCGGATGCAGGCGGCCACCGTGGCACCGATCCCTCGTACCCGACGCTGTCGGGGATCCTGGAAATCAGGCGTCCGCAGGATGATCCGACTGCCTGGACAGCTGCCGATACTGCTGGCGAAAGAGAGCATAAAGCCGAGAGCCGGTTCGGTGCGGGCGTGCGGTGAAGTCGCGCTGGACCAGGTTCGGGGCCGGCGTGGCCGTAGGCGGATGGCGGGATCAACGCTTGGCGGTCACCGCGATGAGTACGGTGTACCGGATCGCGGCGTGCGTCTCCTCGGGAATGCGCCCCCTGCTCTGTCCACCGCGGTCACCTTGTCCTGGCCGCAGGCGAAGGTGCCGGCCTTCATGGACGTCGGGCCCGCCGCAGAGGCAACCGTCCCCGGCAGCAGGGCCAGGAGTCCAGCGGCTGCAGCCAACGCGGTGGCACGGCGCATGTGTGTTCTCAAAGTTCCCCCTGTTGCTGCTGATTGACGGACCGCATCGTACCGGCGCACGTGCCCGCGGGTGTCCCGGGGTCGAGCTGTATGCGGCGATTCCCAGCCCCAAGTCGGCGGCGTTGACCACCCCGCGCTACGCTCAGGTCGTCGGAGGAATGTCGACGGGGTGGGGGACGACGTGCCGGACTCGGAGCCGTTGGGCGGCGACCTGATCGCCTCGCCCTGGACGCCGACGGCGATCGACCCGTCCGTGGCCACCCCGGCGCGCATCTACTCGTATCTGCTCGGCGGCAAGGATCACTTCCCGGCCGATCGCGCCGCCGCGGAAAAGGCCCTGGAGGCGATGCCGGTCCGGGACTTCGCCCGCGTCAACCGCGCTTTCCTGACCCGCACCGTACGGCACCTGGCCGAGATCGGCCTGGATCAGTTCCTGGACATAGGCATCGGCCTGCCCGCCCCCGGCAGCACGGCCGAGACGGCGCTGTCGGTGCGGCCCGACGCGCGGATCGTCGGCGTCGACAACGATCCGATCGTCCTGGCGCACGCCCGCGCCCAGGGCGCGGAGCCCACGCCGTCAGGCGCGACGATCGTCGCCGGCGACGTCCGCCGTCCGGCGGAGATCCTGCAGAATCCCGAGGTACACAGCCGCCTGGACTTCGACCGGCCCGTCGCAGTGCTGCTGGTCGCGGTCATGCACTTCGTCATCGACGAGGACGACCCCTACGGCGCGGTGCGCACCCTGATGGACGCCGTCGCCCCCGGCAGTGTGCTGGTGCTGTCGCAGGTGACCGCCGACCTGGACCCGGAAGGGGTGCGCGCGACGGCGAAGGCCTACGCCCGATCGTCGGTGAAGACCGCCGTGCGAAGCGGCAAGGAGATCGCCGCGTTCTTCGACGGCCTGGAGCCGGTCGACCCCGGCCTGGTGATGCTGTCGCAGTGGCGGCCGGACGAGCAGGTCCTCGCCGGGGACGACCGGATCGGGATGTACGGCGGAGTGGCGCTCAAGCCCTGAACACTGGCAGTGCCACCGCAGGCCCACCCGCCGACCCGCCCACCCGACTCCCGCCACGCAGACGCCCGCCGCCGGCTGATCCTCCCGTCCTCAGCCCTGGTGGGGGTGCTTGCGCTCCTTGGCCAGCTTGGCATCGGCTGCGGCGATCGCCTGGTGCTTGCGGCGCTCGGCAAGGTCGGCCCTGGCCTGCTTCTTGGCCTGCTGGACAGCCTCCAGCTTGGGGATGTCGAGCACCACGTGCTTGTGGTCGGCGTCGTAGCGGACCGGCACGATCACCCCCGGCATGAGGTCTCCGACCTTGGAGGTGTCCAGCCCCTTCGAGTGGAAGCGGCCCTCGGTGCCGTCGGGGAACCGGAGGCGGCCCTCGACGCCGATGTAGAAACCCATGGCGCCCGTCTGACCCTTGGAGCCCTCGACCTTCTGCTCGGTGACCACCCCCTCGCCCTCCAGGCCCTCGTGCAGCAGTTTGTGGTGCAGCAGCTTGTCGAACATCCGGGATCCCCTCGTCAACCAGGAGCGGCGGCCACCGGCGACCGCGGGCCTCACAGTAGCCGCCGCTGCCCAGGACGCGTCAGGGCTCGCCACGGTTCAGCCGCGCAGGCCGGCCGTCCAGGACTCGAACGCGTCGGCGGTACGGGGCGGGCCCACGGAGGGGTTCTCGTCGCCGTCGGCGGTGACCAGGATGCCGTCGTCGATCCGAAGGTGATGCCGCAGTACGCCTCGGGCACGGTCAGGTCGTCGGCCTGGACGTAGAGGCCCGCCTCGACGGTCAGCACCACGGCCTGCTCATCGCCTTGGAGCGCGCGAATGCGCTCCTAAGGGATGTCGATCTGCTCGAAGATGTGCGGGTACGACACGATGTCGTCGGGGGACTCGGCCACCATGCGCTGGAACTCCGGGCTGCCGAACGCCGTGGCGAGCGCCTCGGTCGACTCCCAGACCGCGACGTTCATCAGAAGCTGACTGCCCGCCGTTCCCTTGTGCATCTGCAGGGAGACGAATCCCGGCTGAGCCTTCATGAACTCGGCCTGCCTGCGAAAGAGGGCCAGGAACGATTCAGTCCTCTCCCTCGGGACGACGAAGGTGTTGGCCAGGACGATGGGCCCGGTCCTCTCCTGGAACTGCGCGAACATCGGCGTATTCGGGTCGAGACTCTGCAGCCTGGCCATTGTCGGTACTTCCTCTCGCTATCGGTCCGTGGGTCGCTGGGGCCCGCGTCCTGCGGATACCAGCGGAGTTCGGGGGTGTTGGTGTCCGGGTCCTGGATGGAGACGGAGGTGGCGGTGCCGCACTTCGGGCGCACGGCCGAGCGATTGCGGCTGACCACCGGGCGGGTGAGCCCGTGGGCTCAGGCGAGGGCGGTGGCCAGCAGGGCGAAGGCCGCGATGATGACGGCGACGCGGACGTAGTGGAAGCGGTCCCAGCGGTTCGTCTGCTCCTTCCAGTCGGCGGGCCGGTTCTCGGGGGTCCAGGTCTTGCTCCGGTTGTTGATCGGGACGAGCAGCAGAAGCGACATGATCACGCTGAGGATCAGCAGCGCGCCGGCGGTGACGACGAGGCCGGCGCCGTGGTGGTGCCATCCGGCGATGGCCCAGACCGTGCTCAGGACAAGCGAGCCGATGTACCAGAACGGCATCACGGCGCCGAGCATCCGGCCCCCGTGGGCGCGGCCGAGCTGGCCGCTGTCCTCGGGGAGGGCGTTGAAGATCGGGTTCATGACGAAGGCGACGGAGAACTCCACCCCCACCATCACGCCGACGACCACGGTGGTGATGACCTCGAGTGCGTTGAGCATGAGAACCCCTCCTGGGATCTAGCGTTGCTAGCTGATGAAGCAACGGTAGTACTGCTGCCGCTTGATTGTCTAGCGATGCTAGAATCGAGTCATGTCGGTACAGGAACGCAAGGAACGCGAACGGGCGAGCCGCGAGCGCCTCATCGTGGCGACGGCCCGCGAACTCGCCGAGCAGCAGGGCTGGGACGCGGTCACCACCCGCCGGCTCGCCGAACGCATCGAATACAGCCAGCCCGTCCTCTACAGCCACTTCCGCGGCAAGCGCGAGATCATCGGCGCCGTCGCCCTGGAGGGTGCCGCCGAGATGGCCGCGGCGCTGCGAGCCGCGACCCGCGCCGCGAACGGCCCCCACGCCCGCGTCACCGCCCTCGCGCGCGCCTACCTCGACTTCGCCGCACGCAACCCGGCGGTCTACGACGCCATGTTCCAACTCGACGGCGGCCTGGCCTTCGCGGCCGAAGACACCCCCGCGCCGCTGAAGGACGGCTTCGCCGCCCTGCTGGAGAGCCTTGGCGAGGTCGCCGGCGACGGCGTCCACCCGGGACTGTTCACCGAGGTCTTCTGGGCGGCCCTGCACGGACTGGCCACCCTGACCCGGGCGGGACGACTGCCACCGACGGAAGCCGAGCGCAGGGTGGACCTGCTGGTGGACCGGCTCGCCATCATCTGACACACCGTCCCGGCGGGCAGGCAGCCGGGGTCCCCGGACCCCGGCTGCCTGCCCGCGGCATCGCCTCCGGTCACTCGCGCCCACACGGCGCAGCCGCAGATCGCCGGGCGCCACCACCGCGCCCTTGGGAACAGGGCCACCCGTGACCACCCCCTAAGGTGCTCCGTATGGATGATCTGACGCCCGCGGACCTCCTTGCCGTCGCCGGCGCCGTGCTGCCGGGAGCGGATCTGTCCGGGGCCGGTTTCGCCCGAGGAGGTTCGCACGAGGTCGTCCTGCTGCCCGGGACAGCCGTCGTACGGATCGCCCGGACCGCGACCGCCGCCGCCCTACTGCCCCGCCGGACCAGACTGCTGCACGAACTGGCCGCCCTGGACCTGCCGTTCACCGTTCCGGTTCCGTTGTCGCAGGTCATCACAGTGGGCGACCACACCGCCGTCGCACTGTCCTGGCTGAACGGGCAACCCGCCCCCAAACACCAGGGAGGCGACCCGAAGCAGCTCACGGCGCTGCTGGAAGCCCTTCGCACTGTCGACCCCGCCCCGTTCGCGCACCTCCTGGCCAGGCCGCACGAATACGCCGGCGGCGACCACTGGGCCGGGGTCATGCTGGACCAGGTCGTCCCCAGGCTCCCAGCGCAGTGGCAAGCCGAGGGACAGCGGCGGATCCAGGCGGTCCTCGACCTGCCACCGGTGGAACACAGCCTCGTCCACGGCGACCTCGCCGGGGACAACATGCGCTGGGACGACAACGGGCACCTGCTCGGCGTCCTGGACTGGGACCTCGCCCAGATATAGGGTCTGGAAGCCGCTCGATGCTCCGACTCCAGCCCAGTTCGGAGCCGGATGGGCGCAGCGCCTGCCGCTCGCGGCACCGCTGCTGGCGGTGGTGTGGTGAGCGGGGCGGAGGCCTCGCCAATGACGTCGGGACGACGGCGCCCGCCGTTGGCGGCTCCGTGCATGCCGTCGACGGCCCAGGTATCCGGCAGCGCGCGGGGCGCGGGCTGTGGCACCGAAAGATCGTGATTCTCCGGCTCGCCTCAGCGCCGGGAACTACTGTCGCGGGCATGGTCGAACACGATGCCCTCAGCGCCACCCGCGAGGCCTACGACGCTGCCGCCCCCATCTATGCGCAGCGGTTCCGTGACGAGCTGCGTGACAGGCCTTGGGACCGCGCGATATTGAGGGCCTTCGCCGAGGTCGTTGGTGCAAGTGGGGACGGTCAGGTCGCGGACCTGGGGTGTGGACCCGGCCATATCACCGCTCATCTGGACGGGCTGGGGCTGGCGGCGTTCGGGGTTGACGCCTCTCCTGCGATGATCAAGCTGGCTCGACAGGCCTATCCGGGCCTGCGGTTCGACGTGGGCTCGATGACCGCGTTGACCATCGCCGACGGCGTGCTGGGCGGCGTACTCTCACGGTGGTCCGTCATCCACACTCCCCCGCAAGAACTCCCTGCCATCCTGGCGGAGTTCCACCGAGTGCTGGCACCCGGCGGCCACCTGCTGATCGGCTTCTCGGCCAGCGACGATCCCTCCCACCCGACCCAGGTCTTCGATCACACAGTCGCACCGGCCTACCGGTGGTCCCCCGACCACCTCGCCACGCTGCTGCGCACCTCCGGACTGGCCGAGGCAGCCCGGATGGTGCGCGAGCCCCGTCCCACCGACCGACGGCAGTTCCAGGAGATCCACCTGCTCGCCCGCAAGGCCTACATGATCGATTCCAAGGGGTCGGGCCCATCGGGGGTGATCAGCTTGACGCAACGTCAGGTGGCCGCCGCTGCGATGCCCAGGCCCTGGTAGATCTGGTCGTAGTAGTGGAGCACCAGGGGGCGGGTGAGCATGGCCTCGAACGTGGCGGTGAAGCCGTGTGCGGTGCGCCAGGCGAGGTAGTCGGTGTAGTTGTGCGCCTCGGTCCACTGGGTCAGGCCTGTGACGTGGTCGGCGTCGCTCTGGTCGCGCAGGATGCGGATCTCTTCGCAGCCCTCGTGCTTGAGGCTCTCGCCCAGGATGTCCAGCAGCAGCTGCGCGACGTCGTCGCCGCGTCCGGGCAGAGCGAAGAGCTCGGCGGTGACCAGTGTGCTCATGGGATGTTCCTTCCGCGAACGGTGTCGATGCCGGCCCGCAGTCAGTAGGGAGCCGGCTCGTTGTGCACGATGATCAGGGACGTGATCCTGCCGTCGGCGACCGTGAGGTAGCTGGTCAGGATCAGCTCGTCGGGCAGGTTCGTCTTGTCGTACTCGCCGTCGTAGCGCGCTCGCACGACCGTCAGGGCGCCGTGGTGCGCGACCTCCGTCACGGCCATGGTGACCTTGTCGCCGACGATCTCGCGGCCCGCCCAGGCGCGGATCGAGGCGGGTCCGACGAACTCCCGGCGCACGTCGTTGACCAGGGCGTCGTCGGAGAAGGTCGCCATGATGGCATCCAGGTCGAAGGCGTTGACCGCCGCGATGTAGGCGGCGAGGACCTCGGGCAGGGCGTCGGCCGGGTCGGTGGTGTTCATTGCGGGGCTCCTTCGTTGTCCTCGGACCGGTGGGGTGTTCACTGGACACGCTGGGCGCTACCCCCACGGGAGAGTCAAACGGGGGGCTTCTGCTGGACCCTCCGGTAAGGGGAGGGTTGATACTGGCGCCATGCACACAGGTTTGACGGTCGGCGCGTTCTCCCGCGTGGCCCATCTGAGCATCAAGACGTTGCGGCACTACCACGACGTCGGGTTGCTCGCGCCGGCCGACGTCGACCTGGGCACCGGCTACCGGTACTACTCCCTGGACCAGGTGCCGACGGCGCAGGTGATCGTGCGGCTGCGCAACCTGGACATGCCCGTGGCGGACGTGAAGGCCGTGCTCGCCGCGGAGGACGTGAGTACCCGCAACGAGCTGATCAGCGCGCATCTCGCGCGGCTGGAGGACCGGCTCGCGCAGGCGCAGAGCGCCGTCGAGTCGCTGCGCGAGCTGCTGTCCCGGCCGGCGCACGGGTCGACCATCGAGTACCGCACGGTCCGCGAGCAGCCGGCGATCGGCATTCGCGAGGTGGTCGACCGGCAGGACGCGGTGAGCTGGTGGCAGGGCGCCCTCGGCGAGCTCCACGGCTTCGTCACGGCCCGCGGACTGCGCCGCACCGGCCCGATGGGCGGTCTGTTCGCGAGCGAGCTGCTCCAGGACGAGCGCGGCGAGGCACTCGTGTTCGTCCCGGTCGACGGCGAGGCGCGCCCGGTCGGCCGGATCGACGCCGTGGTCGTGCCCGGCGCGGAACTCGCGGTCGCGGTCCACCGCGGACCCCTGCAGACCATCGATCTCACCTACGGTGACCTGGGCACCCACGCCGCCCGCCATGAAATCGGCGTCGACGGCCCGCTGCGCGAGTTCTACCTGCGCAGCCCCCTCGACGTGGCCGACGAGCACGACTGGGTCACCGAGGTCGGCTGGCCCATCTTCCGCTCGAACGCCTAGGGCCGGACAGGTCCTGACGGCGGCTCGCCCGCAGGCGTCGCAGGGTGCGGATGAGTGCGGGTGCGAGCAGGAGCAGGGTGGCGGTTTCGACCAGGATGCTCTGCAGAGACTGGGGGGACGGTTGCAGGCCGCGTTCGACGAAGCCGAAGACGCCGGTGGTGCGGGAGGCGGCGAATCCGGTCAGGGCACCGCCGGCCGCTCCCGCGGCGGCGAGCCGGATCAGCGGGGGGTCGCCGATCAGCAGCAGAGCGGCGATCGCGAAGGAGGCACTGGCCTGCAGGAGGAACATCACGCCGATGACGTGGATGTAGCGGTAGCCGGTGATGTAGAGCTGGGCGTGGATGTATCCGCTGGCCGCCAGGGTGGCGGCGAGTGCGGTTCGCAGGGCGATGGTCCGGGCGGATGCGGTCTTCATGCCAGCCTCTCGTCGGTGAGGGCCAGGGCGGCGGTGCCCTGCCGGTAGGTCACGCTGCGGATGCCGAGGGCGGACTTGAGCTGTCCGGCGGGCAGCACCTGTGGGGTGGGTGCCGGGCCATGGCCGGGGGCGGGGAGCGGGTAGGCGGTGGTGGTGGCGGAGTGGAAGGTGACGTTGCCTTCGGTCCTGCTGAACAGCTGGTGCACATGGCCGTTGAGGCAGGTGACCGAGGCGAAGCGCTTGAGCAGGGCCAGGACCTGCAGTGCGTCGTCGGTGCTCCAGCCCCACTCCGGGTACATCGCGAACAGGGGGATGTGGCTGAACACCACGATCGGGGTGTCGGGCTTGAGCCCTGCGACGTCCCTGCGCACGAAGTCGATCTGGTCCGCGCCGAGGTGTCCGAGTTTCTCCAGGCTGAGGGTGTTGACCAGGGCGATGAAGTGGACGCCGTGGGTGTCGAAGGAGTACCAGCCGTCGCCCGAGGTGCCGGCGCCGAACCGCTGCCGGTAGGCGCGCCCGGCGTCGCCGACCGAGTCGTGCTCCCCGGGGACGGTGAACACCCGGCCTGTGCGCACACCGCCGAGCATCTGCTGGACCTGGTCGAACTGGGCCGGGGTGGACAGGTGCGTCAGGTCGCCGGTGTGCATGACGAAGTCGGGGCGGAACCCGAGGGTGTTGATCTGTTCGAGCGCCTCGCTGAACGAGCCGGTCACGTCGGTGTTGGCGGGGCCGTCGAAGCCGATGTGGCTGTCGGACACCTGGACGAACCGCAGGGCGTTGGCATCTGCCGCGACGGCGGCCGCGGCGGCGCTGTCCTGGTCGTGAGCGATGTGGCTGATGACCTCGCCGCCCGCAACCGTCAGCACCACGGCGGAGCCGAACCATCCGGCGTGGCGGAGCAGTTGGCGCCGACTCATGCCGTGCTCGGAGGCAGGCTCGGGCTGGTCGGCGCTGGAGCCGGCGGGGCTGCGGGGCTTGTCGGTCACTTGGTCACCGTCACGGTCGCGGTCATGAAGGGGTGGATGGTGCACAGGTAGGCGTAGGTGCCCGGGGTGGTGAACGTGTAGGCGTAGGTCTGCCCCCGGGTCAGCGCCGCAGAGGCCAACGGACCGGCGTTTCCCTGACTGGTGACGGTGTGAGCGTCGGTGTCCTGGTTGGTCCAGGTGACGGTGGTACCCGCCTTGACGACCAGGTTGGCCGGGGCGAACGCGAAACCCTTGATGGCCACCGTGTCACCGCCCACCGCTGCCGCCGGGGCGCTGGTGGTGGAGCCGCCCCCGGCGGGAGCGCTCATGGTCATCCCCGGCATCGCGGAAGGCGTGGCGAGCGGGCCGGTGGCGGTGGAGCCGGGCGTCCCGGCCAGCGACTGTCCCGCCCCGGCGGACAGCGCGGTCTGCTGCGCGACCGGGTGGGCGGGGCTGCCGCAGGCGGCCAGCAGCATGGCGGCGCCCAGGCCGGTCAGGCCCAGGACGGCTGGCTTCAGCATGCGGGACGCGCGGCGGTGAACGGGCAGGTTCATGACTCTCGTCTCTTCATCCGGGCGGGGCGCCCAGGGCCGGCAAGGACCGGCGCCCCGCGAACTCACCTGGAGATAGGAGCGGGGTTACACCGCACGACACCGCAGGACACGTCAGGGCACCGCACGCCGTCGCTCGATGCCGCCGCTCGACGGCGCGGTGTAACCCGGGGCGCTATCCCCTTGTGACCGGCACAGCCGACAGGGCTGGACCTGCCGGGTCCTGGGATGAACCTGCGCGTCGGGAGGAAGCGGTGGGGCACTACCATGCAGCGTGACCACGGGAATTCGAGCGCGGCTGCCCGCACTGTGGAGGCGCGCGGTGTCCGCCACCTCCCCTGGTGAGCGGCCCGGTGCCACGGCACCGCAGACGCGGCAGGCCCCCAGGCCCACCGTCCTGCCCACAGCCGCCTATGCGGACTGGGATGCGATCTACGCCGACAACGTCGACCGGATCTACCGGCAGATGTTCGCCAAGGTCGGCAACCGCCCTGACGCCGAGGACCTGACCTCCCAGGTCTTCCTCGACGCGATGGGGCCGCTGCGCACCACCGCCAGCATCGGCGAGGTCCGCTCCTACCTGCTGGCAACCGCACGTACGGTCCTGATCCGGCACTGGCGCAACACCCTGGGCCACCAGGTCACCGAGATCGACCTGGACCAGCTCGACCTGGAGGACTTCACCGCACCCACCGACACCCAGGACCCGGGCCGGACCCCGGAACGGATCACCACGATCCTGTCCGGGCTGTCCGAACGCCACCGCATGATCCTCACCCTGCGGTTCCTGCGCGGCTACACCATCAAGGGAGCTGCCGAGGAACTGGGGATCAGCGTCGCCAACGCCAAAGTGCTCCAGCACCGCGCCCTGCGCAAAGCAGCAGGACTCGACCAGGAAGGGGAAGCGTCATGAAGCGCCCGATCGACCGCTACGTGGACAGCCTGCTGCGCCGACGCCGACCCAGGCCCTTCGCCCCCACCGAGGAGGACCTGGCCGTGGCGCGCATCGCCATCGACCTGGCGGCCACCGGACCCGACGCCCAGCACCCCCGCGAGGCGTTCGTCGAAGACCTGCGCCGCCGCCTCGCCGCCCAGTCCTCCGCGCCGAGCCCCGCACCGGCTCCCGCAGCCGCCCCACCAGGCCGCCGATGGTCCCTGGGACGGCGCCGGTTTCTGGCCGCCACCGCGATGAGCGCCTCGGCCGCCGCCGGAGCAGGAGCGGGCTACGCCCTGAGCCACCAGGCGCCGACCGTCCCGGCCGAGGCCGAGCTGACCCCCACCACCGGCGCCTGGCAGGCCGCGGCCACGGTCGCCGACCTCCCCGAGGGCACCGTGCTGCCCTTCGACCTCGGCACCGTCACCGGATTCCTACGGCGCACCTCGGGGCGGGTACAGGCCGTCTCCGGAATCTGCACCCACCAGGGCTGCCGCCTGCACCTCACCCCGCCCAAGGACCAGCTGGCCTGCCCCTGCCACGGAGCGACATTCACCCTGGCCGGAGAGCCACTGACCCACCCTCACAACAACAACCCGCTGCCCGCACTGCCACGGCTACCGGTACGCGTGCGCGGCAACGACATCCAGATCTACGCCCCCGCCCAACCCGCCCCGGACAACCCGAGCACCTAGCCACCCCGATGACCTCGTTCCCGCTGCCGCCAGGTTCCGGGTCGGTCTCCGCGGTGGCGGCGGAAGGGGGTTATGTCTCGCGCAGGAGGAAGGGGACGTAGCCGTAGCGGGCGCCGTTGACCTGCAACTCCAGGGCCTGGCCGCCCGGATGGATCCGGCGCGTTGGATCCCTCGGCGCTCACGCGGCCGTCCCGCGGCCGAGGTACTGCGTGAACTGCAGGGTCAGCCCGAACGTCGTCTCCGGCACCGTGAAGATGGAGTGGACCTCGTCGGTCTTGAACTCGCCTTGGAAGCCGACCCCTCGGTGTGCCAGTTCGGCCTTGGTGTCTTCGAGGTCGTCGACTTCATATCCGAGATGGCCGATGACCGCAGTCTCGCCATCCTTGAGCATCGGCATGCCGAAACCGGCGGCGCGGAGCTCAATCAGTTCCAGGCGCGTTTCACCGAAGAGCAGAAACTGCAGGTCGAGGTCGTCGGTGAGAATGCGCTCGCCGAGAGCGCTGCCATCAACGGTCTCGCCCGCCCGCGCGATGGTTTCGTCCATATCGCGCACGACGATTCCGATGTGATCCAACCCGAGGAGCTTCATGGCCCTCAGTCCTCCTTGTTCTCTTGCTGTTGTCTTTTGGATCGGCGGTCGGGCCGAACCACGATGTGCCGACGTTGTTGACCAGCGCGTCGACCTCGCCGGCCTCCTCGGCCAGGCGGCGCACCTCGCCGATGTCCGTCAGGTCGGCTGCCACGAAGCGGGCTCGGCCTCCCTCGGCCCGGATGGCAGTGACGACCTCGGCGCCCCGCTCCGCGTTGCGGCCGTGGACGATGACCTCCCATCCGTCTCGGGCCAGGCGCAGTGCAGCCGCCCGGCCGATCCCGTGGGTGGCCCCGCTGACCAGGGCGGTTCCAACAGTTCCAGCGGTGGTACCCATGACATCCTCGTTTCTGTGCGGAACGATCTGATGCCAGCGTTTGTGCTCCCGCTGGGGGAGGGTCAAGAGCGGCGTTTCTGTTTGACTCTCCTACGGTGGGAGAGTCACGCTGGGCTCGTGAACTCGACGATGCCCATCGGCGACTTCTCCCGGGCCACGCACCTGAGCGTGAAGATGCTTCGCCACTACCACGAGGTCGGCCTGTTGGAGCCGGTCGAGGTGGACGTGGACAGCGGGTACCGGCGTTATGCCGCGGAGCAGATCGTCAAGGCACAGATCATCCGCCGTTTCCGCGATCTGGAGATGCCGCTCGATGACATCCAGATCGTGCTTCAGGCTCCTGACGTCGAGACCCGCAACCGGGTGATCGCCAACCATCTGACGCGTCTCGAGTCCAGCCTGGCCCGAACCCAGGAGACGGTCGCATCCCTCCGGGGTCTGCTGGACCGCCCCCGGGACAGCACCGTCGCGATTGATCACCGCCATGTCGCCGCCGCGCCCGCCGCTGCCATCACCGGCACCGTTGACCAGGCCGACGTTGTGGCCTGGTACCGGGGAGCCATGGGCGAAGTGGCCGCCACCCTGTCCGCCCAGGGCATCAACCCGGCCGGCTCCCTGGGGGGCATCTACGACACGGAGCTGTTCACCGAGGGCCGGGGGCGGGTCACGATCTTCCTTCCGTCCGACCCCCTGCCACAGCCGGTCGGACGCGTCAGCACCACCGTGATCCCGCCGGCGGAGCTCGCCACGATCGTCCATCCCGGTTCCAGCACCGAAGTCGACCGAACGTATGGTGCCCTCGCCGACTACGTGACCCGACACGCCCTGGCGGTCGACGGACCGATTCGCGAGTACTACCTCGTCGGCCCCTCCGATACCCCGGATGAGTCGTTGTGGCAGACCGAAATTGGATGGCCGATCTTCCAAACCCGGCCCAGGCCTTAGCCACCTACGTCACACGTGGAACGGTCCGGCGCGTCTTGATGATCAAGTCCAAGGGCTCAGTGATCGTAGGCGGTCCAGGGGTGTGCGGGGCCGGCGGGAGGCCTAGCGGGTGTCAGGCCGCAGGGCGGGCCAGGCCGAGTGGCTCGGTGAAGTCGCGGACACCCAGCGTGGTGAGCCTGAGGGCGCGGCCGGTGCCGATGCGTTCGACCCAGCCGCGTTCGAACGCCGTGCGGCAGAGCGCCGCGCCGACGAGGCCGCCAAGGTGCATGCGGCGCTCGGTCCAGTCCAGGCAGCCGCGCAGCACCGGCCGGGTGCTCCGGCGCGGAGCGGGCGCCGGTTCGATCGCGATGTCCTGCGCGGCGAACCAGCTCCGGCCCGATGCGGTGAGGGAGAGCCCGTCCTCGTCGCTGACCAGGCCACGGCGGAGCAGCGCATCGCTGACGCCCACGCCCAACTGCCCGGCGAGATGGTCGTAGCAGGTACGCCCACGAGCCTCGGCGCTCAGCCGGCTCGACTCGCGCAGTCCGGCCGACCGAGGCCGGGTCCCGGCCGGGCCGAAGGAGGAGAGCTCCTCGATCAGCGACGCCACCGCCGGTCCGGCCAGCCGGACGTAGCGATGCCGGCCCTGGCGCTCCTCGGCGAGCAGTCCGCCGTCGATCAGGCGGGTGAGCTGCTCGCTCGCCGTCGCAGCGGAGACGCCCGCGTGCCGGGCGAGTTCACCGGCCGTCCAAGCGCGTCCGTCCAGCAGGGCGAGGCAGAACTCGGCCCTGGTCCGGTCGGCCAGCAGTCCGGCGGTCTGTACGAGTGACATACCGCCATCCTGCCCCGGCCACAGTTCGGCGGCCACCGAACTGTCCCGCTCCTAGCGTGGACCCATGCCCACCACGCACAGCTTCGACCGCTACGCCGACATCATGCTCGCCCTGGGCGACCCGCATCTCGTCCCGCTTCCGGCCGCCGAGACCGGTCCGCCCGGCAGCCTGGCCTGGCTGCGCGCGAACGTGGCCCGGTTCAGCTCGGGCGAGGACCACGCGCGCCGGCGGGCCGCGGTGGAGGCGGACCTGGCCCTGCTCGCCCCCGGCGAGGCCGCCCGCGCCTACGCGCTGGACCCGCGGCGGGACGACGAGCGACTCCGCGTCGTCCGCGCACTGGCCCGCTGCCTGGGCCTGGCCGATCCGCACGGCGTCGCGCTCGCCGTCCGGACGGTCGCGGCGGCGTACTTCGGCACGGCGGACGCCGAGGCCGAGCGAGCCGCCGATGCTGCCGTGGCGTGGCTGCTGCCGCACGTCGGCGGGGAGGGGGAACGGGCGGCCAACCGGATCGGCCTGCTGGTCCAGGGCTGTGAGGCCACCGCCACCCTCATCGACCACGCCCGCCGCGCCACAACGGCCCACCCGGACACCGCCACGCTGCTGGAGGACACCCTGCGCCGGAACCCCCCGGTCCGGCAACTGCGGCGGACCGCAGTCCGACCCACCCGTGTCGCCGGGGTCGAGGTCGGCGCGGGCGACCTCGTGCTCCTCGATGTCGTGGCAGCCCACGGCCGACCCGACGCGGGAGTCGAGGAGCACCGGCCTGATCCGCTCACCTTCGGCGCCGCGCCCCGGCTCTGCCCCGGCCGCGCGCAGGCCATGGCCCTGGCCACCGCGGCCCTGCAGCCCGCACCCCCCGAGAGCGGGGCAGCCGTGGCCGGGATGGTGGACCACGTCCTCTCGCTCGCCGCTACCTGGACCGCCTGGGACGGGAAGCCGGTCCCGGCCGGCGATCGCGTCTACACCCCGCACAAGGCGATCCGCCGCGTCGCCGATCATCTCACGGACCACCTGGCCGAGTTGGAGGCCCGCCTGGCCGGCGAGCCGACCGAGCCGGACCACTGGCACGCCTCCGCCACCACCACCCCCGCCGACCTCGCGCCGTTCACGCCGGACGACCTCGACGAGGCCCGCAGCCGGCTGACCCGGCTCGCCCGGATCTGGTCCCACCGCCTCGGCGCACTGACACCGGCTCAGCTCGACGATTCCCCGGGCGGCGGCTGGACCTTCCGTCACCTCGCCCTGCACGTCTCGGATTCCGTCTACTACGCGGAAGCCGTCGGCGACCTGTCCGCGACCCCGAACATGACCACGACCGAAGGGCTCCCCGCATGACCGCCTTCGCCGCCCTGCACCGGCCGGGCACGCCGCTGCTCCTCCCCAACGCCTGGGACGGCGCCTCGGCTCTGGCCCTCGCCGAGCAGGGCTTCGCCGCGATCGGCACCACCAGCCTGGGCGTCGCCGCAGCCGCCGCCCTCCCCGACGGCGAAGGCGCGACCAGGGGCGAGACGCTACGCCTGGCCCGCCTGCTCGGCGGCCGTCCGTTTCTGCTCTCCGTCGATGCGGAGTCGGGCTTCAGCGACGATCCCGCCGAAGTGGCCGCGTACGCCCGCGCGCTCCAGGACGCCGGAGCCACCGGCATCAACCTGGAGGACGGCCGCCCGGACGGTACCCTCGCCCCGGCGGACCTGCACGCGGCGAAGATCACGGCCGTCAAGGACACCGCTCCCGGCCTCTTCGTCAACGCCCGGACGGACACCTACTGGCTGGGCGGTGACCGCGCGGCGCAGACGCAGGCCCGCCTCGACGCCTACCAACGGGCCGGGGCCGACGGCGTCTTCGTCCCCGGCCTGAGCGACCTCGCGGCCATCGCCGCCGTGGTGCGCGACCTGCGCGTCCCGCTCAACATCCTCTACCGGCCCGGCGGTCCGGGCGTCGCGGAGCTGGCCGCCGTCGGCGTCGCCCGCGTCAGCCTGGGGTCGCTGCTCTTCCGCGCAGCCCTCGGCGCGGCGCTCCGATGCGCCGAGGAAATCCGGGCCGGCTCGGCGCCCTCCGTCCCGGCCGAGCCGATCCCCGGCTACGCCGAGGTGCAGCGCCTCACCGCCTCCGGCTGACGAGGCCCCGCGCGCGGACCGGTCTCAGCGAGCCCGAGGGGCAGATCCACGCGGCCAACGAGAGCGTCTCCCCACGGGAGCTGGAGCGGCTCTCCCTCGCCGAGGCGCTCTTCCTGCTCGGCTACGCGGCCGGCAGGCCCGGCTGAGACACGCGGTCGCCGGACGCGGCGGCCGGCTCCCTCGTCGGAGCCGGCTCCGCCGGCCGACGCGCGGGGGCCTGGCCGGCCAGCATCGCGCCGAGCGCCAGCACCAGACCGAGCAGCTGCCACCCCGTCAGCGTCTGGTGCAGGACGACCAGGCCGCCCATCGTGGCGACGAGCGGGTTGATCAGGCCGAGGAAGGACGCCGGTCCGGCGCCGAGGCGGTCGATGCCGCGGAACCAGAGCACGTAGCCCAACGCCGTGCTGAGCAGGCCGAGGTAGGCGAAGCCGAGCAGGTTGGTCGTGGTCGGCACCGGCGGCGCGCCCTCCACCAGCGCGGCCAACGGGGTGAGGAAGAGCCCGCCCGCGACCAGCTGCCAGGCCGTCAGGTCGACCAGGGTGGCCCCCTCCGGCCTGCCCCAGCGACGGACCAGCACCGTGCCGAGGGCCATCAGCACCACAGCGGTCACCATCGCCGCGATCCCGGCGCCGTCCAGCGTCGCGCCGGCCTTGAGCACCAGCAGCCCGACGCCGACGACGCCGACCACTCCGGCGATCAGGGCCCGACGCCCCGGCCGCACGCCCAGCACGCCGACGCCGAAGCCCGCGACCAGCAGCGGCTGGATCGCCCCGATCGTCGCGGCGACGCCTCCGGGCAGCCGGTAGGCACCGAAGAAGACGAGCGGGAAGAAGAACCCGATGTTCAGCATCCCGAGCACCGCCGCCCGCCCCCACCATCGGCCACGCGGCAGCTTTCGTCCGACCAGAAGCAGCAGCAGTCCCGCGGGCAGCGCCCGCACCGCGGCCAGCAGCAGCGGCCGTCCCTCCGGCAGCATCTGGGTGGTGACCAGGTAGGTCGTGCCCCACATGACCGGCGCCAGCGCCGCCGTGACCGCCACCCCGACCCGTGCCCCGCGTGTGTCCTTGGCCGTCCCCAGCCCCATGACAATCACCTCAGCATTGACTATATGAACGTTGAGATAAATTGTGGCCCGAGAGTGCGTGAACGTCAAGTATCTTAATGGTGAGACATCTGCCCATCGCGGAGGAGAGCCCATGCCCGACGACCCACAGGAGCCGGACGCGCCGCACCGGCCGCACCAGCCGCACCCGCCGCGGCGCGACGCGGTCGACGACATCGTCGACCAGTGGGCCCTGACCCGGCCGGATCTCGACACGGCCCCGATGGCCCTGATCGGCCGCCTCAACCGCTTCCACGCCCATGTCGACGCCGCACTGCGCGACTACTTCGCCGAACACGGCCTGGACTTCTCCGAGTTCGACGTGCTGGCGACGCTCCGCCGCTCCGGCGACCCCTACGAGCTCAACGCCCGCGCCCTGCTCAAGTCCGCCATGGTCACCTCCGGCGCGATCACCAATCGCGTCGACAAGCTGTCGGCCAAGGGCCTGGTGGAACGCCGCCCCTGCCCGACCGACCGCCGCGCCGTCCTGATCCGGCTCACCCCGGCGGGCAAGGAGCTGATCGACGCCCTCGTGCTCGGCCACGTCCGGAACGAGGAGCGGCTGGTCGCCACCCTCACCCCCGCCGAACGGGACCAGCTCGGCGACCTGCTCCGCAAGCTCCTCATCGCCCGCGGCGACACCCACCTGCTCTGACCGCCGGCCGCCGTCGGGGATGTTGCCCCGGCCCGTGGGCGGTGATCTGCCGGTCGGCGGCGGGGCGGGGCGCGGCGGCGGTCACTCGCCGCGCAGTTCCTCGATGACCGGGGCGAAGGTCTCCATCGCGGGCTCCAGGACGGTGATGTACGTGAAGCCGTACCGCTCCCGCTGCGCGCGCATTTGCTCGGCCATCTGCCGGACCGTGCCGATCAGGAGGGTCGGCAGGTCGAGGGCCTCGTCCTCGGTCAGGTGCGGGACGTTGCCGAGGGACGGGCGCAGGGTTGCCCGGCGGTTGTCAGTGACCACGACCAAGGAGACCAGGAGGTTCAGCTCGGCCGGCTCGGCACGGTCGGTCGCGAAGCTCTGGTACGTGGTGACGCGTTCTTCCAGCTGCGCGGCCGTGAGCGTGATCGGCTTGCCGTTCGGGTTGGCCGGGTCCGTGCGTGCTCCGGTGAACGCGGCGATCTCGGCGTGCCGGGCGGTCAGCTTCAGGACACGGTCGCCGTTGCCGCCGATCAGGAGCGGCGGCCGGGGCCGCTGCAGCGGCTGCGGCGCGAAGTCGCCCGAGCCGTACAGGCGGTCCAACTCCTGGATCGTGTGCTGGAGATGGGCCACGCGCTCGCCGGGCGTGCCGAAGGGCAGGCCCGCCGCATCGTGCTCCGCCTTCACATATCCGGTGCCGAGCCCCAGTTCGAGGCGGCCGCCAGTGAGCTGGTCGGTGGTGGCGACCTCGCGGGCGAGCAGCACCGGGTTCCAGAAGCCGGCGTTGAGGGTGAAGGTGCCGAGCCGGGGCCGCTCGGTGGCCTCGGCCGCGGCGATCAGGGCGGGGAACGGCGCGGGCATGCCCAGGTGGTCGGGGACCATGATCACGTCGTATCCGAGCGCCTCCGCCATGCGGCACTTCTCGCGCCACCGCCCGCTCGCCGCCGGGGTGAGCAGATTGACGCCGAAACGGAACGAGCGGGCCATGAACGCTCCTTACGCGTGGACAAGGTGGCGGTGCCCGCCTCCAATCGGCCGACGCCGCCGACCAGTCCACCACGCGTCTGCGATCTCCGCCAGCGTCATATTCAGGGATGAACCGGGCGGTGCAGGGAACCACACGAGCACCATGGCGCGGCAGCAGCAACGGTTCGCGAAGCGCAGCGGCGCGTTCGCGGGGTCGCTACTCGGAACGCCGCGGGGACAGGCCGTCCAGCACGATGTCGACCGCTCTGTCCACGACGGTCCGGTCGCCCCGGGCGTTGGCCAGCGCTCTGATCAGCATGTAGACCTCATCCACCGTCGCGTCCGCGCGCACCTCACCGGCTTGCTGGCCGCGGGAGAGCAACTCCTCGACGGCTTGGCGCACCATGGTGGCCGCGGCCTCCACCTCATCGGCGGAGCCTGTCGAGTCGGTGGGCTCCTCCAGCAACGCGACGAGCGCGAGCTTCGCCGGGGCGCCTGAGACCATCTCCCGGAACGTCTCCCGGAACGCCGCCCCGGCCTCGCCGCCCTCGCCCCGCGCCCGTGCTGTTTCAGCGAGCAGGGTGAGGTGGCGAACGATCGTGGCCTTGATCAGCACCCGCTTGGTCGGGAAGTGCCGGAAGACGGTGCCGATTCCGACGCCGGCCCGGCGCGCGACCTCCTCGGTCGAGCCGGCGTTGCCGGACTCGCCGAACACCTCTTCGGCCGCGGCCAGCACCCGGTCCCGATTCGCCTGCGCATCGCTTCGCATCCCACCATCTTCCCTCCCCGGCAGTCCTGCTCCCGCAGGCCCCCGGTGAGCAAGTCTTGCTATTCGGAGTTTCGACTCCGTATTATTCGGAGTGAAGACTCCGCTTGGAAGGGTAACCATGATGCGAACCCCCGAAGACATGTTCCGCGCCATGCTCGACGGCGCCTGCCGGCTGCAGAACGGCGATCGCGACCAGGTCGACAGGCTGGCCGAGTTCTACGCCGAAGAGACCGACGTGCGGCACCCGATGGCCCCACTCGGCGACACCCCGATACTCAGCCGCGAAGCACTCCGACAGCACTTCGCCGCGGCGGGGCCGGCCGGCCTGGCAGGCTTTCGCGTCGAGGACGTACGCGTCCATCACACTGCCGACCCCGAGGTGGTCATCGGCGAGTTCACCTACCGCGGCGACGCGGGCTGGGCCGCGCCGGGCATCATCGTCTTCCGGATCCGCGAAGGGCTGATCGTCGAGTCGCGGGACTACATCGACCATCTCGGGCTCGCCCGTGCCACCAACACACTCGACGCCCTCTGCACACAGCTGACAAGCGCCTAGCCGGCCCCCTCGTCCTTCGGCTTCACGGCGCCGTCACCACGCTCCGGCTGCTCCTCCCGGGCCGCCCCCGACTCCAGCCGCGGCGGCGCCGCGCCGCCGGCGAGCTCGGCCTTCATGGCGGCGAGCTCGGCGTCGACGTCCCCGCGTGCGGAGATCTGGTCCAACTCGGACTTCAGCTCGTCGTGGGCGACCGGCGAGGTGGCATCCTCCAGTGCGCCGGAGGCCATCAGCTCGTCCAACGCGCCGGCGCGGGCCTGCAACTGCTCAGTCCTGTCCTGAGCGCGCTGCACCGCCGCGCCGACGTCGCTCATCTCACCGGAAATGCCGGTGACCGCCTCACCGATCCGCGTCTCGGCTTCAGCTGCCGTGTAGGACGCCTTGACGGTCTCCTTCCGGGTGCGGAAGTCCTCGACCTTGGCCTGCAGTTGCTGCTCCGCGAGGGTCAGCTTCTGCTCCTCCTCGCGCAATGCGGTCGCCTGCGCCTGCATGTCCTGGTCCTGGGCCAGGACCGCGGTGCGGCGGGTCAGCGCCTCACGGGCCAGGTCGTCCCGCCCGAGCCCGAGCGCCTGTTGGGCCTGGTCCTGCAGCTTCTCGGCCGACTGTTCCAGTTGGCTGTGCTGCAGCTCGACGCGCTTACGGCTGGTGGCCACGTCGGCGAGCCCTCGACGGACGTTCTGCAGCAGCGCCAGCTGTTGCTGATAGGAGTAGTCCAGGGTCTCCCTCGGGTCCTCGGCACGATCCAGTGCCTTCTCCGCCTTGACCTTGAACAGACCGCTGATGCGACGGGTGATGCTCATCGCGGACCACGTCCCTTCTCCTCGCTCTGGGATCCCCCGCCCGTACGACCGTCTCACCCTCGCGTGTGCGGCGCACGGCGGTCCGCGGGACCGCTGCCGGGTGCGGTTGGATCTGCCGGATGTGCGGCGGCGGGAGACGATGGAGTGGATCGGGCCCGCGCCCCCTGAGACCTCACGGTCGAGGGCACGGACCCAGGGATCAGCCCTCGGCGTGCGTGACGAGGTGGAGGGAGCGCTGGGATGAGCGCCTCCGACGTGAACGGGACCGGACCAGGCCCGGCGCGGATCGCCGCGTCGCTGCCCGGCGGGCTGCTCGACCTGCTGGGTGTCGCGGCGGTGCTTCTCGACAGCGAGGGCCGGATCACACTGTGGAGCCCACAGGCATGCGAGCTGTTCGGCTGGAGCGCAGATGAGGCCCTGGGCCGTTACGCGGCGAAGCTGCTGGTCCCCGAGGAGCATGTCGACCTCATCCTGGAGCTGTTTGCCGCGGTCATGGCGAGTGGGGAGAGCTGGGCGGGTGTGTTCCCCGTGCGGCGCAGGGACGGCTCGACACGGTTGGTGGAGTTCCGCAACATGCGGCTCCGGGCCAAGGACGGAGCCTGGTACGCGCTCGGTGTCGCCGCCGACGAGGCGGTCGTGCGGGGCGTGGAACGCGACCTGGCCCTGTCCTTGCGGCTGGTCGCCCAGTCCCCGATCGGCCTGGCCGTCCTCGACACCGACCTGCGGTACGTGCTGGTCAACCCGGCACTGGAGCACATCAACGGCATCCCCGCCCAGCGGCATCTCGGTCACACGGCCGGCGAGATGCTGCCGTTCCTGGACGGCGACGCGGTCGAGGCGGCGATGCGCGAGGTGCTGTCCAGCGGCAGGCCGCTGCTGGACCAGTTCACCACCGGTCGGACCCCGGCCGACCCGGGCACAGAGCATGCCTGGCTGGTCTCCTACTACCGGCTGGAGGACCCCGGCGGGCGGGTCATCGGTGTGGCCGTGTCGGTGGTGGACGTCACCGAGCAGCACAGCGCGGACCGCCAAGCCGCTCAGGCCCGCCGCCGGCTCGCGCTGATAGCCCGCGCCTCCGCCCGCATCGGCACCACCCTCGACCTGGAGCAGACCGCCCGCGAGCTGGCCGACACGGTGGTGCCCGACCTGGCGGACATCGCCGCCGTCGACGTCCTGGACGCGGTCCTGCAGGCGCGCAGCGCCCACCTGACGCCGACCGGACCCGCGATCTTCCGTGCCCTGGCGGTCAAGGCCGCCTATCCCACCGAGGCGGCGGGCGCGGCCGACCCGGTGGGGGAGATCAGCCGCTACGAGGCCAACCGGCTGGTCACCCGCTGCGCGACCACCGGCAGACCCGTGCACATCCCGCACGTGCGCTCCGACCACCTGGCGCGCATCGCGCGCGACGGCCAGGCCGCGGCCGTCCTGGCCCGGGCCGGTGTCCACTCCTACCTGGCCGTCCCGCTCATCGCCCGCGGCGAGGTGCTGGGCGTGCTCGACCTGGTGCGGGCGCGCAACCCGCTGCCGTTCGACGCCGACGACGTCCTGCTCGCCGAGGAACTCGCCGCCCGCGCCGCCGTCTGCATCGACAACGCCCGCTGGTACCAGAGCCAGCGCCACGCGGCGGCCACTCTCCAGCGCCACCTGCTCCCGCACACCCCGCCCCACGCACCGGGCCTGAGCATCGCCTGCCGCTACCAGCCCGCCGGGGCGCCGGGCCACGCCGGCGGCGACTGGTTCGACGTCATCCCGCTCACCGCCACGGCCACCGCCCTGGTCGTCGGCGACGCCATGGGCCACGGCATCAACGCCGCCGCGGCCATGGGCCAACTGCGCACCGCCACCCGCACCCTGGCCCACCTCGGCCTGGACCCCGCCGACATCCTCCATCACCTCGATGTGCTGACCGGCGAGTTGGAGGAGACCATCGCCACCTGTGTCTGCGCCATCCACGACCCGGCCGCCGGCCGGTGCCGCATCGCCCTGGCCGGCCACCCGCCGCCCGCCCTCCAACACCCGGACGGGTCGGCCCTGCTGCTCGACCTGCCCCCCGGCGCTCCGCTGGGCGCCGCCGACCGGGTCCCGTTGACCACCACCAGCATCGACCTCCCGGTCGGCAGCCGCCTGGTCCTCTACACCGACGGCCTGGTCGAGCAACGCGACCAGCCCCTCGACGCAGGCCTGAGCACCCTCCTCGACCAGCTCACCAGCCCCCGGCTGCCCCTGGAAGCCACCTGCGACCGGCTCCTGGCCGCGCTGCCCAGCAGAGACGGGAACGACGACGTCGCCCTCCTCATCGCCGAAGCCGACCCCCCGCAAGGCGTCCGTTCAACACCCACCGGCCGCATCTGACCCTCTCGGCCTTGCGCCCCCGCGGCAGTCACCACCTCCACCACCGGTGTCGACGTCCTGGCACCGCACACCGACGGGCTGAACAGGGGCACAGGGCAACGGCTGTGGAGTCGGTGTCGCGCACGGAGACGGCGAGGCGGTCGAACTCCGTACCCCGGCCCTCGTGCAAGCGTCGCGAGGCGTGTCCGGGAACGACTGGGTGTGGCGTGCGGCGGCCAGCACGGAGACGACGTTGGCCGCCACGATGGCGGCGATGGCGGCCCACTCGACCCAGCCCAGCGCCTGGCCGAGGGCGACGAGACCGGCCAGGGCGGCCAGCATCGGGTTGACGCTCATGAACAGGCCGAAGAACCTGGCCGGGACGCGGCGCAGTGCCAGCAGGTCTGCAAGGAACGGGACGGCCGAGGACAGGACGCCCGCCGCGGCCGCGTGCGCCAGGGCGGTCGCGGACGGTGCGCGGTGGAGGAAGAAGACGAGTCCGACAGGCAGGTACAGCAGGCCGGAGACCACCGCGGCCGCGGCTGTTCCCTGCGCGCCGGGCACGCGTGCACCGACCGTGCGGTTGAGCAGGATGTACAACGCCCAGCACACTGCGGCCAGCAGGCCCAGCCCGATCCCGAGGTAGTCCGTGGAGGGCTGCGGGCGTGCCAGGGCCACCGCGGCCGCCCCGGCGATCAGGCCGCAGCCCAGGTCCACCGCGCGGCGGGACGCCGCCAGCGCCACGGACAACGGGCCCAGGAATTCCAGGGTGACGGCCAGGCCGAGCCCGATCCGATCGATCGCGGTGTAGAGCGACAGATTCATCGTGGCCAACACCGCCGCCAGAGCCAGCACCGGCCCCCACTGTGCCCGCGTGAAGGACCGCAGCCTCGGCCGGCCCGCCGCCGCCAGGGCCACGGCGGCCACCCACTGACGAACCGCCACCACACCCACCGGCCCCATCACCGGAAACGCCACAGCCGCGACAGCCGCTCCGGCCTGGTTCGACAACGCGCTGCCGACCATCATCACCATCCCCACCCGCCGACCGGAAGGAGGGCCCGCATCCCGGGGGCTGCCGCCGTCCATCCGCGATGCCTGTGCCTGCGTCGTCATGCCACCGAGGATCCGCCGGGCCCACCCATACGCAAAATGCATGAACCCCGTTGTCTATACGCTGGAGTCATGGATATGGAGCTGCGGCACCTGCGCTGCCTGGTCGCGATCGTCGACACCGGCAGCTTCACCGACGCCGCCGCCGAACTCGGCCTCTCCCAGGCCGCTGTCTCCCGCACCCTGCTGGCCCTGGAGAAGATCCTCGGGGTCCGGCTGCTGCACCGCACCAGCCGGACCGTCACCCCCACCACAGCCGGGGTCCAGGTCCTCGCCCGCGCCCGGCACCTGCTCGCCGAAGCCGACACCCTGATGCGCGAAGCCGCCACCGGCCACACCCAGCTCACCATCGGCCATGCCTGGTCGGCCATGGGCCGCCACACCGCCGAATTCCAGCGCCGCTGGGCCGGCCGCTACCCCGACGTCGAACTCCGCCTGATCCGCGCCAACACCCCCACCGGCGGCCTCGCCGAAGGGCTGTGCGACCTCGCGGTGGTCCGCACCGCCATCGACACCCGCCGCTACGCCCACGCTCTGGTCGGACACGAGCGCCGATACTGCGCCATGGCCGGCGACGACCCCTGGGCCCGTCGCCGAACCATCGCGCTTGACGACATCCGCGAGCGCACCCTGGTCGTCGACCGCCGCACCGGCACCACCACTGCCGATCTGTGGCCCGAAGACGCCCGCCCATCGCTTGAGCACACCCGGGACATCGACGACTGGCTCGCCGCGATCGCCACAGGCCGCTGCGTCGGCGTCACCCCGGAGGCTACGGTGGCCCAGTACCGGCGCGACGGCATCACCTACCGGCGGGTGCGCGACGCGGCGCCCGTACCCGTCCACGTCATCTGGCGCCAACACGACCCCCACCCCGCCACCCACGCCGCCGTCGCGCTCCTGGCCGATCTCTACCGCGGCCATTCGTAGTGGTCAACGCGGGGGGCGGAACGGCTCGCCGCGCGCGAGGCGGCGCAGGCGTGCCAGCGCACCTGCACGCCGGCGGCGCAGCGCGCCGCCGCGGTCGAGCTCTTCCATGAGGCGAGTGGTCCGGTGCTCCACGTCGAGCTCGTCCAGGATCCGGTCGACCTCGGCGAGCAGGGCGCCGTGGAGCTGCCAGGCCAGCGGGTGCCGCTGAACCTGCCGCAGCAGCAGTTCGGCGATGTGGTCGCGGCTCGCCCAGGCGGCCGCCAGCTCGGCGGTCAGCCGGGCGTCGGCGCCCTCGGCGTCCCGGCTGACCTGGGTGGTCACCAGCACACCGAAGCTCACCAGGGCTCCGCCCAGGTGGCCGAGGAGGTCCTGCAGCCCGGCGGCCACGTCCGGGGCGAACAGTGGTTCGTCGGGCCGCCGGCGCTTGGCGAGGTCGGTCAGGGAACGGGCGATGACCCGCACCACGACGACACAGATCTCCAACGTGTCCAGGCCCGTACGCAGAACCACCCGTGACAGCGCCGGCTCGCTGATCCGGGGGTTGAGCCGCAGGCTGTCCTCGGCCTGCCGCAGCGCGGCGTCCACCTCGGCGATGTGCTGGTCCAGCCGCCGCGCCTCGTGCAGCCGCTCGGCGGCCCGGGCGACGGGCGTGGGGCTGTCCAGCTCTTCGCCGAGCCGCAGCAGCAGCTGCCGGACCCGGCGGGCGAGGTCCTCGATCGACTCCCCCGCACTCTCCACCCACACCGGCGGCGCGAGCAGCAGGTTGAAGGCCAGTCCGACGCCGGCTCCGATCAGCGTCTCCAGGACCCGGTCCCACGCCTGGGAGGCGAGCTGGGTGACACCGAGGACGAGCATCGCGCTGATCGCGACCTCCTGGACGAACTCGCCCACCCGGATGAACTGGCCCAGCGTCAGCGAAGCCAGGATGACCAGGCCAAGGCTCCACCAGGACAGCCCCACGACCGAGCTGAACCCGATCGCCAGGACCACCCCGGCGACCACCGAGACGACCCGCCGGGCGCTGGTGGTCAGCGTCGAATAGAGGGTGACCTGGACGACGAGCAGCGTCGTCAGCGGCGCGGTCAGCGGCGCCGGCTGGGTGCTCAGCCGCTCCGCGACGGCATAGGACAGGGTCGCCGCCACCGTCGCGCGCAGCGTCTGCACCACGACGGGATCTCGACGGGCTCGGCCCAGCACACTCCGGACAGCGGACATCCTCCACGTATGCCCGACGGAACCCGGCCCATCCCAGTCCTGCGGCAATCTCCCCCGCCCGAGCGATTCACCGGCCGGGGCCGCCCCCTGCTCAGATGTCACGCGACGCGGCTGCCGACCCCCGGGCTGCTGAGCGAGTGAGCCGCCCTCGCGCGGCAACTGCGCACCTGGGTCGGTGCGAAGTCCACGGTGCGCGAGGGCGGCATGGCCGGACTCGGCTGACGCCCGGATCACCGGCCGCCTCCGGCAGCGGGTTGCCTGGTGCAGACCCGGCCGATCAGCAGGTGGAATCGATCAGCGAGAACGTCGCGTAGTGGTCGTCGGTGTAGTAGTCCTGCTGGTCCGGCTGGTCCACGACGATGCGGCGGGCGCCGCGGGTGGGGCTGCCCGGGGTGACCACGGTGTATTCGTGGTAGTAGCCGTACGGCTCGGTGGGCAGTACGCCCTCGTAGTTGGTGAAGACGGAGTCGTCCTGGCGGTACGGATACGGTCCGCCCTGGGCGATGAGGCCGAGGGTGTCGTCGGCCTGCGTCGGCAGCGCGGTCTGACAGACCGTGCCGCTTACATCCGCGTGCGCACTGGCGGCGGGCAGGAGCACGGGACCGGCCATCGCGAGCACACCGGCGGTGAGAACCAGGCAGACGTTGCGCGCGATCGACGCGCGTAGAGAGATGGTCATGACGATGATTCTCCGGGCCGTCATCCGGAACCGGAAGTGGACATGACATCTCTTCACCGGCTGTTCGTTGTCCACCATCTGACTGAGCAATAGATGTCGCGGCGGTTGCGGTCTCCCCAAAAGTGGCCGCCCGGACGCAGCTCAGCGTCTCACCCCCGTCGCCGGCGGGGGCTGCGCCCGACCACCTCCAGGCGGCGCGCCACCGTCCGGTGCGTCAGCGGCCCCGAGGCGCCTTGACGCATCATCAGCCAGTCGGGCCCCGAGTACGGCCGGGGCGGCGTCAGCGCGGGGTGACGGTGAGGGTGAGGCCGTGCTCGGGGTGGGTGGCCACCTGGACCTGGGTGAGGTCGTCGACGGTGACGGTCGCGCCGTAGGCGTGGGTCGCCGCGCCGATGCCGACCACCCGCATGCCGGCGGCCCGCCCGGCCGCGACCCCGGCCTCGGAGTCCTCGAAGACGACGCAGTCCTCCGGGGCCAGGCCGAGCAGCCGCGCGCCCAGGTGGAATCCCTCGGGGTCGGGCTTGCTGCGGGTGACGTGCTCGGCGGTCACCGCGACCGGCGGCAGCGACAGGCCCGCCGCGCCCATCCGGGCCCGGGCCAGGGCGTCGTCGGCCGAGGTGACCAGGGCGTGCGGGAGGCCGGCCAGCGCGTCCAGGAAGGCGTCCGCGCCGTCGATCGGGACGATGCCGTCCGTGTCGGCGGTCTCCTCGGCCAGCATCCGCCGGTTGTCGGCGAGATTCTGCTCCATGGGCCGGCCGGGCAGCAGCACGGCCATGCTGGCGTGGCCCTGGCGTCCGTGCACCACCTGCAGCACCTCGTCGATGTCCAGCCCGTGCTGGTCGGCCCAGCGGCCCCAGACCCGCGCGACGACCGCGCCCGAGTCGACCAGGGTTCCGTCCATGTCGAGCAGCAGGGCGCGGCCGGTCAGGGTGACGGCCGCGGTCGGACCGGTGGTGGCGGCGGTGGTCTGGGCGGGGACGGCAGGCATGGCGCTCCTTGTGACTGAGGACCCATTTTGTTCCTCAATCATACAAAGAGTGAACCACGGCGGTTACAGCAGCGACGCCAGGTGGGCGGCGTAGCGGGCGGCGGCGGAAGGGGCGTGCGTGAGGAAGAGCTCGGGCTCGATCAATTCCAGCTCCATGACGGCGGGCCCGTCCGGCAGCTCGACCAGATCCACTCGCGCGTAGGTGGTCGCGGCGGGGGCAGCCGCCATGGCGGCGCGGGCAGCGGCCAGCTCAGCAGCGGACGGAGTGTGCGGAAGGACCGAGCCGCCATGGTGTTCGTGGATGCGGTACTCGCCGGAGGCCGGGACCTTGCGGACCGCGTGGCTGAACGTCTCACCGAAGAACACCAGCGAGGTTTCACCGCGTGCGAGCACGGACTCGGCGAACGGCTGCACCAGCGCGTCCCCGTCTCCGATCAGCGTGGCCAGGTGGAATGCTGACGCAGCATCAGTGGCGCCGGCCCGCAGCGCGCCCCTCCCGCTCACCGAGACCGCGGGCTTGATCACCACCTCACCGTCCCCGAACGCCGCGAGCGCGCGGGCCTGCTCCCCGCCGGAGGCGCCGCGTGACACTACCCGTGTCGGTACGGCCGGTGTGCCGGACGCCGCCAGTTCGACGAGGTAGCCCTTGTGGCTGTTCCAGACCAGCACCTCGGCAGGGTTGCGCAGGTCCGTCAGCTTGGCGGTCCGCTGCGCCCAGGCTATGAACTCCTCGCGCCTGGTCCAGTAGTCCCAAGTGGTGCGCACCACCGCCAGGCCGTAGGCCGGCCAGTCCAGGGCCTCGTCCCACGGATGGATCTCGGCCGTGACGCCGAGACCGGCCAACTCCGCGACCAGAAGCGCGTTCTCCGGCACCTCGCGCGGCATGGTCCGCCCCGTGAGCAGCACGATATCCACCACAGCAGGCCCCTTCGACGGTCGTAGATCGACTTCGGCCGACGATAGCAGTCACCTCCAACGGCAGTACTGACCGTCCCCGACAGCTCTGTCAACCAGACAAGCCCGACATGCCGAACCGTGCGTCCGGCAGTGGATCGGGCCCGCTGCTGGCCCGGACCGGCCGACCAACGAACCGGCACCGACCACGACTACCAGGGCCGAACCGAACCCATCCGCCTCGGCACCTCCGTGACCGTGCTGAGCACGCGGGACCCGGTGACGGCGGGGCCGAACTCACCCGGCGACCCGAGCGATCACCCGGGCAGGCCGCGCAGGAAGTCGTCGACAGCGCCCAGCGCCTGCGGCGCGGTCGGGCCCGACAGCAGATCGACTCCGTGAGCGTCGCCCGGAACAGGACCAGCCGGGCACGGTGCGGCACAGCGGCGGACAGGAAGGCACGGCCGGCGTCGGCGGAGCCGTAGGGGTCTGCGGAGGAGGAGAGCAGCAGGATCGGGCAGGGCACCGCGTGGATGTAGCCGAGGACCTGTGTCGCGGGGGCGAGGACGGCCTCCGCGGACAGGGACAGAACGCCCACGGGTGCTTGGCTCAGGCTCGCGGCCGTCACCAGGGAGACCTTGGCGCCCTTCGAGGCGCCCGCGAGGACGAGACGGCCTCCGCCGTGGGCGCGGAGCACGGCTGCCACAGCCGCCAGAGAGTTCTCCCGGCACGAACCCCAGCAACTCCGCGCGGAACGACGCCGGCGCGGGGGCGGCGGTCAGGTCCCAGCCGTGCCCGGAGCCGGCCGGCAGCACGGCAAGCTGCTTCGCACCCGGCGCACTGCCCAGGACCGCGAACAGGCGCCGTGTGTCGGCCACGCTCACGTACGGGTCGTCCACCGATACGGCGAGCAGCACCGGAAGCCGGACCTGGGGCCCGACGCGCACGGGCCGATCGAGTACGTCAGGCGACAGGGCGACGATCGCGCTCACTCCCTGCGGCATGCGGATGGCGCGTTCGAGGTCCCGGCCGGTGGCGGGGTGTCCCCTGCGCACCCCGCCAGCGCGGCGACCGATGCCAGCGCGGCGCCGAGCAGCGATGCACGAACGCGGCGCGCGGGCGGTGTGGTCATGGTCCGAGGCTGACGCCCCGCTGCTTCCCCGGTCGATGGTTTGCGTCCTGGCCAAAACGCTTGCGCGGACCGTACCTTGGCAACAACCGAAGGGGGTCGGGATTGCTGCGCATCCAGTTCTCCGCGGACGACCTCGCGCGGGTCCGCTTCGCACCGCAACCCGCTCCGCTGGTGGAGCTGAAGCTCGCGTTGATGATGCTCCGCCGACCGGACTCAGCCGTACTCTTCGGTCGCTGGCGCCGGGGCATGGGCCGGCACCTGCCCTCGACGACGCAGCCGCTCTGGGATCTGGTCTCCGCCTACCTGGGGCCCGCCTTCATCGACCCCGTGAGTGCCGATCTGGAGAGCGGCCTCGATGCGGTCCGTGCGGCGCCACCGGCGCTGGTCCGGGCCGGCGTCGACCGGATCCGCGCCGCGCGGGGCCGGACGGCCGCGCCGTGGCTGGGTGACCTGGTCGACGGCGACGACCAGGCATGGGGGCGCCTGGGCAGCGCCCTGCGCGACGCCTACACAACCCTCCTCGCCCCGAGCTGGTCCACGGTGGCGGACGAGCACCGCGCCGAGTTCGCCGGCTACGCGCTCACGGCGGCGGCGTTCGGCGTGGCCCACACCCTGCCGACGCTGTGGCCGAACTCCCGGCTGGCCGAGGGGGTCTGGGAGCTGGACGCCCCGTACCAGCGCCACGTCGACCTGGCCGGACGTGGCCTGCTCCTGCTGCCGACATTCCACTGGACCGCCGTTCCCCTGGTCGCCGACCTCCACGGCCTCCCCGGCGTCGCCCACCAGCCCGTCCTCCTCGTCTATCCGGCAGGTCCCGGCCTGCCGCCCAGGCCCGCCACAGCGAACGGCGACACTCTCACCCCCGTCCTGGGCGCCACCCGGGCCCGCGCTCTGCGCTTGCTGGCAGCCCCGCTCAGCACCACTGAACTGGCCCACTGCCTCGGAATCAGCCTCGGATCCGCGTCCACCCACGTCACCGCCCTGCGCGGCGCGGGTCTGGTCAGCACCGAGCGCGACGGCCGCGCGGTCCGGCACGAGCGCACGGCGCTGGGCACCCTCCTGGTCCCGGTGCACTGATCGCTGCGCCGTACCGTGCTTCGCGAAGCACCGCCGGACCCGGTCCGGTGAGTTGCCCCCGCACACGGCCGCCGGCCGAACATCGAGCGCGGTGAGGCCCAGCCCAGGGCGGCGGCGCTGGGAGGATCTGTCCGGTTTGATCACCTGTCACGGCTGACCCCGGCAACCCAGACGGCCCCGGCCGCCCATCGCGGGCGCCGGGGCCTCTTGTCCGGGCCGGAGCCACCTCAGTCAGCTTCGGCCGGCTCCTCGTCGGCCGCCGCGGTCGAGTCCGCCGCCTCGGTGGCCTGGGTGGCTTCCTCGGCCGTGTTCGTGCCGGCGTCGCTGTTCTTGGCGCCACCACTTGTCTCGCTGGGCATGTTTTTCCCCCTTCTGTCCCGTCATCAGCCGCCGCCGCGGCGTCAGTTGGCTGCCAGGCTTAGGCGTGGGCTCCGCTCTTGGGCCGGCTCCACACGAAGCAGCACGACCAGGTTGCCCTGGGCGGTCGGGTGGAGTCCTCTTTCCCGTACGAATCCGTACAGGCCCCGCGACTCCGACGCCACGCCGGATATGCTGCTTGCGTGATCAGTCCTGCTGCCAGGAGATCACAGCTCGTTCGCCCGGCGGATGGAACAGGCCTTGTCGGCGGCGACTGCCGGTGCTGCGCACACACAGGCTGCTGCGAACCCGGGGCGCGGACCTCCACCACCTCGGTCCTGGCCCCAGCGACCTGCAACTGGTCCGGAACTGGCTCGGGTCGGCCTACGGGCACGCGACGGCAGAGGGCGAACGCGCACAACAGCTCGCCACCGACAAGGGGAACCTCGCGCTCGAACCCGTCTACACCGCCAAGGCGATGGCCGCGCCGCTGGCCATGAACGCCCGGGACGGTTCGGATCCGGTCCGGTTCTGTATCTGCACACCAACGGGCCGCGCTGAGCGTCGCCTCCCTCAACGCCCTGCCGGCGCCCGGCCGCACCCAAGGGCCGGGCTGAGATCGCCCCGCGTCCGATGCCACACCTGCTGTCGGTTCTCGATCATCCCGGCATCCGCGCCTCGCGTTGCGCCCTGGTGACCGGGGCCGGGGGCCCGCCAATGCCGTGGGCCGGCCCGGTCGGCTCCAGGGATGCCGCGCTCGACCACCACCCGGCGCGTCGCCGCCGAACTCAACGGCCGCCCGCGCAAACGCCCGGCTGCGAAAGCCCAGCCGAGCGCCTGCCTCCAGGGTCGGGCCGTGGCCTGGGCCGGGCCCGGGGCCTGCTGTTCTGGCTGCTCACAGCTGGAGGACGACCAGGGCGGTGTCGTCGGTGACACCGGCGGGCGGCAGCAGGTCCCGCAGGACCGCGTCGGCGAGGCTTTCGGGGTGGTCGCCCAGGTGGCGGGCCAGGGAGTGGGCGAGACGCCGCAGACCGCTGTCGATGTCCTGATCGCGGCGTTCGATCAGACCGTCGGTGTACAGCACCAGGACCTCCCCGGGGGTGAACGCGGTGCTCGCCTCGGGGCGGGGGCCAGGCTCCGGGGAGGCGTCCAGGGGCGGGTCCAGGGCCTGGTCGAGCCAGGTGACGGTGCCGTCCGCGTGCAGAAGAGCCGGCGGGGGGTGACCGGCGCTGGAGTAGGTGATGGTGCCGGTGTCCCAGTCGATGAAGCACGTCACCGCGGTGGTGGACTCCGCGCCGTCCACGAAACCCGCATAGCGCCCCAGCACGTCCAGGGCCTGGGCGGGACCCTCGGCCACCCGGGAGGTGGCCGCGAGCGCGCTGCGCAGCTGGCCCATGACACCGGCGGCCTCCAGGCCGTGGCCGACCACGTCGCCGACCGAGACCCCGACGCGGTCGCCGCCGACAAGGTCAGTGATGTCGTACCAGTCGCCGCACACGTTCAAAGCGCCGGTCGCGGGCCGATAGCGCACCGCCGCCCGGTGCCGCCGCAGCGGCCTGTGCTGCGGGAGCATCGATTTCTGCAGGGCGAGGGCAACCTCGCGCTCGCGGGCGTGGGCGGCGCGCAGGCGCTCGTTGACCTGCTGCAGCTCCCGGGCCCGGGTGTACAGCTCCGCCTCCAGCACCCGGTGCTGGCCCTCGCCGGGCAGACCGCGGGCGCGGATCAGCTCGGTGACCTCCTCCACCCGGTGCACCACCAGCACCACGTGCCCGCCCTCGTCCAGCACGGGAGCGTTGACCGCGCTCCAGTACCGCTCCTCCCACTGCCCTGGCCGCTCCACCGACTGCACGTCGTAGCGCTGCGGGGCCATGCTGTCGCGCTCCCCGGTGGCCACCACCCGCCGCAGCGACGCCTCCAGATTCCGCGGGCCGCCGGCGGGGTTGCCGGGGCTGTCGGGGAAGACGTCGAACAGGTACCGGCCGATCAGCTGCGCACGGAGGCGGCCCGACACGCGCACGAACTCCCCGTTCGCGTCCGCGAACACCAGCTGCGGGGTCAGCAGCGCCACCATGCCCGGCAGCGCCTGGAACACCGCCCGGTAGTCGATGCCGGCATCCGTCACAAGCAGCCGCCTTCGCCCTGGTCGACATCTACCCCGAGGGCAGGCCCAGCAGGTCCGGGCCCTTGCCTCACCGGTCTGACAGGAACGCTATCGCCGGTCCCGGGCCCGGTCACTCCGCCACGCCGGACCGGCCGCGCGGACGAGGCGTCACCGCGAGGTGGCGGACGGCTTCCCGCGGGGTGACGCCGGAGGTTCGCTCGATTCTGGCTGCCACCCAGGTGAGTCACGCGCCGGTTTCCAGGATGCGCTTGAGGGTGGCCAGTTCGATGTCGACGAGGGCGACCTGTTCGTCGAAGAAGGCGTCGGTGAACGCCGGGGGCTGGAAGAAAGTGATCATGAATTCGGCGCCGGTGCCGTTGGGGACGACGCGGGCGGGGACCTGCCAGGAGGCCTGGTCCTCGACGTAGTCGTGGTCGAGGAGTGCGAGCTCCGGGTTGCTGCGGATGCGCAGGCGGGCGGGGCCGTGCGGGGTGGTCATCAGCCACCAGCCGGGGTCGTTGGCGGGCTCGATCGCCTTGACGTTGACCACCGCCCAGGCGGGCCAGTTGGCCGGGTCGGCCAGGAACGCGAAGACCTCGGCGACGGGGCGGTTGATGCTGACGGTCTTGGTGACCGAACGGGCGGTGACGGCAGTGGCGCTCATGACGCGCTCTTTCCGTGTGCGGGGGTGGGGGTACCGACCAGGTCGCGGATCCATGCCTCCAGCTGGAGGCGCTGGTCGGCGGTGAGGGCGGCGAAGAAGTGGGCGTCGTTGCGGTCGGCGATCTCGGCGAGGCGGGGCGCGAGGTCGCGTCCCTGATCGGTGAGGGTCAGCCGGAGTACGCGCTTGGAGTCGGGGTCGGGTTCGCGGGATATCAGGTCCTTGGCGATCAGCCGGTCGACCAGGCGGGAGACCGCCCCGACGTCGATGTCGACGTAGCGGGACACCTCGCGGGTGGTGGTGGCGTCCCCGCGGTAGACGGTGATCAGCACCGCCCACTGGGCAACCGTCACGCCGTGCTCCGCGAGTTGCCGCTCGAAACGGCCGTGGACCTCGTCGGACAGACGGCGAAGCCAGTAGCCGAGATGGTCGTGGAGGCCGCTGGTCTGTGCTGTCATACCTCCAGCCTGAGCACCGACGCAACTGTTGTCAAGACAACACTTGCTCTCGTGTTCCCGTCGAAACACGAAGAGCCGGCCCTCGAAGCCCACCCCGCTGCTGCTGGAGCAGCTCGCCGAGCTCGCACCTCGATGCCGGCGAGGGTGCAAGTGTCGGCGCGGGACGGCCATGCGGCTGGCTTCACCGATACCGCCGGGGCCGCATGAGGACGCATACTCATCGCTCCGATGGACCTGGCCCTGATCGACCGGACAGGACGTCAGTTCTGGCCCAGGAGTCCGCGATCGTACGCCACGGCCACGGCCACGGCCGCGGCGCGGTCGCGGACTCCGAGCTTGCCGTAGAGGTGCATCAGATGGGTCTTGATGGTCGCCTCGCTGACGTGCAGTTCGCGGGCGACGGCCTGGTTGGTGGCGCCGGAGGCGACGAGCCGGAGCACGTCGAGTTCGCGGGGGCTGAGGCTGCCCGGTTCGCGGACGCCGAGGCGGCCCATCAGGGTTCCGGCGACAGAGGGAGACAGGACCGGCTGACCGGCGTGGGCCGCCCGCACCGCCCGGATCAGCTCCTCTCGCGGGGCGTCCTTGAGCAGGTAGCCGGTGGCCCCGGCCTTGATGGCGGGGAGCACGTCACGGTCGGCGTCGAAGGTGGTCAGCACCAGGATCCTTGCCGGGTGGCCCAGTTCGCGCAGGCGCAGGATGGCCTCCACCCCGCCGGTGCCGGGCATGCGGAGGTCCAGCAGGACCACGTCGATGCCGATGTCGGTGCGCTGGGCCTGACGGAAAGGCGTCGTCCAGGCTCGGCTGCTCGACCCGCAGCCGGTGCGCGATCACGCCCTGCCGGGCGAGCTGCGCGGCGACGGCGGCCAGGGCGTCGCCGCGGCCGACCACCACCACCTCCTCGCCGCGCCGGCTCACCGACTCGACCTCGGGCAGGTCGGCGAGCAGGCTGTCCCCGATCGGGGCGGAGGGCACGAAGCGGATCCGCTGCCGCACGTCCAGACGCGCTGTCAGCTCCCCCGGGGTGTCCAGGGCGACCACGCGTCCGGTGTCGATCACCGCCACCCTGTCGCACAGCCGCTCGGCCTCCGCCATGAAGTGGGTGACCAGCAGGATCGTCACGCCGCGGTCGCGCACCGACTCGATCAGCTCCCAGGTGTCGCGCCGCGCGGCCGGGTCCAGACCGGTGGTCAGCTCGTCGAGGATCGCCACCCGGGGGTTGCCGATCAGCGCCAGGGCGATCGACAGCCGCTGCTGCTGCCCGCCGGACAGCCTGCTGAAGCGGGTCCCGGCCTGCGGGCCGAGTCCCAGCACGTCCAGCAGTTCCCGCCAGTCGGCGGGGCGCTCATAGAAGGAGCTGAACAGGCGCAGCGCCTCGCCCACCCGGAGGTTGGGCGGCAGCGCGCTGTGCTGGAGCTGCACGCCGAGGTCGGCGACGACCCCGGCGCGGTCCATGACCGGGTCGATCCCGAGGACGCGGAGCCGACCGCCGTCGGCCTTCCGCAGCCCGCTGAGGCACTCGACCGTGGTGGTCTTGCCGGCCCCGTTGGGCCCCAGGATGCCGAAGATCTCCCCCTCGTTGACGGAGAACGACACGTCGGCCACGGCTGTCCGGTCGCCGTACCGCTTGTGCAGGTGCTCCACTTCGATGACCGGCATCGATGCCATTTCCCGACTCCCCGCCCGCTGTTCGCGGCTAGCGGCCGGCGTTGTTCGCCGGCCTGCCATCTCAGTATCGAAGCGGCGCAGCGGCGGCGAATCGCCCGACCGGCCAGAGCGTGGCGGGCATCCGGTGGACGGGCGGCATCAACCGATCGGTTGATGCCCGTGCCGCGTAAGAGCCTGGCTCAGGTGTGGAGGGTGTGTCCGGTTGTGGCGTCCACGTGGTCGGGGATCTCGTCGTGGCGGTCGCCCACGGTCGGCGTCCCTGCCGGTTCGAACATGAGGATCGCGGCGCCGGACGGCGCGGACGGCTTGTGCTCCGTACCCGCGGGGACGGTGAAGACCGTCCCCTGCGGCAGCAGGACCGTGCGCTCGCCCTCGGGCTCGCGCAGGGAGATGTGCAGCTCCCCGTCCAGCACCAGGAAGAACTCGTCGGTGTCGTCGTGGGCGTGCCAGACGTGTTCGCCCTGGACCTTGGCGATTCGGACGTCGTAGTCGTTGACGCGCGTCACGATGCGGGGACTCCACAGCGCGTCGAAGGAGGCCAGAGCCTTGCGAAGGGGGATGGGCTGATTACTCATGGGCTCATCCTCAGCCGTTTCGCATGGTCGGCGCGAGTGCTAGGAATTGCACATGGCGAAAGAATCCTCGCACCAGGCTCACGCGGCGGGCGTGCACCGGGTGGTCGTGATCGTGGACGACAACTCCAACCCTTTCGAGCTCGGCTGTGCGACCGAGGTCTTCGGTCTGCGCAGACCGGAGATCGGCCGCGATCTCTACGACTTCAGGCTCTGTTCCCCGGAGCCCCGCACCCCGATGCGAGACGGATTCTTCACGCTCACCGGCGTCACAGGCTTGGACGCGGCCGATACGGCGGACACCCTGATCGTCCCCAACCGCCCCGACGTCGAGGTGCCCCGCCGGCCCGCCGTGCTCGACGCCATCCGACGGGCGCACGCGCGCGGTGCACGACTGATCGGCTTCTGCAGCGGCGCCTTCACCCTGGCCGAGGCCGGAGTCCTCGACGGGCGCCGGGCCACCGCCCACTGGCAGTGGGCGGATGCCTTCCGGTCTCGCTTCCCCGCTGTCCACCTCGAATCAGACGTGCTGTTCGTGGACGACGGTGACATCCTCACCGCTGCGGGAAGCGCGGCCGCACTCGATCTCGGGCTGCATGTGGTCCGCCGCGACCACGGCGCCGAGGTTGCCAACTCCGTGAGCCGGCGACTGGTGTTCGCCGCGCACCGGGACGGCGGGCAGCGGCAGTTCGTGGAGCGTCCCATGCCCGACCTCCCGGACGAGTCCCTGGCACCAGTCCTGGCCTGGGCGCAGGAACGGCTCGACTCGCCGCTCACGGTGCCGGGCCTCGCCGCGCGGGCGGCGGTCAGTCCGGCGACGCTGCATCGCCGCTTCCGGGCCCAACTGGGAACGACCCCGTTGATGTGGCTCACGGGGGAACGGCTTGCCCTGGCATGCCGGCTGATCGAGCGAGGCGAGTCACGCTTCGAGGTGGTCGCACGGCGGAGCGGGCTTGGCACCGCTGCCAACCTGCGCACGCTGATGCGTCGCGAGACGGGCGTCACTCCGTCGGCGTACAAGCGTCGGTTCGGGCCCGAGGTGAACTGACGGCGCCGAGCCGCCGCGCGGCGGCCCGCCCGTCCTGGGCCAGGCGCTCGTGGAAGTCGGCGAGGAGGCCGTGGTGGTAGCCGGGCTCCTCCAGATCCCTACCCTTCCCCGGCAACGTCGGGCACTCAGGCGCAGGCCGGGTCGCTGCTCGTGACGCGGAAGTCCAGCAGGAGCACGTCGCCGGTGAAGCCGGCGTCTCCCTGGACGTCGCTGCTGGGGGAGGTCTGCGGAGTGATCCAGGCTTCCCAGGTGCCCCGGGTCATACGGATGTCGTTCGGGCCGGAGATCGCCCGCGTGAAGCCGGCCTGGGCGAGCGAAGCCCTGAGTTCCTCGGGCAAGTGCGTGAACCGGCTGGCGGGGAGGACGAACTCATAGGCCTTCCCGCAGTCCATGGCTTTGCCTGCGGCCGCAGCAGCCTGCTCCTCCTGGGCGGTGAGCCCGCCGTTCGCCACGGCGCCGTCCATGAGCGCGGTGATCTGACGGGTCACCGCCTGCCGCTGCGCGAGGACTGCGGCGGGGATGGCGCTGCTGCTTGCCGTGGCAGCCGAGCGGGCCGTGGTGTGCGTCTGGCTCGGCGCGGACGCTGCACTACAGCCGCTGGTCAGAGCGATGGCGACAGCGGGGAGGAGAAGTCGGGCGTGGTGGTACATCGGGCCAGGGTAGGGGGACGCTTGTCGATCACTGCAAGCGGGGTGCGACATTCCGGATGGGGCACCCTCTGCGATTGGCGCGCGCCAGGAGGTCCGCGAGTACCGCGACGGCGGCGCCCAGCCGATCCGCAGTCGAGCGCTCCTGCCGAGCCCGAGCAGGACGCCCCTGCAGAGAACCATCGCCGGTGGTCGTGTCGCCCGGGGCATCTCAGCCCGGGACACCCGACCATGTCGGATGGCGGCGGTCTCTCCCATGACTGCCCCGGCGAGACGTGACCAGCGAGGCGGGATCTGCCTGGTCGCGCACCTACTCGAACCCGCTCGACGGCGCGATCGCCTTCGATAGGGTCCACGACCTCCTCGCGGGGCTGACCACGGCATAGCTTTCGGTCCGCCTGCGCGTGCACCCCAGCGGCACGGACCGGAACCACGACCGGCTCCGGCATGCGGCGACAGCGGCGCTTCGTCCGGCAGGCGAGGCACCGGCCGGGTCCGACGTGCCGCCGCAACCTGGGGCCCGCTCACCGGACCGCTCCATTCCCGGGCGAGGGCGGCGAGAGGCCCGGCTCGCCGTGCACGGCCGCGCGCGTTCTCCTGGGACGTGGGGGCGTGGGAGTGCGTGAAGGAGGCATCGATGGCCGTGCTGGTGGTGGACGGACAGGACCTGGTGCTGCGGCTGTCGCTGCCCGAGCGGCTCGCGGCGCGGCGCGCGGAGGTCCGGGTGCCTCTGCTCGCGGTACGCGGGATCAGCGTGGAGCGAAGTGCCTGGCGTGCGCTGCGTGGCGTTCCAGTCTCGGGTACGAGCGTCCCCGGGTGGATCTCGCTGGGGGTGCGCCGCTTCCCGGTAGGGCAGGACTTCGCGGCGGTGCGGGCCTCCCGGCCGGCGCTGTGCGTCGACTTGGGCCGGGGCACCGAGTTCGCCCGCCTCGCCGTCTCCGTGCGGGACCCCGACGCCACAGCCGTTGCCCTGCGCTCAGCCGCCGGACTTTGAGCGCGCGCCCCTCGCGCGGGGCGCGGTCCGTCCCTGGTGGACCACGGCGTCAAGGGGTGGGCAGGCCGCCTGGGCGGGCGGGGCGGCCGAAGCGCACGGGTACGCCTGGGGAGTACAGCACGCTCACCGGCGGCCCGGGCGGCGACGGCAGCCCGGCTGCTGCGACCAACTCATCGTCAAGGTGCAGGAGTTCGGCCCGATGCAGGGGCCAGCGCGGGTGGGCATTGGGCAGGTACACCGCTCGGCCGAAGTAGGCGTTGTGCATGCCCCAGCGGGCCGTCAGAAAGTGTTCGAGGGAGGTCGGCTCCCGGATCGGCTCGCCGATGCGCACCGTGAACCGGCAGTGCGCCCCGCGCGGCCCCGGCCAGCGCCGACTGCTGCTGTAGCTGATGGTCCCGGCGTCGCGGTGGATCGCCATCCGGGCCCACATGTAGGGCAGCCGAAACGCGCTGCGGGCGACGGCCACCGGCAGCAGCCGCGAGGCCTCCAGCGAGCGGAACACCACGCCGCGCCGGCCTTGCCGGTCCACCGAGTACAGCCGCACGTTGGTCTCCGGAAACGTGCCGAGGTACGGGATGCCCGGCACCTTGAACCAGCCCACCCGGTACATCCGGAACGCCACCAGGCCGACGTACGTGCGCCCGTCGTGCGTGTCCGGCACGGTCCCGGCCGGCAGCAGCGGCGCCACGACCGCGGGGTCGACGGCCCAGTGCAGGAACGCCAGGTCGAGCCAGGACTGGGTGAGCAGCGTCCCCGGCACCTCGCGCACCGGATCGGGCGTTATCGGCTCCTCGGGGAAAGGGGCGAGCGACATGGCATCAGCGTCGCATACCCGGACAGCCCGCGACCCGGGCACGACAGCACCGCCGGCGCGACCGGACCGCGAGGTGCGACACCGCGGCTGCTCGGCTTGACCTTGACGCTGATGTCAATCCCTAGCGTGGTCGTCATGACCACCAACGCGTCGACTCGGCTCCCGCTCCAGCTCACAACCGAGGTGTCCGGCTCCGGGCCCGGCATCCTCCTGGCCCATGGGGCCGCGGGGAGCGTCCAGGACAACTTCGGCCCGCTCACCTCCCTCCTGAACCGCGACCACATGGTGGTCGCCCCCTCCTACCCCGCGACCGACGACTCCCTCGACCTGGACGCACTGGCCGACGCACTTGTGGAGAGCGCACTGCGGGCGGGCGTGGAGCAGTTCACCCTGATCGGCTTCTCACTGGGCAGCACCGTGGCGGTGCGCGCTGCCGCCCGTCACCCCGGGCGCGTGCGCGGGCTCGTCCTCGCCGCAGGGTTCGTGACGGCCGACAACCGACTGCGACTCGCCATGCAGCTGTGGCAGAACGCGTTCGAGCGAGGCGATCACGAGACCTTCGCCCGCCTGGCGCTGACCTTCGGGTTCAGCGCGGGATTCCTCAACAGCCTTCCGGCCGGGATGCTCCCCGGCCTCGTGGGCCAGGTGGCGGCAGGCGTTCCCGCAGGCGCCAGGGCCCAGGCCCGACTGGTCACCGAGGTGGATACGACCGGAGACCTGGCAGCGATCACGGTACCCACACTCGTGGTGAACCCGGTGAGCGACCTGCTGGTCGACCCCGCCGGTTCGCGATTCCTTGCCCAGTCGATCGCCGGCGCGCAGTACGCCGAGGTGGCCGCCGGTCACGTCCTCATGGCCGAGCAGACCGAGGAATGGCACCGGCTCGTCGCCGAATTCCTCACCCGTCACGCACTCTGACCCAGCACCGGCCTCTGCACCAGCAGGCCTCTGCTGTGACCAACCCATCGTCAAGGTACAGGAGCTCGGCCCGGTACAGGGGCTGGCGCGGTGCAGGGGCCGGCGCGGGTGGGCGTTGGGCAGGTACACCGCTCGGCCGAATGAGGCGTTGTGCCTGCCCCAGCGGGCCGTCAGAAGAATGGCCCTTCCCAACGGGCTTTCGGAAGAGCCGCTACCAGAGGTATCCGTCCACGGGCGCGGGCCTGGCCGGGCGCTCGTCGACGTCGACCAGTTCGAGCAGGTCGCGTTCGAGGCTGACGGCCAGGGCGGTGACGGGGACGTCCTGGCTGCGGTTGGCGAAGGGCTCCTCGGTGGACGCGCCGACCCGCTCGACCATCCGGAAGAACAGGGCGATCAGCAGTGCGGAGGGAATGACCAGCCAGCGGTAGGAGGTCAGCGCGCTGATCACGGCGAACGGGAACACCACCACGTAGCAGTGCACGAACAACCGGCTGACGTAGTCGTGCGGCCGCGGGATCGGTGTGATGCTCATCCGCTCGGCCAGCGCCTGCTGGGTGGACAGCCCGGCCAGGGCGGTCTCCATCTGGAAGTTGTCCAGGCCGCTCAGGATGCCCAGGTCGTAACCGTGGAAGATGGCCTGACTCTGCAGTCGGGCCAGCACCGCGGGACCGTTGTCCGCCGCCAGCACCAGTGCGGCCTCCTCGGGGGACAGCAGCCGGGTGAGCTCGATGGTGGCGTCCTGCCGGCGCAGCAGTCGGGCCAGGCTGTGGGCCCAGGCGGCCTGGCGGTTGGCGAGGTCGTGCTGCCAGGCCCGGACGGTGGCGGGGTCGATCGCGGGGTCGACGAGTTTGGCGTCGGTGACCGTGCGGGCGACCCGGATCAGTGTCCGTGACTGTCCGGTCAGTTGGGCCCAGATGGTACTCGCCTCCCACCAGCGCTGGTAGGCGGTGTTGGCGCGGAAGGCGAGCAGGATGGCCAGTGCGGTTCCCAGCACGGTGGCCAGCAGCGAGGGCAGCGCGAGCCAGCGAATGTCGGCCAGGTCGACCAGCAGGTACGCGGCCGTGCCGCTGACCGTGGCGAGCGCGAGGTCGAACCGGACGAACGGGAGGGTGCTGCTGACGTTGAAGGTTCCCTTGACGATCACTGTGCCAGCCTAACCGCGCCATGCCGCCAAATGCCATGGCTTCCACATGGTGTGACGGGGCGCCGGACCATGACGTCAATCAGGAGGGACCGGGGACGGCGCGGCCGATGACACCGCGTCACTCCCCCGGGCCGGCACCCTCGCCTCGGCGAACATGCGCGCCCCCTCCTCGCGGGCGATCCGCGCATGCTCCAGCCTCTGAAGGCGACCCCGACGATGCCGGTCACCGCGATCGCGGAGCGGATCGGCTGGGAACGCGGGCTGACGATCCTGCGCGAGCGGGTGCGCGAGCCGCGGCCGGCCCACCTGGCGGTGGACCCCGTCTCGCGGACGGTCGACCAGCCGGGCGAGCCGGCGCAGTGATGAGCGCTCACGCATCCGGGAGGCGATCGACCGGCTGCTGGCCGGCCAGCCCGCACGCTCAAACGGCAGCCTGACCGTCGCCGCGCTCGCCATCGAGGCAGACGTCCACCGGATGGCGCTCATGAAGCGCCACGCGGACCTGAAGGAGGAGTTCTACGCCCGGGTCCGGGCCGAGACGCACCAGACACCCGAAGTGGAGCAACGGCTGCGCAAAGAGGTGGGATGCTCAGCGATGGCTGGGCCCGCCGGTCAGTCGATGCCTTCGATGATGCGGAAGTCGCGCTCGACGCCGTCGGGGAGGGCCACCAGCGCCTTCTGGTATGCCTCGCTCTCGTATGCCGCGACGGCCTGTTCAAAGCTGTCGAACTCGATCAGAACGACGCGTTGCGTGATTCCGGCCTCGTGGGCGACGACTCGACCGCCACGGGATAGGACGCTCCCGCCCCCAGCCCGGACAGCCGGACGGGCCAGCTTCTCGTAGGCAGTCAGCCTCTCAGGGTCGGAAATGGCGGGGTAGACACTGACCCAGTAGCCCTTGGCCATGGAAACCTCCTGTGTTCGGCCGGACATGCCCGACTTCGAATTGACACTCACTCGATCGATCCCGGCGACGGGTACTGCGGTCAGGGGAATCGTCATATGCGCAGGTTAGGGCTCGATGTGCGGTCGAGGGAAAGACCGGTACGGGATAGGCTCAGAACGGATCGTTATCAATCGGCAGGGAGGGCACGTGGCGCCGGATACGGTGAGCCTGCGGTACTTCCTGGTGCTGGCGCAGGAGTTGAACTTCACCCGCGCGGCCGCACGGATCGGTGTCGCACAGCCCGCACTCAGCGCCCGGATGCGCCGATTGGAGGCGGAACTCGGTACGGCCCTGCTGGTCCGCAACACGCGTCGCGTCGCATTGACCACGGCCGGTGCGGCTTTGGCTGAGTCCGCGCCGCCCGCGCTGGCGGCGCTGGACCGGGCATGGGACACCGCCCGGAGCGCGGCGGCCGGTGAACTGGGCACGCTGCGCATCGGATACAGCCTCAGCACCGGGGCCGAGACGGCACCGGCCCTGGTGGACAGGCTGATTCGCGGCAACAGCGGACTCGAGGTCGGCGCGGTCCCGATGGCGACACCGGAGATCACCCCCGCGGTCGCCGACGGCCGCATCGATGCCGGGATCACCCGCGGTGAACAGCCGGGCCGTGGCGTGCGCCGGTTCCTGCTGCGGCGTGCGCGCATCGGGGTCCAGCTGGCGCAGCACCATCCGCTGGCCGAACACCCGGAGATCGAGATCGCCGACGCGGCCGCGTATCCGCTGCGGCTCCCGGACCGTGCGGCCAACCCCGTGATCCACGATCAGCTGTCCGCACTGTTCCGAGACACCCGACCACACCCCCGATTCCACACGCCCGCAGTCTCTTTCGACATGTCCCAGCGCGACCTGCGCGACGGGGTCACCCTCGCCCCGGCCGGAGAAGCCGCGGTCACGGCATCACCGGCCGGTCTCACCTGGCGACCGCTGCGAGGCGCGCCCAGCCTGACGATCCACCTGGTCCTCCCACGCGAGCAGTCGCCACTACACCGCCGCATCCGTGCCGTCGCCAAATCCCTGGCGCACGAGCTGCACTGGCTGCCGGACTGACGCTGATTCACGAGGGACCTGCCCCTTCGCCCGCCCGGGCCCCACGGCCAGGACCGCCCGCCAGCGCAGGTCCGTCATCTCCGAAGCCCGCCGCGCGGCCGTAGCCCTCCGGCCGCGCGGGACGGCGACCGAATGCTGCTGACAGGGCACCAGGACCCGGGGGCCCTCGGGGGTCGGGAAGGGCCGGGCCGGGTGCGCTCGCGTGGCACGCGCTCCTTGCGGCCCCACGCTGAGCCACCCACGTAGGGACTGACATCACCAACGTGAGCCGGCGGCCCTTCCCGCCTCACAGCCACCCCCGCCGCGCCGCCTGCACCCCCGCCTGGAAACGGGTCGTCGCGCCGAGCCGGGTGTGCAGAGCGGCCACCCGCCGCACCACCGTCCGGCGGCCGAGCCCCAGCCGCCGCGCTATCGCGTCGTCGGTGGCGCCACTGGCCATCAGGGTCAGGATCTGGCGGTCGCGGGTGTCGATCTGGCTACCGATTCCGGCGGCGGAGACCGGGACGGCGAGCCGCCAGAGGGCCTCGAAGATGTTGGACAGCGCCTGCAGCAGGCTGGACGACCGGATCTGCAACGCGATGATGCCGACCGAGTGGTCGTCGGCCGGCAGCGTCAGCAGGGCCAGGTCCTCGTCGCCGATGAGGAGCTTGACGGGGGCTTCGTCCAAGGTCCGCGCCTGCTCGCCGGCCTCGATCATGCGGGCCATGTTGGGGCCGGCGACCGGGTCGTCGTAGGCCTCGCCGGCGTAGATGACGCGGTAGACGATGCCGGAGGCCATTCGCTCCCGCTGGATGTCCTCCTGCTCCAGGTAGTAGTCGGAGTTGCCGGAATACGGCGGCACGTCGATCACCCGGAGCTGGTGACGTGCGGCGGCCTGGAGCCGGCGGATGGCCGCCAGCACATCGGCCGTCCCCTCCAGGATCTCCAGTGCGCCGTACGAGCCACTGTCCCTGGTGTGGGCGAACCGGTAGATCCGGTCCAGTTCGGCGCCGGCCTGCCGCAGGTCGGCACGGCGGATGGCGTCGCGGTGCAGCAGGGTGTCCAGGACCCGCAGGGGCGGCAGCGCCTCCCAGGCCGATGGCAACCGATCGGAGGAAGGACGCACCGTCACCACGATGCGCTCGGCCCGGAGATCGGCCAGTACGGCCTGCACGGTCGCCTCGCTCAGTCCGGTCAGCGCCGCCAGTTCGCCGGCCGGGGCGCCTGGGTGGGCGACCAGGGTCCGGTAGACCCGGCCGCGGTCGGAGGCGGGGTCCAGTACGTCGTGCACGATGCGTCCCCCCGTAGTCATGTTCACGTCGACTCAACTCGGTACCCGCAGCCTACCGCCCGGTAGGCCTACCTGGGCCAGTGGCCCAGGTAGGCCACCGGTCACTCTGGCGTGGGCATGCCGAACTGCGCTGGGATGGCTGTGTCCGGACGAACCACCCGCTTCCCGGACCCCGGCCAACCACCGTGCGGGGTCCCGGACCACCCCGTCCCGAGGAGCCCACTCCTAAGGAACACTCATGCCATCAGTCCTGTTCGCCTGGCTTCCGCGGATCAGAACGGCAGTCGCCGCGCTGGCCGCCGCAGTCCTGATCCTTGGACCGGGAGTGGTGTCGCCCGCGCACGCCGACGCCTCGGTCCCACCGACACTGACCGACGGCTTCGGTCTGACGCAGGTGGCCCCGGTGACCGGCACCGCCACCAACTTCGTGCTCACCGTGACCACCCCCGAGGTGGCCGGCCGGCACCACATCCGGATCCTGCTGCCGGCCGGCTACGCCACCGACACCGCCAAGCGCTACCCGGTCTTCTACTTCCTGCACGGCACGTCGGACGACCCGGCGGACCCCTATCTCGCCTACCCCGCACTGCTCGCCGCCACCTCGATGATCACGGTCATCCCGGACGGCGGGCTGCGCGGCTGGTACGCCAACTGGCTCGACCAGACCACCGCCGCCGGCGCGCAGAACTGGGAGAACTTCCACCTCGACCAGGTGATCCCGTTCGTCGACGCCAACCTGCGCACCGTCGCGACCAAGCAGGGGCGGGCGGTCGGCGGCCTGTCGATGGGCGGGTTCGGCGCGCTGCACTACGCGCAGGACCGCCCCGATCTGTTCAGCCAGGTCGTCACGCTCTCCGGAGCCGACGACCTGTCAGGTGACGAGGCGATCATCCGGGCCGCCGTCGTCGGGACGCTGACCAACGTCGGCGCCGTGTTCTGCGGCCCCAGTGCCCCGGGGACGCACTGCGGGCTCGACTTCGGGCCCGCGGTCTCCAGCGACGCGATCTTCGGCACGCCCTATCCGGTGTTCAACGCCGACTGGCGGTGGAACGAGGCCGACCCCTCCAACCACATGGACAAGCTGGCCGGCATCGGCATCTCCCTCTACACCGGCAACGGGGCGGGCAACCCGGGGAACGAGGAGTTCTGGGCGCAGTCGGCGTCCCAGCAGTCAAGGACCACCTCGACGCCCTCGGTTACCCCTCCTACTTCGTCGACTACGGCAACGGGGCCGGCTGGGGCCCGAACTGCCAGGGCGGCCACACACCCGGCTGCTGGGCGCAGGACCTCGTGGACTACGTCCCACGCCTGGAAGCGGCGTTCTCGGCCGCCAACCCCTGAGCTGTTCCCACACCCCATGAAAGGACCGACCCATGAAAGCCACCCGCCTGATCGCCCTCGTCCTGGGGGCGCTCTGCACGCTCCTCGGACTGACCGCCAACGCCACAGCGGCACCGGCACCGGCACCGGCGCGCGCCGCCGCGGGCCAGATCGGGCAGTACCAGGCCCTGATCTTCACCTCGGTGAGCAACGGCCGCGCCCTGGACGTGCAGAACGGCAACAACTTCGACGGCGTCTACATCGTCACCAACTCGGCCCCCGGGTACCACGAGGCGTGGCACCTGAACGTCGACCCGTCCGACTACTCGTTCACCATCGTCAACAACGACACCGGCAAGTGCGTCGACGTCAGCTGGCCGGCACTGCGCCAGGAGACGTGCGCGGGCCAGGCCAGCCAGAAGTGGTACTTCGAGCCGGTCGCGGGCACCGGGCAGGCGTTCATGATCCGCCACGTGAGTGACAACGCCTGCCTCGACCTGATGGCCGGAGCGCAGTACAACGACGCGTGGACCGATTCGTCCGGCTGCAACGGCAACGTCAACCAGCAGTGGACCACCGGCACCTCGATCACGGACCTCGCGCTGGGCCACGGCGCCGCCCAGTGCCAGAAGGACACCAGCAGCTGCTCCTGGGCGGAGACCAGCGAGGCCCCCGCCGCTCCGCTGCCGACCGTCTGCGCCTCCTCGGTCTGGTACAACAACACCAGCGGCACGATCGGACAGGCCTTCTCGGTGGACAACACCACCGGCTGGTCGGACAGCGTCAGTTCGACGATCAACTCGGGCCTGGGAAGCGGGGGCCTGTCGCAGATGGCCGTTCAGGTCAGCGTCGGCATGTCGGTCAACGTGACCGCGATCTGGCAGGGCTCGAAGACCGTCAACAACTCCGTCTCGGTGACCGTCCCGGCCAAGCAGTACGGCTGGGTGACGCTCTCCGAGCTGGCCAAGAAGGTGACCGGCAACTGGACCTTCGACGCGCAGGGCTTCCCCTGGACCGCGACCGACACCGTCGTCGTGCCGCTCGCCTCCGACCCGTCCGGCGGCGCGACCCTCTACGTCGCCAACACCGCTCCGACGTTCACCAGTTGCTCCTGAGCTGAGCCGGTAGCCCCGGACTGACCCAGCGCCGGGTGATGAGGCCCACCAAGGCCTCGTCACCCGGCGCGCGTCGTTGCACGCCGGGTGGCACGACGTGTTGAGGTGCCTCCTGAGGCAGGCGGCGGCCGCGTGTGGTCATCTGCGCTGTCAGGCTGTGGAGTTGGACGGTCACGGCGGGGTACAGAAAGAATGATCACGCAGGCTGCAACCGACCGGACGACCGAAAGAGCGGACCATGAGCGACAAGACTTCGAAGATCGACGCCATCACCAGGTTCTTTGCGGCCTACGCCAGCTACGACCTCGACGGCATGCGGGCGGTGCTGACGGACGATGTCGAATGGAGCATCCCGGGTCACCACGCGCTGTCGGGGACCAAGCACGGCGTGGAGGAGGTCGCGGCCTTCTTCACCCAGCTCGGCAAGGCCGGCTTCCAGGCCGAACCCCTGTTCCTGGAGGCCAATGAGGAATACGTCGTCGACATCCACCGCGGCTGGACCACCGAAGGGACCGGCAAGGTCGACACCATCTGGGCCCTGGTGTGGCACTTCAACCGCGAGGGCAAAGTCGACCGGGTCATCAACCTCTCCGGCGACCAGCACCAGATGGACACGTACATCTGGAACAACTACACACTGGCCCCGATCCCGGACCGGCTGGCCTGAACCAACCCGGCAACCTCCAACTCTCCAGCCCCCGAGAATGCCTGTGCGCCAGGCAGACCGGTTCCGGAGCACCTGGCCCGGGGTCGCGCGTCGAGCGATTCCGGTCAGGAGCCCCGTGACGACGAGTCGCGGTGAGTCCCCGGTCGACGGGGGCGGTCGGCTCGGTAGCCGCGGGGCCGCACCAGGCCCGTGTCGTAGGCGACGATCGCGAGCTGGACCCGGTTGCGCAGTCCGAGCTTGCTCAACATGTTCTGGACATGTGTTTTGACGGTCGTGTCGGCCACGGCCAGTGACTCGCCGATCTCCGCGTTCGACAGGCCCTCGGCGACCAGCAGCAGCACCTGCGCCTCGCGTTCGGACAGCAGTGCCCGCAACGTCGCCGGGTCTGCGCCGTCCGCCTCGCCGTCAGCCGTTTCCGGGCACCCCGTTGCGGCGAAGCGCTCCAGCAGGCGGCGGGTCACCGACGGTGCCAGCATGGCCTCCCCGGCCGCCACCGTACGGATGGCTTCGATCAACTGGGCGGCGGGGGCGTCCTTCAGCAGATAGCCGGACGCTCCCGCGCGCAGTGCCTGGACGACCTGGGCGTCCACGTCATACGTCGTCAGGATCAGCACCCGCACCCCGGGCGCGCCGGCGCCCAGCAGAACACGGGTCGCGGCCACGCCGTCCAGCCGGGGCATCCGCACGTCCATCAGCACCACGTCCGGCCGCACTCTGCGCGCCACCTCGATCGCCTCGACACCGTCGGCCGCCTCGCCGACGACCTCAAGACCCGGCTCGGAGTCGACGATGGCCCGCAGGCCGCTGCGCACCAGCCTCTGGTCGTCGGCCACCACTACGCGAACCACCATCGGTTCAGCCCCCTTCCGGCTGCTCCTGCAGCGGGATGTCGGCCGCGACCACGAAGCCACGGCCGCCCGGCCCCGCCCGGAACGTCCCCCCGTACACCGCCACGCGTTCCCGCATCCCGACCATGCCCTGACCACTGTGGCCGCTGTGGCCGCTGTGACCGCTGCCGACGGCCTCGGCCGATGGTCCTCCGCCACCGTCATCCGTCACCGCGACCCTCAGCATGGTCGGTTCGCGCAGCACCGTGACCTCCGCGCTGGCGCCCACCCCGGCATGTCGAAGCACGTTGGTCAGCGACTCCTGGACGATCCGGAACGCCACCAGGCCCGGCCCCAGCGGAAGGTCCGTCAGGTCGCCCCGGGTTCTCAACCGCACCGGCACACCCGCCGCCTCGACTCCGGCCACCAGGTCATCCAGCCTACCGAGCCCGGGCGCGGGGTCCCACTCGGCGTCAGTTTCCTCCTGCGGGCGCAGTACCCGTAGCACCTGCCGCAACTCGGCCATCGCGGCCCGGCTGGCGGTCCCGATGACCTGCAGGTATTCGGCGACGGCCGCCGGGTCCCCGGCCAGGGTGCGGGAGGCGGCCTCCGACTGGATGGCGATGACGCTGACGGAGTGGCCCACCGCGTCGTGCAGTTCACGGGCGATCCGCAGCCGCTCCTCGACGACGGCCCGCGCCGCCCGCTCGCCCTCCTCCCGCTCCAGCCGCTCGGCGCGTTCGACGAGACCGGCGATGTACGCCCGCCGGGTGCGAAGGGCGTAGCCGGCCAGCCACGCCAGGGCGACGGACAGCAGCACCGCCGCGGCCGAGACCGGCTCGGCGCTCTGTCCGCGGCCCAGAAGCACGATGGAGAGGGCCGCCATCAGCGTGAGGACCAACGCGGCCACATCCCGCGGCGGCCGCCCGTAGGTGGCGGCGGCGTAGCAGGCGGCTAGCAGTCCGGGCACGCAGGCCCCGGCGGGCACCCCTGCCGCCGCCGCGCACGCCCCGGCCAGTCCGGCGGTCAGCAGGACAGCCGGCACGACGGCCGACGCCATTCGCCGCCGCACAAGCAGCGGCAGCGCCTGACCGGCGGCAGCCGGCCACACCAGCCACCCGGGAAGCCAAGCACCGTCGTGGACGTGGCCGCTCAGGGCCACCCCCGCGACCAGGCCGGCGACCAGCAGATCCACCCATCCGGGCACCCGTCGGCGCGCACCGGCGGTCCTCGATGTCCCCGCTGCCCACGCGCCTGTCCCCACGCCCGCTCCCCGCTCAGGCGTCACGTCGGCGCAGCAGCCACGCGGCGGCTCCCAGCGCCAACGCCGCATACGCGGCCATCACCAGGGCGCCGGCTGCCGGGGAGAGCATCCCTGGTGTGCCCACGACGTGCCACATCGATTCGCCCGCACCACCGGGGAGCACCCTGTCGACGTCCAGCGCCAGTTGGTGCGGCAGTCCCCCGACCAGGATCGGCAGGACGAGCAGCACCGCGAACAGGGTGCCGATCGCCGCCGCGGTACTGCGCAGCACCACCGCGAGGGCCAGCCCCAGCACGGTGGCCAGCACGAGGTAGAGCCCTGCGCCGAGGACCGCGCGCAGCACTCCGGGGTCGCCCAGGCTCGCGTGGGGGGCCGGTCCGGACAGCAGGGCCTGGCCGAGGAGGAACGACACGAAGGACATCGCCGTCCCCGCGACCCAGGTGAGCGCCGCGAGCGGAACCGCCTTGGCAGCGAGCAGCAGCCCGCGCTGCGGGGTCGCCGCCAGCGTGGTGCGGATCAGCCCGCTGCTGTATTCGCTGCCCATGACCAGGATGCCGGTGATGCCGCAGAGGATCTGGGTCAGCAGGATGCCCTGCAGGCTGCGGTAGGTGGGGTCGAAGCCGGTGTGCGCGGTCGCACCCGGAGTGTTCCAGCGTCCGTTGATGCTCGCGCACACCACCGCGCAGTCCAGCAGCATCAGCGCCGTGGCGGTGAGCAGGGAGAGCCAGGTACCCCGCACCGACACCAGCTTGATCCACTCACTGCCGACCGCCGCCCGGAGCCGCTGGGCGGCCCCGGGGGTACGTGGTGGCACCACAGCCACGGCACTCATACCGCCGCCTCCTCGTTCCTCGCTTCGCCGGGCGAAGCCGCCCGGTAGGTGACGGTGTCGGCGGTCATCCGGAAGTAGGCCTCCTCCAGCGAGGCACGCACATCGGTCAGCTGATGCAGTACCAGGCGGTGGTTCGCCGCTGTCTCGCCCACCACCTGTGAGTTCAGGCCCGCGATCCGCAGCGTGCCGTCCGCCTCCCGGTGGACGGACGCGCCGCGCCCGCGCAGCACTGAGCCCAGCGCTTCGGGGTCGGCGGCCCGTACCCTGACCTCGTCCGCCGAATGGGCGTCGATGAACTCGCCCAGGGACACGTCCGCGAGCAGTCGGCCCTGCCCGATCACCAGCAGGTGGTCGGCGGTCAGTGCCATCTCGCTCATCAGATGGCTGGACACCAGCACGGTGCGGCCCTCGGCGGCCAGCGAGCGCATCAGTGTGCGGATCCACAGGATGCCGTCCGGGTCCAGGCCGTTCACCGGCTCGTCGAACAGCAGCACCCCGGGGTCGCCGAGCAGCGCGGCGGCGATGCCGAGCCGCTGGCCCATGCCGAGCGAGAACCCGCCGACCCTCCTGCGGGCCACCGACTCCAGACCCACGCACCCGATGACCTCGGTGACCCGGCTCCTGCCGATGCCGTTGGCCACCGCGAGGGACAGCAGATGGTGGTACGCGCTGCGCCCCGGATGGACGGCTGCGGCCTCGATCAGTGCGCCGACCTCGTGCAGCGGCCAGACCAGACCGCCGTAACGGCGGCCGTTGACCGTCACCGCTCCGGAGGTCGGCAGGTCGAGTCCGAGGATCATGCGCATGGTGGTGGACTTCCCCGCCCCGTTGGGACCCAGGAATCCGGTGACCCGACCGGGCAGCACCCGGAAGTCCAGTCCTTCCACGGCGACGACGTCACCGTACTGCTTGGTCAGCCCGCGCGCCTCGATCATGGCCACCTCCGCGCCGGGAGTGCCGAGTTCGCCCTCGTCCTGTTCATGCTCTGACGCTACGAGCCCCGCCCTCGCCGCAGCGTCACCCCGTAGGACGACCCCTGCCCCCGCGCCTCGCCACCTCCCCTCCCCAGGGAGGATCGGCGGTCGCTGTGGGTGGCACCCAGCCACGATCCTCATTCAAGCCACTTGAACATTCACGTGGGATCTGCCTACGATGCAGAAGGTTGAATATTCAACGGCTGGCACGCTGCTCGCCTTTCAGCCGGAGCGAGTTCGCCCTGGCTGGCAGGTCACGCCGCCCGAGGCGTCGGCCTTGAGCCGGTTCTCGCGTCGCACCAGGGTCGACTTGAATGTTCAAGCCATAGCGAACGCCCCCGCGATCTCGAGGAGTAAGCATGCTCACCGATTCCCAGAGCCCCGGCTCTGTGAACCAGCACTTACCTGCCGGCGACAGCTTCCCGGTCGAACGCCCCGCTCTCCCCACTCGGATGCTCGGCGGGCTGGCCGGCTCCGCACAGGGGCTCGGCTGCATGGGCCTGAGCGAGTTCCGCGGGCCGGTGGACGAGCAGACGGCGGTGCGCACGATCCACCGCGCTCTCGACCTGGGCGTGACCCTGCTCGACACGGCGGACATCTACGGGATGGGCCGCAACGCAACCGCGGCTGGAGCAGGCGGAGGAGGCCCGGGCCCAGGACGGCCCGCCGTGGGATGGCCGGACGCGGCCGGGTGGTGATCTGGGCTGGGAGCTGCCCTGGCTGGCCGCGTGGGCACGGGAGGTGAGCGCCGCGGACCGCCGGTTGCGCGAGGCGCACGGCGCTCCGGGAGCCGACAGCCCGGCGCAGGGGGATCTCCCGCTACCGTGGGGTGGGCGGTACGTGAGCTTTTGACGGTTCCTGCGCTTGCGCTACAGCGCCGAGATGGAAACAGGTGCGCGTTCGCTGCGGCTCAGCGCGCGCAGGACATTCGTCGCGCCGTGCCGCCGCAAGGCGATCCGGGACAGCAAGTCCACGACGGTTTCCACTGCAGGGGCCGGGAACTCCGGGGTCGGCAACCCAACGCTGTGCGCAAGGTCGTCGGAGTGGACAACGAGTTCCAGGAGCCGGCTGGCGATGAAGTCGTCGAAACTGATCGACCACGGCCCCCAGGTGGGGCGCCGAACCAGGCGATCCGGACTGGCGGGCAGGATGCCGCGCAGTTCCTCGACGCATGCGGCGACTCGCGCGGCCAGCGCGGCCGGACCCGCGGCTGCCTCCTCCTCGCCGCCGGAGCGGATGGCCTCATTGAACGGGGTATCGAGTTCTGAGCCGATCCAGCTGACCCGCGCGTAGTACTCGTGGATCGAGATGGCGGGCTCGGTGGGCACTGGCTCTGCGAGCACCGAGGGGACGAAGAAGACCTGCCCGGCCAGGTGCCCCGCCAGACCCTGGACGCTGAGCTTCGCCAGCGCGGAGGGCCGGAGCCAGCCGTCCGCCACTTCCGGAGCGGCCAGCAGCTTCGCCGCCGTGTCCGCCACACTCAGGTATAGCTCCCTCACCTGCGTCACCGTGCCGCTCCCCTGTCGTCGTCGGTGGTTGTCTGCCCAGTCAAACTCGCGGCAAGGGCGACGCATTCCCGGACCTGACCCGACTGGGAGGGCGGGTCGAAGACTCAACCGGTCACCGAGCATTGCGCCCTCCCTCGTATAGAGATGGTCTCCCGGACGGGACCCTGGCCGGGATGGCCATCGCCTCGGCGACGCCGTACCACCGCAACGTCGGATACCTGGGCGTCGTGCCGGAACAGCGGGGCCGGGGGCTGATCGACGAGATCCTGGCCGCCGGCTCCAACGGCCAGGATCCGGCCGTCCGGGTCGAGGGCCACCGGGTCCGGCCGGGCCCGCGCCGTGGGGACAGTTCACCGAATCGGCCCATTTCTGTAAGGCAGCCATAAGGAACCCCCGTCACGCAGTGAGTGGTTCCCCCGGGAAAAGCGTCATCCACAGTGGAACCCGGAGGCGGCCCACAGAATCCGGCCGCACCCGCACCCGGTGTGCATAGACTCCCGCCGTCAGCGCCTTGAGTGACCGTGCGTTCCCCCTGGCACTCCGAATTCGGCGACCTGCGACAAAGGACCTCATGTGTCCGTATCCCCCGATCATGGCCATCACCGTTCCCGACCCGCCCGGCAGCGGCGGCGCCGTATATCCCTGCTCGGCATTTCCGTCGGCGCCATCGCCGCCGTCGCGGCGACCCTGAGTTTCGCCCTGGCCGGTACAGCGGTCACCACGACCACGAACCCCCCGGCCACACCGCCCCCTGCCGCTGCGGTGGCGGCAGCACCCGTGCCGAACCCGAACTGCACGCTGATCGTGCCGGCCGACCCGCTCACCGCGCAGGGCCTGGCCACCCCCTACCAACTTGTCGCGACCGACCCGGCGCAGGGTGCCTGCAAGGAGGCGAACGCGAACCAGTCGGCCTTCGTCGAGGGCGCGATCCTGACCGCCGACGGCCAGTTGACGCTCTACGACCCGCTGGTCGTCGACCAGGGCACGCAGCCGGCCGCACCGACCCAGGCCGCACAGGTACCCGCCGGTTCGACCGTCGGCCTGTGGTTCGGGTTCAACGGCACCAACCTGACCCTTCAGGCGGCGCCGGGCACCACCGCCCTGGCCCAGGGCAACTGCGTCAACGGCCTGCAGGGCTCGATCTTCGGGGAGTTCGCGTCCTGCAATGCTCCGACGTTCTTCCAGACCGCGAACACCCAGATCGGCACCAACCAGCTGCAGGTACCCGCCCTGGGCACCGCCAAGGACGGCCTGCCCTGCCCCACCACCCGGGACTTCTCCCTGGTCGACCAGGACCAGAGCGACAACGTGGTCACCCACTACCTGGCCACCGCAGCAGGGCTGACCGCCCAGAACAACGCCGCCGCCAAAGCCGCGCTGACCGGCCCCACCGACCTGGCCAACGGCAGTGACAACCTGCTGCTGACCCAGTTCGTCGACCCCGCTCTGGGTTGCACTCCGTTCACCAGGCCCGACCAGTCCAGCGACGGGACGGCCACCGCAGCCCTGCCGTTGGACGAGTTGTCGGCCGCAGCCAACCAGCAGGCCCCGATCGCCCTCGTGCCGCTGACCGACCCGATGACGCTGAACAACGCGAAGGCGGACACGGCCAAGACCAACCTCTACCGGGCAGCCGTGGACCAGGCACCGATCGGCGCCGACGCGGGTAGCGGCACGACGTACTGCAGCAACCTGTTCACCACCGCCGGGGGGATCCAGCGGGTCTTCAAGGATCAGGCGATCTTCGCCAACGCCCCCTCAGTGGACGCCGCCCAGGCCACCAACCTGTTCACGTTCCTGGCGATGCGCGCACAGGCGACCTTCACCAACCTCGGCTGTCAGGGCCTGCTGAACATGACCAACCCGATCACACTGACGACCAGCAACGGCGTCGTCACCGCAGCCACCTTCACCGCGGGCGGCGCACCTACAGCCGCCGCCACCCCGACCGTTCCCGCCGCCACCCCGACCGTTCCCGCCGCGACCCCGACCGCCTCCGGCACGCCGGCGGCCACCATGCCGGCCGCGTCCAACGGCCAGGGCGCGGCCGCCACCGCGTCACCGACCGCCGCCGCCACGGCCGCTGGTGGCGTCACGAGTCCCGCCGGCCCCGCTGCGTCGAGCAGCGGCACCGCACCTCCCACGATGGGCGCCGCCCCAGCGACCGCCACGCCCTACCGCAGGTACGGCTGACGATCCGGTCCCGCTGATGTGACCGCGCCTGCCACGCCACGGGGGCCGAAGGTGACTGATCCCGCAAACCGGAGGCCCCCGTGAGCAGCCATCGACGAACGACACTCATGCCGGATGCGAGGACCGGGCACCGCGATGACCGCGTCCACGGCGCAGAGGATGTCCACCGCGCCCTCGCCCACCGGGGCAGCCGCCCGCACAAGTGGCGCGCCCACGCTGACATCTCCGACCGAGACGGTACTCATGACCCGAACGCAGCCCCGCTCCACCGCCGCCCCGTTCGACCTCACCTTCGGCGACCGGGCTCTCGCCGCCGCCCGCCGGGATCTGGTCCTGGGCCGCTGGCGGGGCGCCCGCGACCTGCTGCGTGCGACCGGCGGCGACTGGGACCACCGCACCCATCGGATGCGACTGCTCGCCGACTGCCCCACCGCGATTCACGCCGTGGAGTCCTGGCGGTCCGCCGATCCGGGCGACCCCGACGCCGTGGTGCTGTGCGCGGTGATCGAGGTCATGCGGATCTTCGCCATCGTCGCCGAGGCCAACCGCAGCATTGGCTCGCCGCCGGCGACCGATGACAGTCTGAACCGGGTCCATCTCGACCACGCCGTCCGAATCTGTCTGCAGGCGGCCGGCCGCCACCCCGCAGACCCCGTGCCCTGGGTCTGCCTGCTGAGCCTGGCACGCCTGTACGGCGGAGGGCATCCTCACGTGTGGCGCTGGTGGTGTGAGCTGCTGACCCGCGACCCGCACAACCGCGAGGCCCACCACCAGCTACTGCGGTTCCTGTCCGCACGCTGGCACGGCTCCAACGGCGAGATGTTCAACTTCGCGCGCGACACCGCCGCCTCGGCCCCGCCCGGTTCACCGCTCGCCGTGCTCACCCAGGCCGCCCGCGCCGAGCACTACCGGTATCGGGTCGCGACCGAGGGACCCACCGCCCTGGGACTCACCTGGCACTGGAATCACGAGGTCGCCGTCCAGGAACTGCACACCACCATGCGCCGATGGGTCGCCCAGCGCGGCGATGTCGAACACGCTCAGGACGTCGCCGACCTCAACCTGGTTCTGCACGGCCTGGTCCTCGCCGGGTTGACCGACGCAGCCAGGGAGGTCTACAGCCAGCTGGGCGACCGGCCCACCCACAGTCCCTGGTCCTGCACCGGCAACCCCCAACGACTGTTCGCCCACTGGCGCGAACAGCTCACAGCCGTCGGAGACCAGCACTCATCGGCTCCGGCCGCAGCCGGGTGACCCGACGGAACTACCTTCGCCCCTCCGCCTGCCTTTTTGGCAGTACCAACGGACTTGGTTCGCGCCGGTCCCTGCCTCAGTGGCGCCGAGGGCGAATTCCGCGGTGCCGGTCCATGCCCTCGGGCGGCAGCCCGGCCGCAGGTTGGCTGGAAACGTACGCAGCCCTCCGGCCTGATATCCATCGACTGCTTGACCCAACCGTGACATGCCGTAGGTTCGTTCGGGACCCGGCAAGCAATCGGAGGGACTCCTGCTCATGACGGCACGGCTTCGGGCATCGGCGTTGCGAACCATGAGGGCGGCTGCGGTGGTCACCGCCGTGGCAGCGCTGACGGGCACCCAGACAGCCGTTCCGGCACAGAGGTCCACGGCACCATCCGCCAACCGGACGCCCAACGCGGTCGTGTCGGCACCCTCGCGCTCCGCTCAACCGCCGGTCGACGGAGGCGGCAACGGGATACTGCCCCAGCCGCCGACCTTCCCGGGCACTGCTCCCGCCGCCAAGGTCTCACCGCTCACCCCGCCGGCGACGCAGCGGGCCTCCCTCCCGTCCGTGGTCTTCGCCGCGTACCGCAGCGCCCAGGCGTCCCTGGCCGGGTCCGACCCCGGCTGCCATCTGAGCTGGCAACTCCTGGCCGCCATCGGCCAGGTGGAGTCCGACCAGGCCGACGGCGGCAACGTCGACAGCGAGGGAACCGCACTCACGCCGATCCTCGGCCCGCTGCTCGACGGCAACGGCGTCGCCGCCATCCGCGACACCGACCACGGCCTCTACGACGGCAGCACCACCTGGGACCGCGCCGTAGGCCCGATGCAGTTCATCCCCTCCACCTGGGCGATCTGGGGCGCGGACGCACGGGGAACCGGCCACCCGGACCCCGAGAACATCCGGGACGCTTCCCTGGCCGCCGGGCGCTACCTCTGCGCAGGCGGGCGGGACCTGTCCGTTGCCGCGCAGCTCGACCAGGCGATACTCGGCTACAACGACTCAGCGGACTACCTCCGCACGGTCAAGACCTGGATGGCGTACTTCGCCTCGGGCACACCGGTGCTGACCGACACCCTCCCCGCACCGGCCAAGCCCTCGGCCGCACCCACCCCCGCGCCCTCCACGGCAAGCCACGCGCCGACGCCCGCACCGACGAGCCCTCCCAGCACGCCGAGCACCCCGAGGCCCACCACGGCCCCCACCGCAAGCGGCTCCCCGACCTCATCGCCTTCCCCCGCCACCACGGCCTCACCCGGAACCTCACCCACGAGCAGCCCCACCCCCACCCCGACCGGCTGCCCCTCCCCCACCCCGGGAGCAAGCGCCACCGGCACCCCGACGGCCACCACGAGCCCGGCAGCCACCGCCGGCCCCTCCCCCACGGCCACCCCCGCGGGTTCGCCGTCGGCCACACCCACTCCCCAGTCACCGGGTACTCCGACTCCAACGCCCACGCCACCGGGCTGCGCCGCCCCGTCCCGGTGACGCCGTCCCGGTGACGTCAAGGCGGCCTGCTCCGCGAGCGTGCCAGCGGTCAGACTTCGCGACCTTCCAGAGCCGCCATCCGGCAGAACTGGACGAGCCCGACCAGGCGACGGCGTGGCTACGTGCTGCAGGCCCTGGCCACCCCGTCAGGGCTGCCGACCCTGGCGCGACTGCGAGCCGCGCGCCGCTGACCCGTCCCGTGGTCGGTCGAGTGGTCGCAGCGGTCCTCATCCTTGTGCGGGGCGTGGTCGGCGTGCTGGTCTGCGTTGTGCAGCTGGCTGTGAGTGTGGCCGTGGTCGGCGTCAGGGGAACCACTGACGGAAATCAGGGTCGAGTCAGGGGACAGGCCGGACGGAAATCAGGGTCGACCCAGGGGACAGACCCGATGGCCCCTCAGCCGCGCACCGGAAGGATGTAACCCGTTCGAACACCACTCGACCGAACGGGGGACCCATGCACGGGAAGAGAATCCTGTCCGCGTTGGCCGGCGCTGGAGTCGTCGGCGCCGTCCTGCTCGCGACAGCCTCGGCCGGCACAGCCAACGCGGCACCTCACGGAATCGTCCACCTTGCCAGCTTCACCGACAACGACGGCGCCGGCGCATCGGTGGTAGTCAGCGGAGCAGTGGGCGATTTCGGCGAAGCGGTCAGCGTGAACCCCGATGGAAGCATCAGCGCCGACCACGGCGGCCAGCAGAAGTTCGTACTGACCCAGGGCACCTTCAAGATCGACTTCTCCGCGCTCGACCACAAGCTCGTCGCCGCCTTCCCCACCCACCCGGTCGACAAGCACTCCTGCTCGGGCCACATCACCGTCAACGGCTCCGCCTCAGTCGTCCAAGGCTCGGGAACGGGCGCCTACCAGGGCATCGCCGGGACGTTCCAGCTGGCCCTCACCCTGGACGAGCTCGTGCCGCAGACTCAGTGCGACTGGACGGGCTCGATGCTGAAGCAGTCCATCATGATCCTCGGCTCCGGCGAACTGTCCTTGGCCAACTGAAGAGCCAGTCCGAATGTCGTGCAAGTCCGCGAGTGAAGGCCTGGCGCGGGTCCACGGGGCGCAGCAGCGTCTGGCCGCGGTGGTGTTCCGAGACCCGGCGCGTGCCGTCCGCAGCCAGTTGCCGGAACTGGGCGTGCCGGCCGCCGACATCCGCTACGAGGTCTTCGGCCCCGACCTCCGGCTCGGCCAGGACTGATCGACACCCCACGTCAGAACCCCCGTAGCCAGTGCCAACCGCCGGGCGCGGCTACGCCTTTGCGGCTCGGTGTCGCCGCTACTGGTGCGCACCGTAGGTCTGCGTCAGGCAGCTGTGGGATATGTCGCCCCAGTTGGCCGGGAGCGGGGTGGCGAAGGTCGGGAACAGCCCATCCGACGACACTGTGGTCTTCAGGCCATGGGCGTTGTCGCAGTTGATCTCGGCCCGCAGGTCGTCATAGCGGCACCCTGCCAGGGCAATACAGAGATCCTGTCAGATAGTTATCAGCATCTCGTCAGCCCGCCATAACGCCCTCAGAGCCCTGGACATGTGCGCACATGTCCATCGAGGAGATGCGCCTCTCCTCGAAGGCGTTGCAGCCCGCACGTCCTGTGCCCGCCTCGTCACCCACTCGAGCGGGGCTGGTCCCGGGTGGCGGGCGTCGGAGCAGGGGTGGGCAGCCGCAGGGTGAAGACCGATCCCGTGCCCGGGGTGCTGGTCGCAGTCACTGTTCCGGCATGGCCTTCGACGAGCTGGCGCACGATAGCCAGGCCGAGTCCGCTGCCACCGGTCTGGCGGTTGCGGGACTTCTCCGCACGCCAGAACCGGTCGAAGACGTGCGGCAGGTCCTCGGGGCTGATCCCGGAGCCGGTGTCGGCGACTTCGATCAGCGTTTCCGACGCCGACTGGAAGACTCCCACCGTGACGCTGCCGCCGGGCCGGGTGTGCCGGATGCCGTTGGAGACCAGGTTGCCGACCGCCTGGCGAAGGCGCACCGGATCGGCCACCAGCTCAGGGTCTCCGTCGATCCACGTGTTCAGCGTGACGCCCGCGGTCTGCGCCGTGTCCCGGTAGGCGGCAGTCACGTGCTCCGCGACCTCGCGCACCCGTGTCGCCTCGGGGTGCAACCGGAAGGTCCCGGCGTCGGCGGCGGCCAGGTCGCGCAGGTCGTCGATGATGTGCTGCAGCACGAGCGCCTCCTGCAGCAACGAGGACACCAGGACCGGGTCCGCGACCGCGACCCCGTCCTCAACGGCCTCCAACCAGCCACGGATGTTGCTCAGCGGGGTGCGCAGTTCATGGGCGACATCGCTGACCATGGCCTCGCGCTGCTCCTCCATGCGCTCACGGCGCTGTGAGAGTTCGTTGAAGGCGGTGGCGAGGTAGCTGATCTCGTCCTTGCCGGTGACCGCCACCCGGGCGTGCCGTTCGGTGGGGTTCTGAGCCGCTTCGGCCAGGACCCCCAGCGGTCGGACCAGTCGGGTGGCCACCAGGGAGGTCACCGCAACCGTAACGGCCAGCACCAGAGCGGTAACCTCCGCGATGCGAAGGGCATTGGCACGCGAGAGGTCAAAGGCCGATCCCGGGGCCTGCGTGGGGTTGGTGACGAAGAGCAGTGCGGCAGGTGCCACGTAGGGGGTGAGCTGCTCGCGGCGGCCTGATTCGACACAACTCGCGACCGTCTGGTCGGCGTTCGGGGACGTGGCCGGCGACCCGATCACGGTGTATGTGAGGTCGAGGTCGATGGCGGCAAGCCCCTGTCGGGCCAGGCACGGGTCGACCAGGTTGTCGAGTTGGTCAAGGGCGGCCTTCTCCGTGGTGGTGGGAGCGTCCAGGCCACGAATGCCGCACTTGTCCATCACGAAGGGGATGGGGATGCCGCTGGCGGTGACGCTGGGACGCCCACTGGGGCTGATGACGATCTGGGACGCCTGCCCCAGGTCCCGCAGGCAGGTGACGCCAGTGTTCGCCTCCTTGAGCAGGCCCGCGCGTTCTGCGGGGGTGAGCTGGTAGGGCCCGGTGGCTCGCAGATCGATGCGGCTGGTACCGGATCCGGGTGCCAGGGAGGCGTCCACCGCGAGCGGGTCGACGACTGCGGATGCCTGCGGCGGCAACGGTGACCGGTCCGCGGGTGAGGAGTCGGCGAGACGCTGGCGTGCGGAGGTCGTGAGGGTGATCCGGCGACCGGTGCGCTGCGCCAGGCCCGCGACCGCGGGAGCGACCCCGCCCCAGGTGCGATGAGTGGCCGCGTACCCCAGCAGGGTGCTGTAGATGTCGGCGTCATCGGACAGTGCCTGGCCCTGCTGCTGCTGGATCGCGTGGGAGGTGGACGTCACCGCCAGCCATGCGGTCGCCGCGACCGAGCACACGGCGACCAGTACGGAGGTGGCCACGAGCCGCACCACCAGGCTCCTGCGTAAGGGGACGCTACGGGCCATGCTGCCGCCTGCCGGCCGGATCGGTGATCTTGTAGCCGACCCCGAACACGGTCACCAGTGTCACCGGGTTGCGGGGGTCGGGTTCGAGCTTCTTGCGCAGGTTCATCACATGCATGTCGACGGTGCGCGCGGTGGAACAGTGGTCGAAACCGAAGACCGCCTGGAGCAGCTGGGATCGGCTGAAGACCCGGTCGGGCTGAGCAGCCATCGCGACCAGGATGGCGAACTCCCCGGGTGTGCATTCCACTGGAACGGTGCCGACGGTCACCTGGTGCCGGCCCTGATCGATGATCAGGTCGCCGACGTGCAGCACTTCGTCGGTTTCCAGAGGGCGCGGCTGGGTGCGGCGCAGCAGGGTGCGTACCCGGGCCATGAGTTCCCGGGGGCTGTAGGGCTTGGCCATGTAGTCGTCGGCACCCAGGCCCAGTCCCAGGAGCAGGTCGTCCTCCGAGTTGCGGGCGGTGAGCACCAGGACCGGCAGCGGCTCGTATTCGCGGCGCAGGATCCGGCAGACATCCAGGCCGTCGATGCCGGGCATCATGATGTCGAGGATGAGCAGGTCGGGGCGCATCCGGCGGGCCTCCCCGATCGCGGCGCATCCGTCGTGGACCATGACGGCGGTGTGGCCTTCCCGCTCCAGATAGCGCCGGACCAGCTCAGCCTGCATCTCATCGTCCTCGGCCACCAAGACACGTGCACGCATGGCTGAGATCCTACCGGTGGTCTTTCAGGCACCGCTCACACCGGCGGAGCGGTGCTCTCCCTGACGACCGGCTCCGGCAGCGCGAGTTGGACCGAACGGGCCGGGCCGCCGTCGAGAAGGTCGGTCAGTTGCTCGGCGGCGCTCTTGCCGAAGGCAATGGTGTCCCGGGCCAGAGCCGTCAACCAGGGATGCACCATGCGGCACAGGACGGAGTCCTCCCAGGCCACGATGGACAGGTCACGCGGGATGGTCAGACCCCGCGCCGCCGCGACGGCGACCCTGGCCGCCGCCATCACGTCGTTGTCGTAGACGACGGCGGTCGGCGGACGGTCCTGGTCCAGGACACGGCGGGTCGCCGCCGCGCCCTCCGTGTCGGAGTAGTCGGTCGTCACCGAGTGGAGCAGGTGCCCACCCCGGAACTGGTGGTGCGGGAGAGCACCGCGCCTCCCTCCTGAACCGGACACCTCCCCCGGGGCCCGCGTCGGTGCGCTGCGTCGAGCGGCTGAGGTGCAGCGACGCTGGCGGTCTCGCATGCCCACACGAAGGTGGCGGTGCGGGTTGCCGGGGACGGGAAGCGGCCGAGTACGCGGACGGCACCACCCCGCCGGGGGCGCCGTCCGCGTACGGTCCCTGCCCGGTCGGTGTCAGCTGCCGAAACCGATGGCGAAAATGTGCAGCGTACCGTTGTCGGTGGTCGGCAGGGTGATGCTCGCCACCTGCTTGGTCGCGTCGAGCGGGAGCTTGGTGGAGAACAGGTCGGTGCTGACGGTCTGCTGACTGCCGTTCGAGCTGTCCCGTGCGGGCATGCTCGCCGCGACCGTCTCGCCGGCGAGCGGATGGCTGGCTCCCGCGTTCAGAGTCCAGTCGGAGAAGGTCAGGGTCACCTTGGCGGTGGACCCATCGGTGTAGGTGACGACGACGTCACCGCTGGTCCCCGTGGCCGGCGAGTTGGTGCCGGCGCCCAGGAAGCCGATCGACGCGGCCCCGGCGGGCGCGTTCAGCGGGATGGTCTGCCCGGACACCACGATGTTGTCCGGCTTCCCGGTACCGCCGGGCCAGGAGTACGTGATTCCCCCGGAGGTGACGGTGCCTCCGGTCTTGACTCCGGCGGCTGCCAGTAGCTGCTCCGAGTAGGCGAATCCGCCGCCGTCGAACCCCCCGCCGAAGGTTGTGCCGTCAGCGTAGACACCAGTGTCGGTCTGGTAGGGCCACAGCTCGCCCACACTGGCCACCGCCAGCTTCAGCGCGGTGGACGGCAGGGATGTGGCCCCGGCCGTGAGCGTGATCGGGATGGAGTACGCGCCCTCGGTGCTGCCTGCGGTTATCTGGAGCTTCTGGTCCATGGTGGCTCTCGCCGGGACGGTGAGCGTGCCGCTGGTGACGGTCAGGGTGACGCCGGAGGGCGGGGTGGCGGTCCAGTTCACGCCGACCGGGCTGTCAGAGATGTTGGCAAGGTCCAGGGTGGCGGTGCCGCTGGCGCCCGGGGCGAGGATCAGGCCGCCTCCGGTGGACGGTCCGACGGAGGCGAGCACAGGGCGCTCACCGGTGGAGTCCGAGGGCGGCGCGGCAGAGGACGCCGTGCCCCAGGAGGTGTTCGGGGTGGAGCCGAGGGTGTAGTCGAGCGTGCCGCCTCCCGCCAGGCTGCCAAAGGACACCCAGGGCTGGTTCCAGGACTTGCCGTTGAGGCTCAGGCTCTGCACGTACGGGTTGCCTGTGGCGGCGGCCGGGGCGTCGATCGTCAGTGTCCGGCCGCTGGCAAGATGCACCAGCGTGGTGGGGAAGACCGGGCTGGCCAACGCGAGGGTGTCGGTGCCCGGTGTCTCCGGATACATCCCGAGCTCACCCCACACGTACGAAGAAGACATCTCGCCGAGGTCGTCGTTGCCGAACTCGCCGGTTGGCGCGTTGAAGAACAGTTCCTGCTGCACCGCACGGATGCTCTGCTGGGTCTTCCAGGGCTCGCCTACGTAGTCGTACTCCCAAGGGATCTCCAGGCTGGGCTCATTGCTCAGGTCGGCGTTGGTGCTGCCGGGGTTGGTGAGGTTGGCCAGGAGGCTGTCCAGGTAGCTGCTGTAGGCAGCGGCGCCGCCTCGGGACTGGATCAGCGCCTGCAGGTTGAACGGGATCATCGGCGTGTACTGGGCCGAGGTTCCCTCGACGAAGCCGTTGCTCGTGCCCGGGCTGAAACCGGGCGCGAAGTCGCCGTCGGCGAGCTTGGCCTGAAGGTAGCCGGTCTGCGGGTTGAAGACGTTCTGCCAGTCCTGTGCCCGGGAGGCGAACGTGCTGTACGTGGCCCGGTTGCCGAGGGACTTGGCGAGCGAGGCGATGGAGTAGTCGGCGGTGTCGTACTCCTCCTGAGTGGAGACGGGGCCGTAGAAGTTGCAGCAGCCCCAGCTCGTGTCGTCGATCGGCAGGTAGCCCTTGGCCTCGCGGATCGCCTCCCCAGGGCGGTCGTTGTTGGTGTGGGTGCCCTCGTAGACCATGTCGGACAGGGCCTGCTTCACGTTGAATCCGCGGGCGCCGAAGGCGTAGGAATCGGCGATGATGCTGTCTGCCGGGTCGCCGACCATGACGTAGCTCTCGCCGCTGTTGTTCGCCCACTTGGGCATGATCCCGGTCTGGTCGAAGCCGTTGAGCATCGAGGTGACCATGTCGGAGGCCGCACTTGGGTCCACCAGTGAGATCAGCTGGGTCTCCGATCGGTAGATGTCCCATCCGGAGTAGTTGGCGTACTGGGTGTGCCCCTTGGCGACCGTGTGGATCTGCTGGTCCATACCCATGTACTGCCTGTTGTCGTCGGAGAAGACGTTGGGGTGCAGCAGCGAGTGGTAGAGCGCGGTGTAGAACTGGACCTGCTGGTCGGTACTGCCACCGCCGATCTGGATCCGGCCGAGCACCTTGTTCCAGGCGTCGTGACCGGATTGGCGTACCGCGTCGAAGTTCCAGCCGTGGATCTCGGTGGCCAGGTTCTGCGCGGCGTTGGTGTCCGAGGTGTAGGAGATGCCGACCTTGGCGGTGACCGTGGTGCCCTTCGAGGTGTCGAAGCCGAGGTAGACGCCGTTGGCTCCGACTACCGGCGGGGTGGTCGCCATCGCCTTGGCCCCGTGCGTGGTGGGCTGCGGCTTCCCCGGAACGGTGAAGTGCGCCTCGTGTCTGGGTGCCTGGGTGGCCGGGGCGGTCTGGGTCGGTTGCACCGCCCCGAGCTGGAGCGCTTTGGCATTCGCGTCGACGGTGCTGCCGACCCAGGTGCCGCTGCTGCTGAACGGCTGGTCGAACTTGATGTCGAAGTGGATCGTGTAGGTGCTGCCTGCGCCGCAGAAGTGACCGCTGTCGATCGCGCCGACCACCTCGTTGTTGCCCACGATCTGCGCGCGGGTGCCGTCTATCTGGGTGGCACCGCCGCTGAGCTTGAGGAGCAGGTGCGCGTCGGCGCCACTGGGGAAGGTGAAGCGGCCGATGCCGGCACGGGAGGTCGTGGCAAGCTGGCTGGTCACCCCGGCGTTGTCGGTCAGTGAGTAGTACCCGGCCTGGGCGGCCTCCTTGCTGTGGGTGAAGCCGACCGACGTCGAGCCGAGGTCACCGCCGAGCGCGCCGGTGAAGGGCAGGATGGGCAGGTCACCGCCGGAGGGGCAGCCAGGCCCGGACAGATGAGTGAGGCTGTATCCGGAGATGTTCTTGTCGTTGTACTCGTAGCCGCCTCCGTCGGCGCGTTCGGGGGTGGTGTCGGGGCTCCACTGGACCATGCCGAAGGGGGTGTCGGCTCCGGGGAAGGTGTCCACGGAACCGGACGTACCGATGATCGGGTTGACCAGTGAAGCCGCGTCCGTGATCGGCTCCGCCGGGTGTGCGGGCGATGCCGCCACAGCTCGGAGCGGCAGCACCGCCAGCGCCGCGGCCGAGAGAGCGACCACGACGGTGCGGAAGAGCGGCGCCCCTGTGCGCCTGGGTCGTGTCATCACATGCCTCCTGAGCGAGCGTCAAGTCACTTGCTGCTCACATGTCAGAGCAATGACAACGTTGTCAATACTGAGCCTGATGCTGACAACGTTGCCAACCGGGTGTCAAAGAGCAGTCTTGGAGTCCTGCTGACGCCATGTCAACACAGATGACCCACAAATCTGAGCAGGATGGGGAACTGACAAGGAAACTGACGCTCCGTCAACAGGCTTGGTGGTGGGCTTGGCGGCAGCTCGAGAACCTCCTGCTCCCGGCTGGTGATCCCGGGCGCGAGCAACGTCCCTGGTGACCCCCCGGATCCGCACGACCAGCTCGCCCGGCGGGGAGTCCTTCATCCCGCCGGGCGCCGCCCCTGCGTTCGCGGCCCGGCTGGTGTCACATCCGGCGGGCGTCGGTGATCTGGGCGGGGGTGGTGCCGAGCCACCAGCTGGGGTTGGCGGTGCCGTCGGTGGTGCGGCCGTCACGGTGAACGTAGTGGCGTACATCGCGGCCCGTCTCGGCGAACTCGCCGTTCAGGGCTCGCTCAATCCACTCGGCGCCGAAGCGGAAGACCTCGGCGGCGGTGCCGCCCAGCGGGTGGAACTCGTTCTCGTAGACGCGCATCTCCTTGGGCGCTCGGATCCGCTCGTAGTTGGCCAGGGCCTGCTCCAGCTGGGTGAGCTCGTCGAACTCGCCGATGCCGTACAGCACCGGGCAGGTGATCTCCTGGACGAGGTCGCCGAGCGGCATGCGGGCGACCAGCTCGCGGTCGAAGGCATCCTCGTCGGTGTACCCGGCCATGAACATGTAGTTGTTCTTGAAGGTGGGCTGGGCCCGCTCGAAGATCGTCTGGAGGTCGCCGGTGACGGCCTCGAACGCGGCCAGCGCGGCGAGTCGGCGGTCGGCGGCGGCGGCGCGCGAACCCCAGTAGCCGCTCATCGAGATGCCGAACATGCCGATACGGGCCGGGTCGACCTGCGGGAGCGAGGCGAGGTGGTCCAGGTAGCGGCTGATCGCCCGCTCGTAGTTGGTGAGGTCGACGGTCAGCCCGTTCGCCCGGGACTCGCCCTGGCCCGGTCCCTCGATGGACAGGGCGACGATCCCGCGCGAGGTGTAGTACCGCTCGGCCGCATAGATGTAGTCCTCCTTGATCATGTCCATCCCCGGCCCGAGGATCACCGCAGGGGCGCCCTGCACCTCTCCGGCCGGAAGGTGCAACAGGCCGAAGATCTGGCCGCCCTCGAATTCGAGCACCACCCGGCGGACCCGGTCGCCCCGCAGCACACCCAGGCGCTCCACACAGTGGTTGGCGTGCTCGCGGAAAGCGAGCTTGCGCGGGTCGGCTGCGTCGAAGATCGAGTACTGGGCGCGGCCCCACATCACCGCGGCGCGCACGTACAGGTCCGCGGCGGTCTGGGCGAAGCCGCCCTGCTCGTGGTGGGCGGCTCGCTCCTCGGCCTGCCCGGCCACGGTGGCCCAGGCCTTGGGCAGCATCGCGCCACTCTGCACCAGGTCGAAGACCTTGTCGAAGTCGGTGTGGTCGTGGCCGAGCTGCTCCAGGGTTCCCTTGGCCTGGGGGTGCAGGGCGTCGAAGCCGCCCTGGGCGAGGGCGATGTCCAGGGCCCAGCTCTGACCGGTCGAACGAACAGTCATGACAGATGTCCTCTCTCGATGGGGTACCGGCATCCGCAATTCGATACCTAAGTACTTATTCATTAAGTACTTAGGCTAAGCTGCTTGTCAACTCACCCACTGACCCGCCGCCACGGAGACCGCCTGATGCCCGAGCCGCAGCCCACCCCCACCCGCGACCACGCCCTCGACCAGCTCGCTCGCGCCGCCTACAGCCTCAGCGCCGCCGACTCCCGCCTGCGCGGACGGGCCACCCGCACCCCCGGTGCGCTCTCCCTCACCCACGCGCGAGCACTGCGCGTTCTGGCCGAGACGGGCCCGCTCCCGATCGGCCATCTGGCCGCCGCCACCGAGACCACCGGCGCCGCCACCACCCAACTGGTCAACGGCCTCGCCGCAGCCGGCTACGTCACCCGCGAACGCCCGGCCGGCGACAAGAGATCAGTCGTGGTCACCCTCACCGACGCGGGCCGGCACCGCCATCACGAGCGCCAGGCCGCCCTCACCCAGGCACTCGACACCGCACTCGCACATCACGATGCCCTCGCCCTGGACACCGCGACCGACGTGCTGCGTCAACTGGCCGCCATCTACGACCGCCTATGACCACAAACCACGGCACATTCCGACGACGTTCACTTCACTGGTCACACCGGTGGCGGCGTCGCCGCACCGCAACGTGGTCACCCGGTCGGCTTCTCACATATGGCCGGAATCAGTGCTGTCTACGCGGCGCGGAGGGCTAGGGTGACAGTGCAAGGAGGGTATGTCATGCCCGCAACAATAGGGCAGGCACGACTCCCTCGGCGAACGCCGATCGAAAGGAACTCGAATGCTTCGTGCACTCGCGATGGGCGGTGCGGCCGCGTCGCTGCTCGCGTCCTCCATGGTCATCGGCACCACCGCCGCGCACGCGCGGACCGCGGACATCACCCCGCCCGGCGGGTTCACGATCTCCCTGGTCAGCGTCAACGGGTCGGGCTGCCCCGCCGGAACCGCATCCGTCGCGATCTCTCCCGACAACACCGCCTTCACCGTGACCTACAGCAACTACCTCGCCCAGGTCGGCGCCGGGGCGTCGCCGACCGATGGCCGCAAGAACTGCCAGCTCACCGCGCAGATCAACGCGCCGCAAGGCTTCACCTACGCGATCGCCGAGGCGGACTACCGCGGATACGCCTCACTCGCGAACGGCGCGACCGGAGAGGAACGGGCGAACTACTACTTCCAGGGCCAGACACAGACCGCCAGCGCCAGCCACGACTTCCCCGGCCCGATGGACGACGACTGGCAGGCCACCGACCAGACCGGGGTCGCCGCCCTGGTCTTCGCGCCATGCGGCGAGATCCGCGACCTGAACATCAACACCCAGCTGCTCGTGCACGCCGGAACGTCAGACCCCGCGACCACGAACAGCTACATGACCATGGACTCCACCGACGGCAGCGTCACCACCATCTACCACCTGTCCTGGAGGACGTGCCCCAGCTAACCTGCTCGCCACACCGCCCGGCCGCTCCCCAAGTTCGTCATCAGCGTCGACAGTCACGATCCCGGGCGTGTCCCACAGCACCGGTACATCCGGATGAGCCGCCGATCGGGGGAGGCCCACTGGGGGACGCAAACGGTCGGCGTGCGACACCGGATACATCCGACCGCCCGGAGGACGGGCGCGGCCGGCTCACCTGCGGCTTCCGTGCTGGGCGTAGGCGGCGAAGCCCACAACGGTCAGGAAGGCGGCCACCGTCGTGGAGGTGACGGTGCCGGGTTCCTGCACCATCCAGGTCAGCGCCCGTCCACCGACGGAATTCCGGGGCCCCACCGCGAGCATGAGCAGGGCCCAGCCGATGGAGGGGACCCAGGCCGCATGGGCCCCGAGGACCACGGCGTCGAGGGCGGTCAACGCGGTGAGCGCCAGGACGGCCTGTACGAGGCTGCCGAAGGACACGGCGTGAGCCCGCTGACCGGCGATCAGGTGAACGGCGGTCAGCAGACCGAGCCTGTCCTGCGGGCGGTCAGCCGACCGGCGGGGTCCAGCCGGACGGCAGGCCGGACTGGCTGAGCACGGCGGCCAGATTGTAGTAGTCCTTGTCCGAGGTCGCCCTGTTGCCGCCGACTCCGCCAAGGACGGTCGCCATCTGTACGGAGAAGGCCTTCGGTGCGCCCTTGATGTGCCCGGCGTACGTCGACTCGATGGTGATGTGGCGGCCGTCCTTGAAGACGTTCAGGATCGTGACGTGGGCATCGGAGATGAGCCGGTCGGTCTTCGTCTTCCAGCCGGAGATCTGCTGAGGCCCGGAGAAGGTGACGCCGACCGCCTCGTCGGTGTACGTGCCGTTGGCGGTGAAGACCCTGCCGAGCGCGGCCGGGTCGGTGCCGTTCCAGGCCGCGGCCCAGGAGTCGACGACGCGGGGAACGCCATGGTGGTCGTCGGCGAACGCGGTGCCGGCCACGCCGGTGACTGCGAACGCGCTCGCCGCCAGAGCGATCAGAGCGTGGGGAGAGCGGAGGTTCATGGTCGTTTCCTTCAGGGGTTGGTGTGGTGTGCGATTGATGGGGTGGTGCGTGGCGCCTCGGCCGTGGCCGCGTTTCTCAGAGCGCCATTGCCTGCGTGGGCTCGGTGGGCGTCTCCACCCGCGGGATGAAGACGGCGGCCAGTAGTGCCGCGCCGGCGGCGATGGCCGCGGCCCCCGTGAAAGCGGCCTGGAAGCCGTGGTTGACGGCGACGGCGGTGGGAACGGCCCCGGTGCGACCGGCGGCCACAGCGCTCAGGACGGCCAGGCCGACCGCGCCGCCGATCTGTTGGGCGGTGTTGATCAGTCCGCCGGCCAGCCCGGCGTCGGCGCTCGGCACCTTGGCGGCAGCGACGACGTTCACCGCCACGAACGCCAGTCCCAGGCCGGTGCCCACCAGCAGGGCGGGGCCGAGGATGGCGCCGGCGAACGTCCCGGCCACCGGAGCGGTCGAGAGCCGGCCAAGGCCGGCCGCGAGCAGCAGCAGCCCGGTGACCAGCACGGTCCGGATGCCGATCCGGGCCGCCAGCTTCGGCGCCAGTGACGCGGCAGTGACGATCGACATCGCCAGTGGCAGCTGGGTGACCCCGGCCTTGAGGGACGAGTAGTGCAGGATCTGCTGCATGTAGAGCGACAGGAAGAAGAACAGGCCAACGGTCGCCGATCCCACGGTGGCCATCACCAGGTTCGCGGAAGTCACCGTGCGCAGGCGGAAGATGCGGAGCGGAACCAGCGGGTGGGCAACCACTCGCTGGATGGCGACGAAGGTCGCGAGCAGGACGGCGCCGGCGGCCAGCGCGGCCAGCACCGTGGTCGAGGCCCAGCCCTTGTCGTTGCCCTGTGACAGGCCGTAGACGATGGAGGCCAGGCCGGCGGTCAGGGAAACGGCGCCCGGCAGGTCCACCCGGCCGCCGGTGCGTCCGCCTCCGGGCACGAACCGCAGCGCGCCGGCGGCCACAACGGCCGCGACGGGCAGGTTCACGAAGAAGATCGACGGCCATCCGAACGTGCCGGTGAGCACGCCGCCCAGCAGCACCCCCGCTGCGCCGCCGGTGCCGGCGACCGCACCCCACACCCCGAGCGCCTTGGCCCGCTCGGAACCGGTGAACAGTGTGGTCACCAGGGACAGCGCGGCCGGCGACATGAGGGCCGCCGCTGATCCCTCTACGGCCCGGGCCGCGATCAGCATGCCAGCTGACGTGGCCAGAGCGGCCGCCCCTGAGGCGATCGCGAAGCCGGCCAGTCCTGTCAGGAATGTCGCGCGACGGCCGCGCAGGTCGGCGATCCGACCGCCGAGCATCAGCAGCCCACCGAACGTGAGGACGTAGGCCGTGATCACCCACGTCAGCGCCGAAGCGCCCACGTGAAGGCCGGTGCCCATCCCGGGGAGCGCGATATTCACGATCGACGCGTCCAGCACGACCATGAACTGCGCGACGGCGAGCACGGCGAGCGCGGCCCACCGTCGCGGGTAGCGGTTGGCGTCGACTGGAGCGTCGGCCTTGGGTCGGGCGGCGACATCGGATCGCGACCTGGCCTGCCCGGGGGCCGCCACCGACGGGGCTGTGCTGCGGTTCCTGGAGTCGACGGCAGCCCCGGTCAGGTCGGCCGACCTGGCCCCGGGGCGCGCGGCGCCGGCCAGGACCGCGGGCGCGGCTGTCGGGCGTGGGGCGGGCGGTGTGTGCGCCGGCTGTGTGCGGTGGAGGTTCATGGCGCACAGCCTCGTGCGGGGCGGTGTCCACTATCCAGGACCGGCGGGGACAGTGACTGTCCACTCCTGTCCACTCCTGTCCACACCTGTCCGCCCCGCCCCACCGCAGGCGCGCGCCCGCCGTCGTCATCGGGGACCGTGCAGCTCCTGCTGCCACAGGGCTTCGCACAGCAGGTCCAAGCCCTGACGCACATGTCGCCGGTAAGTCCCGCACGGAAGGCCCAGACGGCGGGCCGCGGCCTCCTGAGCAGGCGCACCGGAGAAGCAACCCGCCACCAGAGCCTCCCGGGCACGCACACCACGCGGGTCACCGGCGAGATCGTCCACAGCCCCGCGCAGCAACGCCCGCAGCTCTTCCACAGGGCTGCTGAAGTCGGCCGCCAGACGGGTGCGCATCAGCGCGCAGACCGCAAACGCCACCGGGTCACGCCAGTACGCCAGCGCCTCGCGCACAGCCTGGGTCGAACGCGGAGTGCGAGACAGCGGACGGCCCGGGCAGGGCAGGGACGTCGGTGGCCGTGATGAAACGGCCGAGCCAGGTCTCGACCGGCACCTGACGCCAGTCCACGCCGAACAGCCCGTAGGTGTGCTCACCGACCCGCGGCCGCGCACCGGTGTCACTCACGGTCCCGTTGACACGCTCCCCTCCCCACGTTCCCACACCGGACGGACCTGCCCGGAGATCCCCTTCAAGCCTCGCCGGTCGCGGCAAGGCACGAACAGCGGCGCACCGGCTCGCCACACCGACCCGGCCGCAGCCAACGGCGGTCGCTTCCCCCGCGATGCACCGGCCCGATTCAACACCGGGCGGCCGCATCAGGTGGAGGCGAGGGCTTCGGTGGGGGTGAGCCGGGAGGCGCGGATGGAGGGGTAGACGCCGGCGATCACGCCGACCAGGATCGCGCCTCCAAGGCCCTCGGCCACCGATGCGACCGAGATGATCGTGGGCCAGTGCTGGTAGGTGGTGTAGCCGATGGTGGCCAGGATGCCGAGGACAGCGCCGGCCAGGCCGCCGAGCCCGGACAGGACTGCGGACTCGGTCAGGAACTGGCTTCTGATCTGGCCGCGGTTGGCGCCCAGCGCGCGACGCAGGCCGATCTCGCGGCGGCGTTCCAGGACGGAGATGACCATCGTGTTGGCCACTCCGATGCCGCCGACCAGCAGAGCGACCCCGGCGAGCCCGAGGAAGAGGGCGGAGTAGGTGGTCTGGGCGTCGCGTTTGGCGGCAAGGGCGTCCGAGGGACTGCTGACCAGGACCATGCCGGGCAGCTGCGGATAGATCGTGGCGGGCAGGACGCCGCGCACCGCCTCCATCGCGGACTCCCTGGCCTTGAGGTAGATCACCGTGGGGTGGCCGTCGAAGTCGAGCTGGGTGCGGGCCGCGTCCCATCCGACCAGGACGGAGCGGTCGATGTCAGGGGACAGGGGGGTTGGCGCGAGGATGCCGATGACGGTGAACCAGCGCTGGTTGAGGTAGATCTGCGCCGCCGGCATTCCTGGATTGACCTGCGAGAGGCCGAGACGGGTGGCAGCGACTGATCCCAGGACCGCGGTGGGGAAGCCCTCGGTGGCGGCACTGAGGAACTGCCCCGACTGGACTGTGGCGTTGATGGCGGACAGCAGGTTGAGCTTGCTGGCCAGGACGGTCAGGCCCTCGTAGTCGGCCTGGGCGACCTGGTCGGATCGGTGCACGGCGGCATGGGTGTTGGCCACGGCGCTGGCGGTGCTCACCGGGCCGATCCGGCTGACCATGTCGACCGACTCCGGCGGGAGCAGCACCGGCGGTGTCTGATTGGGGGCCGGTTCGGCCTGGAGCATGTTCGTACCCAGGGCGGAGATCTGGTCGAGCAGGGCCTTCTGGCTGGAGGCGGGGATGCCGGTGACCACGATCATCGTGGCGATGCCGATGGAGATGCCGAGTGCCGACAGTGCGGCGCGCATCTTGCGGGTGCGCACGCCCAGCAGACCCAGGTGCAGGATGTCCAGCGGGCCCAGTCGCACGGGCGGGCCGCTTCTCCGCTCCCCCGCGAGGTGTGCGGTCAGGGGGGTGGTCATGACTGGTTGTCCCTACGGGTGTCGGCGAGGAGTCTGCCGTCGAGGATCTCCACCCGGCGCGGCAGCTGTCGGGCGATGCCGGGGTCGTGGGTGATCACCGCGATGGTGGCCCCCTCATCGTTCAAGCTGGTCAGCAGCTCCAGCACGGCGTGTCCGTTGGCCGTGTCCAGTGCGCCGGTGGGCTCGTCGGCCAGCACGAGGGCGGGGTTGTTGACCAGCGCCCGGGCGATGGCCACACGCTGCTTCTCGCCGCCGGAGAGCTGATGCGGCTGATGCTCGGTGCGGTGCGCCAGGCCGACCCGCAGGAGCGCCTGCAGGGCCAGTGGCCGGCGCTTACGGCGCGGCACCCCGGCGTAGAGCAGCCCGGTGGCCACGTTCTCGGCGGCGGTCAGTCCGTCGGTCAGGTGGAACTGCTGGAAGACGAAGCCGAGCCAGCGCCCGCGCAGCGCGGACAGTCGGCGGTCCGAGAGTGCCGCCGCGTCGTGGCCGCCGATCTCCACCGTGCCGCTGGTGGGCCGGTCCAGGGTGCCCATGATGTTGAGCAGCGTGGACTTCCCGGAGCCTGAGGGTCCTGTGATGGCGAGCATTTCTCCGGTTGCGATGGTGAGCGAGACGTCGTCCAGTGCCTTGACTCCGCCGGAATAGGCCATGCTCACGTTGCGCACGGCGAGCACGGGCCCGTCGTGGTCGCGCACGGGACGGCTGGTGTCGCCGCCGGCGGTCCTGGTGGTGGGACTGGTCATGAGGAGGCGACCACCTTCAGGCCAGGGGCGATGCCGGTGCCGCTGATCTCGACAAGTCCTTTGGAGAACAGGCCTGTTCTGATCGCGATCAGATGTCCCCCGGGCAGCTGGACCGCATAGCCGCCGCCGCTGAGTGCCAGCAGCGCACTGACCGGCACCACCAGGACGCCCTTGTGGGTCTGCGTGGTGAACTGCACCTGGACGGGGGCGGCGTTCAGGCGGTGCACCTCGGCGGTGTCGTCCAGTGACAGGGTCACATTGACCTTGGCGGAACCGGGGTCCGTGGCGCCGCCGGCGTCGGACCCCGGGTCGGTGGCGGCGCTCGTGCTGATGGCCGCGACGGTGGCGGTGGTCGTGGAGTTGTCCGGCAGCACCACGGTGGCCCGGTCACCGCTGTTGATCGCGTTGACGTCAGTCGCGTCCACCGGGACGGACACCGTCTTGCTGGTACTGGTGACCGACATCAGGGGTTCGGCGGCCGGGTCACCGACCTGGGCCTGCACAGCACTGATCCGCACCGGTCCCGGTACGACCGCCACATCGCCGATTCCCAGCACCCCGGTGGCCGGTATGCCGACATGGTCCTGCCAGTGCTTGACAGCGGCGATGAGCGAAGCGGTGAGCACCCCGTCGCCCTGCCTGACCCGGACCGGCGGCGGGGCCGTCTGCGGGTTCGAGGCCTGCTGGGTCGGCGGCGCGTCCGGCGTCGGCTGCGGCTTTGAACCCGATGGCCGTGCACCGCTCGCGGACGGCTCCGCACCGGCGGCCGGGAGGTCGGATGCCGACCTGCCGGAGTTCTGGGCGATCAGTGTGCCCGGGGCCGGCTGGACGCCGACGTCGTAGCCGAGCGCCGTGAGGTTGTCGGCGACGACCTTCACGTCCTCACCCGTCATACCCATGTGGTCCAGCGTCCGAAAGAGCGGGGTGACCCCGTAGAACACGGCCACGGGAACGCCGTTCACCTCGTACAGGGGCTTCCCCCTGGACACGGTGGTCCCCATGGAGGGCAGTTGGGTGATCAGGCCGTCCTTGGCCCCCTTGACGGGCTTGGCATCGCCGTACCCCAGGGTGCCGTTCAGGCTCAGGGTGTCGGACAGGTCCGTCCGCGTCACCGAGACGGTTGTGGCATCCGTTGCCCTGCTCGCCGCAGGAGGGCCAGGCCTCCTGCCGGCCGCCCAGCCGACCAGCCCCACGCCGGCAACGCTCGCCGTGAGCAGCGCTGTGACGACGATGGCCGCCTTCTTCTTCGATTTCCTCGGCTCGCCGCTGTCAGCCGGCCCGGCCTCGGCACGCTCATTCGACATGGCGGTCATCATCGTCAACAGATATGAGCGTCCTGTCAGATGACCGTGAGCAACCTGCCCGGATCGCACGTGGAGTCCTAGGATCCGCTGCATGTGCGCACATGTGCTGGTTGCCGAGGACGACGCCAAGCAGGCGAAGGTGATCAGCCTCTATCTGGAGAGCGAGGGCCACACCGTTGTCGTGGTCCACGACGGCCGCGCGGCCCTGGACCAGGCCCGCCGCCGGCGGCCCGACCTGCTGGTCCTGGATGTCATGATGCCGGTGGTCGACGGTCTGGACGTCTGCCGCGTGCTGCGAGCGGAATCCGATCTCCCGATCCTGATGCTCACCGCCCGCACCACCGAGGCGGACCTCCTGCTCGGCCTCGACCTGGGCGCCGACGACTACATGACCAAGCCTTACAGCCCCCGCGAGCTCATGGCCCGCATCCGCACCCTGCTGCGCCGCGGCCGGCTCGCCGCCCCGGCGCCGGGCCGCACGGAAGACCCCGAGGTGCTGCGGGTCGGACCCCTGACCGTGGACAGGCGCGGCCACGTCGTGGGCCTGAGCGGGCGTGAGATCTACTGTACGCCTGGGGAGTTCGAGGTTCTCTCGGTCCTGGCCGCGCAACCGGACCGGGTCTTCACCCGTCGGCAACTGCTCGCGCAGGCCCACGGCTCGGACCAGTTCATCACCGAGCGCACCATAGACGCCCATGTCCTGAACCTGCGCAAGAAGCTCGAACCCGACCCGCGCCGACCCGTACACCTGGTGACCGTCTTCGGGATCGGTTACAAGCTCACCGACGGTTCAGGCGCTTCGCCGGGGGCGCGACACCGTGCGCGCTGAGGCCTGCGGGCTGAAGTGTCCCTGCGCAGAAGCCTGCTGGTACCACCGACCCGGGGACGGGCTTCACCGCACGGTTGCCCACTGAGAACACGGCCACGGCCGCCGACGGCCCGGGGCCCGGTGCGCAGGTCCCGGGCCGTCTGCCGCGCCCCTACTTGTTGCCGCCGAACGCCTGGACCTGACACGTCGACACGGCGGTACCGAAGTTGGGTGCGCCCAGGTCGCCGCCGTGGACCAGGGCCCACCCGGAGCCGTCCGGAACCGCCTCCGACTGGATGCCGTGGCTGTTCATGCACTGCACCATGGTCCGCAGGTCGTCGCTGTAGTGCGGGTTCTTGGCCGGGTCCAGTTCCGGTGGGTCCAGCGGCAGTTTCGACAGGCATGCCCGCCCTGCCGGGGTGTTGGGATTCTGCTTCCACTGCAGCACGGCATCCGGCCCCCCCTTCTGCGTCAGGCAGGCTGTATGGGCGGCATACATCCGGTTGATGTCGTCCTGGGAGCTGTCCAAGCGGATCTGGGGGCGCCCGGAGTCAGGGTCGGTGGTCGGCGGGGCCGGGGTGGCGCCGCTCGCACCCGGGGCGGGGATCGAGGCGACAGCGCCGCTACCGGCGGCTGCGGCGCCACCCCCGCCACCCGAACTGCCGCAGGCGGTCAGGACGACACATGCCGTCGCGCCAACGGCGGCGAGCAACGCGGCGCGGCACGCGCCGCGGTGCTCCGACCGGAACCAGAGAGTGGGATTCGACATGACTCCCAGCCTGGCCCGCAGGTGTGAGGGTCTCGTCAGACTGCTATGAGCGGCCTGTGCTGATCTGCGGGGGTGCCTCAGACCCGCCGGTCCTGGACTGCACGGCATCTGATCACCGTTCACGCCGGCCGGAGGCAGTGCGTGCAGGAGTCGGTGTGCCTCCTCACGGTGTGTCAGCCCTGGTGTCGTCCCGGGTGCTGTCGGGGATCCAGGAGCCGTGGAGGCCGGCGCTCACCCGGTGGGGCAGGTGGACGGTGGCGATCCGGTCGAGGCCGGAGGCGTCGAGGACCAGCAGTTGGGAGGCGTTCTGCTTGAGGTCGGAGACGACGGTGAGCAGGTAGCCGTCGTCCTCGCGGGTGGCTCCGGCGGCGGGGACGAAGACGGCCTCGCTGGGCAGGCGGGCGTCACCGGCCTGGTGGATTCGGCGGGCACCGGTGGCGCGGTCGTACTTGACGATGCCGTAGCCGCCGAAGCCCTCTTCGTCGGGGAAGGAGACGGCGTACTGGTAGCGGTTCTCCGCGCCGAGGTACGCCTCGTTGAGGGTGGGGAACTCCACCGGCAGGTCGTCGATGATCTGCTCGTCGACGCTGCCGGCCGCCATGTCGAGCACCCAGCGGCGGGTGTAGGAGCGGGCGACAGGCTCGGCACCGCGCCCGGGCGCGCCGGTCCACCAGTTCCAGGAGAGCTGGAATCCCTCGCGGTCGACGGTGGGGCCTTCCAGCACGATGCGGCCCTGGGTGTCCTCGTAGGCGTTGGCGACATGCAGCAGGTTGCCCGGTTCGATGGAGAACCAGCGGACGTTTCGGGCGCCGTCGTTGCCCCGTGGCATGACGCCGATGCGGGCGGGCTGCCGGTCGCTCCAGCCGTAGGGGATTCCGGAGTGCTCGGCGGGCTCGAAGGTGACGTTGCCCTCGACGAAGACCACGTGGTGGCGGGTGATGGCGAAGTCGTGCTTGAGTGAGGCGGTCGCCCCGGGGACCTCGGCACTGTGGACGATCTCGCCCTTGGCGTCGGCGACGTAGTACACCAGGTGGGGCGGGAACGGCGAGGACCCGAAGAAGTGGAGCTCCCCCGTTGCCGGGTCCTCCTTGGGGTGCGCGGTCATCGCGGTGCGCAGCTTGCCGTTGAAGTCGTGGGCGCCGACCGTTTCCAGTTCCCGGGTGAGCTCGAAGGGAACATTGGCCTCGCACAGGGCGAGGAGCCGTCCAGCATGTTCGATGACGTGGGTGCCTGCGGCGCTGGCGGTCAGGTCGGGTCCGTGGTCGGTCATGTAGGGGGCGCCGTCGAGGGCCGGGGTGTGCACCCAGCGGTTGCGGTACCACTCGGCACGGCCGTCGCGCAGCCGGATGCCGTGGACCATGCCGCTGCCCTTGAACCAGTGGGTGGGGGTGACGCCGGGCTTGGGGTTGTGGCCGTTGCGGAGCAGTCGGCCGGTCAGCTCCGGGGGCAGGATGCCCTCGACGGCGAGCCTGGTGGCGGTGATCTCCTCGGCCACGGGGGTGTAGTGGCCGGTCAGGTACGGCTTGCTGCTCATAGGGGAGCCTCTCTCTGGATTCTTCTCAGATGATGTGCGGGCTGGGTGAGGTCAGTTGCTGCGCTGTTCGGAGGGGCCTTGAACTGATGGCATGCGTCGGTGGTGCGGTTGACCTCGCCAGGCCGTAGCCGTTGACCACCCAGGTGTGCCGCTGTGTGTGGCGGGCGGTGTGTGCGCCGTCTGTGTGCGGTGGGGGTTCATGGCGCACAGCCTCGTGCGGGGCGGTGTCCACTTTCCAGGACCGGCGGGGGCGGTGACTGTCCACTCCTGTCCGCACCTGTCCGCCCCGCCCTGCCGCAGGCGTGCGCCCGCCGCCGTCATCGGGGACCGTTCAGTTCCTGCAAGTCGGCCGCCAGACGGGTGCGCATCAGCGCGCAGACCGCAAACGCCGCCGGGTGCGCCGGTGCGCCGGCGCCTCGCGCACAGCCGATGAGGTCCCGGGTGCCGCCGCCCTCAGTGCCGGTCGGTGCTCAGGCCGTCCAGGGTGAGGTCGAGGAGGCGTTCGGCCTGCTCTCGCTGTTCCGGCTTTCCGGAGGCGAGTGCGATGCCGGTCAGGGCGGCGAACATGTCGGTGGCGCCGATGTCGGAGCGGATGGTGCCGGCTTCGACGCCGGCGGCCAGGAGTGAGGTCAGGGCGACCAGCATCATCTCGTGGCTCTGGGCGTAGGGGTTGACGCCGGATTCGACGACGGCGCGCAGGGCGTCGGCCATGCCGAGCTTGGCGGTCGCGTAGTCGATGAAGCGGCCCATCCAGGCGCGCAGGGCCTCACGCGGGGCCAGCGCGGCCAGCAGGTCAGGGGCCGCGTCGCACAACCGGCTCAGCTCGTTGCGGTAGGCGGCCTCGATCAGGAGCTCCCGGGTGGGGAAGTTGCGGTAGAGCGTGCCGGAGCCGACGCCGGCCTCCTTGGCGATGCGCTCCAGGTGCGCGTCCAGCCCCTCCTCGGCGAAGACGCGCACCGCGGCCAAGAGGATCTTGTCCCGGTTGCGCTGCGCGTCAGCCCGCAGCGGGCGCCCCGTCCCTGTGACCATCCGTGGTCTCCTGTCATCCCGGCTTGCTAACCGGCGACGCCTCCACTTAAAGTGAGGGAAGTGGAGGCGCCTCCACTTCTACTCTAGGGCATACCCGCCCGCATCGGCGCGCCTGCACGCATGCGTCCCACACCCCCTGACATCGCGCGGCCACGGCCAGCGGTCCCGGGAACAACGACTGGGCCACCGGCCCCGGCCCTGTCACGGCCTGGGCCTTTCACATCTGTCCGCGCGATTCCCGCCGCAAAACCCAGCGCGCGGGAAATCCGCCGCCTCATAGGAGGGAGGTCGGCACGTCGAGGGAGGTTCTCATGACCGTAGTCATAGTCGCCGTGGTGGTCGCGGCCATGCTGGTGTGCAGCTGCGTGCTGTTCCTGCGCAAGAGGGGGCGTTCGCGTCGGTGGCCGCACCAGGTCCTCATGGCCGGGGAACCAGCTCCTCGCCGCGGCCCAGAGCGGGGACGAGGCGTCGATCGCCGCACTGGTCTCAGACGCGCATCCGCGCGTCCAGCGTTTCGCGTTCTCGGTGGAGCCCGACGCAACGGACGGGGCCGGCAACGGCGCTGGGGCGGCGCCGTGGGCGGGTTCGCCGCCGGGTCGCCGACCTCACCGTTACGGCCCCTGCCCGGGCATCCATTGCGGCAGGCCGGAGCCGACGAGGCCTCCCATGCGTGTGCGGGCGTCCGGATCCGCGGTGCGGGGACGCTGGCACGCGCGCCGGGTCCGTGGGGAGGCAGACCCTGATGCGGGGCGGCTCATTCGAACCAGTAGTCGAGGTGGACCTGGGCGCCCTCGCCCAGGTTGGCGCGGAAGCCGCCGGTACCGCGCAGCCCGGCCAGTTGGCCGGTGCCCGATCCGGGCACCACGAACCAGTCACCGGTGACGACACTGCCCTCCAAGGTGCCGGCGTCCTGCAGCAGGAACGTTCCCTTCCGGCCGCCGAGCGTGCCGCTGACCCGCTCGATGCCGACGAACCCGGCCGACCCGTCGGCGCGGGAGGCCTGCAGGAACTCGACCACCCCCTCGCCCTCGATATCGCCGCTGAAACTCTCCTCCACGTGGATCCTGGTCAGGGTCGGCCCTTCGGCCGGCTCGTCATAGGCCACGGGCTCGTACTTGTTCACGGAGATGACCGCGTTCGCGCGCACAGTTCCATCGCCGGAATCGCTCATGCTGTCCTGCCAATCGTCTCAGGGGCACCGAGTTTGAAGTCACCAACGGTCTTGGTGATAACAGGAGTTGACCACCTTTGATCCACATCGCCGACCCTACCCGAGCACCCCGCGCGCGGCCCGGTGTTCCAGCGGATTCGGCCACCCCGGCGTCCCAACCTCGTCTCACGCCCCCACCGCCACTTGGGGAACAGCCACCCGTCCGCCCACCGGCCGACGTACCACGGCACCGGCCCGGCATCCGGCCGGTCAGCCGCCGCCGAGGCGGACGGCTTTGACCAGGAGGAGGACGGCGCTCAGGACGAGGTAGCCGCGCAGGGCGAGCATGCCAAGGCGCAGTCCGGGTGACCACTGGACGGGTTTGAGCAGGGCGAGCGGCGGCATGCGCCAGGCCAGCTTCTCGGCCGGCGACACCGCCGGTGCCGCGGACCGGCGGTGTCCGGAGCGCCGCTGGGCGAGCCGCAGTCCGACCGCCGCCGCTGCCAGGGCCGCGACCAGGGCGACGGCGAGCCAGATGGTCAGGGATTTGACGTCGACGCCGGGGAACAGGGTGGCGGTCATCAGGGTGCCGGAGAGCAGCAGCAGGACGGCGATGATGAGTGCGGCGAGCAGGTTGAGCCAGCGCGGGTTCACCCACGGGCCCAGTACCTCGGGGTCGTTGCACAGCAGGAGCAGGAAGACGCTGGCGGAGGGCAGCAGCAGTCCGGCCAGGGCCTGGACGGCTTCGGTGATGACGCCCAGGGGCGCGCCGGGGATCAGCACGATGCCGGCGGCGATGACGACCATGAGGCTGTAGGAGGCGTAGAACTTCTTGGCCTCGCCGAAGCCGCGGTGCAGGGAGTGGCGCAGGTTGAACACGTCGCCGAAGGCGTAGCTGGTGGCCAGGGTGACGGCGGCGGCGCCGATGATGCTGGCGTCCATCAGGACGATCGCGAACATCACGGCGAGGGTGTGGCTGTGCTGCGCCAGGGCGTCGGCGACGCCTGCGGCGTCGGTGAAGTGGCCGGCCAACGCGGTGCCGCGGGCGGCGAAGTCGGCGATCATCACCAGGGCTGCTGCGCCGATGACGACGACCACGGAGCCGATGACGGTGTCGGCGCGTTCGTAGCCGATGAAGCGCGGGGTGATCCGTTTGTCGATGACGTTGGACTGCTGGAAGAACAGCTGCCAGGGGGCGACGGTGGTGCCGACGATCGCGATGATCAGCAGTACGGCGTCGCTGGTGATGCCGCCCTGGATGCCGGGGACGACGAAGGCGTGGGCGGCCTGGCCCCATCGCGGCTGGGACAGCAGGGTGAGCGGGATGAGGAGCAGGCTGACGGCGATCAGGGCGAACATGGCGCGTTCCCAGCGCCGGAACGAGCCGCTGGCGGTGACCGCGATCAGCAGGAGCGCGGCCAGCGGGACCACCCAGTACTTGGAGGCGCCGAGGTACTCGCAGGCCAGCGAGATTCCGATGAACTCGGTGACGATGGTGAGGAAGTTGAGGACGAACAGGTCGCCGACGCTGAACCAGCCCCAGAAGCGGCCGAAGCGTTCGTTGATGAGCCGGGCGTGACCGACGCCGGTGACCGCGCCGAGGCGGACCACCATCTCCTGGTTGACGATCAGGACCGGGATCAGGAGCAGGAGTACCCACAGCAGGGAGTAGCCGTAGTTCTGGCCGGCCTGGGCGTAGGTGGCCACGCCGCCGGCGTCGTTGTCGCCGACCATGACGATGATGCCCGGTCCGACGATCGCCAGCAGTGTCAGCAGCCGGGTCTTGATGCCGGGGCGTTCCTCTAGGTGGTCGCGGGGGATGCGGCCGAACGCGCCCTCGATGTCGCCGAGATGGGCTTCGTCCAGGACCGCGCTGGGCCGGGGCACCGGTGGGCCCGCGGACCTGGCCGGTGGGGCGGGCTGCGCGGCAGTCGGCGCGGGCGCTGCGGCGGGAGGCGCGGGAGGCGCGGGAGGCGCGGCGGGAGGCGCGGGCGCTGCGGGAGGCGCGGGCGCTGCGGCGGGAGGGCTGGGCTGCCGGGGCGGCTCGGGCCCCGGCGAGGGTTCAGGGGAGCGGCCGGGACGCTGCGGCTGGTCGGACGGCTGGTCGGGGGTGCTCACGTGCCGCTGTCCGTGTCGCGCGCAGGTGTGCCCGGGGTGGGCTCGTCCAGGCGGTAGGCGGGGTGCGGTGCCGGTTCACGGCGGCGCCAGTCCTCGGGGATGACGGTCTCCAGGATGTCGTCGACCGTGATGACGCCCAGAACGCGGTCCTGGTCGTCGACCACGGGCACGGTCAGCAGGTTGTAGTCGGTCATGAGCAGGGCGACGTCCTCGATGTCGGTGTCCGGGCCGACGCGGACCGGACCGCTGACCATCAGCTGGTCCAGCCGTGCGCCGGGATCGGCCTGCAGCAGGGACACGAGCGTCACGGTTCCGATGAGCCGGTTTCCGTCGCCGACGACGTGGACGCTGGTCAGCGCCTCGGGTTGCAGGGTGCGGGCCTCGCGGACCTGGTTCAGGACCTGTGCGGGGGTGGAGTCCGGGGGTGCGGTGAGGATGTCCAGGGCCATCAGCCCGCCGGCGCTGGAGGGGTTGAAGCCCATCAGGGTGAGCACCTTGGCGCGCTGGCCGGCCGGCAGTGCGTCCAGCACGGGTTGCCGGCGGTCTTGGGGCAGGTCGTTGATCGCGTCGGCGGCGTCGTCCGCGTGCATACGGGCCAGGACCGCGGCGATCTGCTGATCGCTTTTCTCCCGCAGCAGACGGGTCTGCGAGTCGGGCTCCAGCTCCTCGAAGACGTCCGCCTCCAGCTCCGGGTCGGCATGCACGGTCGCCAGGATCTCGTGCGACTCGGTGCGGTTGGCGTCCTCCAGCAGATCGGCCAGGTCGGCCGGCTTGAGCCGGCCCAGCCGCCCGAACGGCCCGCGCACCCGGGCCGAGTGGGCGTGGCCGATGAGGGGTTCGAACGACTTCCAGTCCCGCCACTGCGGCTCAGGACGAGGGCCGAGCAGCCCGAGCAGGGCGGGGCGGTGCGGTTGGGTGTCCAGCGCGTCCACGGTCCACCCGTCGGAGTGCTGGCGCAGTTGGAGGTCGTGCGCGCGGACCAGCTCGACGTCCGCGACATCGACGACCCGGTGGCCGAGCACGTCCGCGCGCAGCAGCACCTCGCCCTCGCGCCGCTCGAACGGGCGCAGGTCCACGACCTCGCTGGTCAGCTTGATCTGCTCGCCCTCGAAGCCGGCGACCTGCTCGACCGGCAGGAAGACCTCACGCCGGCCGACGCGGGCGACCAGCCCGGTGACGACCGGGTAGTCGCGCCCGCGCAGACGGACGATCACATCGGACAGGCGGCCCACCGCCTGTCCACCGCGCCCGACCAGCGAGCGGCGAAGGAGCTGGGACAACGACACGACACGGTCCACGCCCAGACGCTAGCCCGCCAGGTGCCCGCGGTCGACGGGACGCACCACAGCGAGGCCCGGAAAGCCACCCGCGGAGACCAGCACAGTTTGGTGCAGGTGTCGATCTGGCCGGTGGCCGTTCGTATAGGAGGTGACCGGGCCGCGGACGAGCGGTCCGCAGAAGCATGGGAGCACGTCATGCGCTCGATCAACGCCACGTTGTCCATCACCCTCGACGGGGTCGTCCAGGGCCTGGGCCGTGCGGACGAGGACACCCGCGGTGGCTTCACCCACGGGGGCTGGGGCGGAGGGTACAACGACGAGGTGATGGGCCGTGAGATGGGCAAGGGCATGGCCAAGCCCACGGACATGCTGTTCGGACACCGGACCTGGACGGACTTCATCACCGCCTGGGGCAACGCCACCGACGGGAACCCGTTCACCACGCACATGAACGCGGCCACGAAGTACGTCGTGTCCAGGACACTGGAGAACGCCGATGCCTGGCAGAACTCGATCCTGCTGCCCGGCGAGGCCAGCGAAACGGTGGCCTCGCTCAAGGCCGAGCCGGGCAACGATCTGACGATCATCGGCAGCGTGGCGCTGGTCCGCGACCTGCACTCGGCCGGCCTGGTCGACAACTACACGCTGCTGATCCACCCGCTCACCCTGGGCACCGGCACGCGCCTGTTCGAGGGCCCCGCCCCGCTGACCGAATTCGAGCTCACCGGCAGCGTCACCACCACCAAGGGCGTGATCATCGCCCACTACACCCGCCGGTGAAGGGTGCCGTGGGTGCCGCAGCAGCAGCCAGGCGACGGCGAAGCCGATCAGCACCGTCAGCGCCAGGCTGAGCCCGGGGCGGGCGGTGAGCACCTGGGCGGTGGCGGCGGGCAGCACCATCAGCGCGAACACCAGCAGCGCCCCGGTGATCTGGGCGGCCTCGGCGGTCGCCGCTCCCAGCAGGACCAGGAACACCGTCGACAGCAGCCGCACCGGCCCCCGCGTCCGGCGGCGACCTGCGGGTCGACCGCGGCGAACAGCAGCGGACGCCCGATCACGCCCAGGACCGCCAGCACGACCCCGGCGGCGACGGCCAGGACCGCCACCTGGCCTGTGGTGATCCCGAGGAAGCTGCCGAACAGCAGCGCCTGCGGGCCCTCCAGCAGGCCCTTGTAGAGGGCCATGAAGAGATAGCCTCAGGCGAGCAGGAACGCCTGCACCACCCCGGTTGCGGCGGACTCCCCGCACCGCCGCCCTGCCCGCCGCGCTGGAGCGCGGCGATGGCCAGGGCCGCGGCGACGCAGAAGCCGAAGTAGCCGAGGCTGAGGCTGAACCCGGCGAGGGTGGCGAAGGCCGCGCCGGGGAAGGCCACCATGGACAGGGTGTGTGCGGCGAAGGTCTGCCGGCGCAGCACCATGAACCAGCCCACGGCACCGGCGAACCGAAGGACTCTGTGCCCGGCGATACGGGACGACGGTATGGCGTTCATGGCGCGAATCTCCTTGGGCAGGACAGGTCTGCGGACAGACATCACGCCAGATGAAAACCATTACCAAACCTTGACCCGCCCGTCCCGGAGGAGCGCCACAGGAATCAGCGTGGTGACGTACCACCCCATCGCTCCTGCCCCTCGGTGATGATGCGGGCGACGGCGTCCGCGTCATCCGGTGTGATGCTGGGGCGAATCCAGTGGCCGACGTCGAGCACGAGTGCCATGCCCTTCTTCGGCCGGCTGGGATCGAAGTTCCACCAGTGGACGAGGTCCCCCGAGCCCCAGATGCGCCACCTGCGCACCCTGTTCACGCCGGTCAGGGGAAGCGTCTCAACGCCCCTGATCGAGGCATGGCGGATCCTTTTGGACCCCCATGGGTAGTAGCGGCGGATGGTGATCCCCTGGTCGTCGCAGAGGATCCTGCCGTCGTCGTAAGTGACCATGGCCATGCTCAACTGCCCTTCCTGACGTTCCACCAGTTGTCCTGGAGAGCGGTGCGGCGGTTCACGGGGTCTCGGGAGCGAGGATGAAGATGCCGGCGACCTTCTCGTCCGTGTCGAATGCGACGCGGGCCTTCATGTCGCCGGCCTCGTAGCGCAGCGGGATGTCGACGACCGTGTGGTCGCCGATACGGCGGACGAACGGCTCGCCCTCGCCGAAACCCTCGAACGCGCCGACCAGACCGGCGACCGTGGCCAGGCCGTTGAGGCGGACCTCGTCGGTGAACGCCGCCAGCACCTCGCCGTTGAACGACTGGCGGGCTTCGTCCATGCGGCCGTCGAGGACGGCGGCCGCGATCTCGGCGGCACGGGCGGCGGCGTCCGCCATGCGCACGGTCTTGTCCATGGGTTCTCCCGTTCTCGGGTCGATGGGCTTGCCGAACCGCTGGAACGCGGCCTGGCGGGTGACTCCGAGCAGGTCTCCGATCTGCTGCCAGGTATGCCCGGCATCGCGGCACTGCTGCACGCACAGCTTCAGCACCTGCTCGGCCAGGACGTCGACGTCCTGGGCGAGTCGGACGAGGTCGAGATAGGCCGGTTGAGCCACCGGGCTGCCAAGGGAGCCGGCCAGGGCGGAGGCCTGTTCGGTGAGTCGGGCGGCCAGGCCCGCGAGAGGCATCGGCGAATCGGTCACGTGTCAAGGATGCCTTTACGCCCTCCTCTCGTCAAGGAAGCCTTTACGTCGCCCCGCTCGGCCCGCGCGCGTTCCACCGGTCACCCCGCGATCTCACTCCTCCGGAGCGTCGCGCCCCCGTCTTCCGACACGCTGGCGATCAGGTCGCGGGTCCGCCGAGCCCATCGCGGGCAGGGACTGTCGGGGGGGGACGGACACTGGCGGCAATGAGCGGGAACGACGAGAGGGGCGGCCGTGGGCCGGAGCAGCAAGGACCGGGGGCGGCTGAGCGGGCGGATCTCAAGGCCGCGGTGACCCAGCTCGGGCGCGACCTGGGCACGCAGCTGGCACGGCGTGGCATCCGCGTGAACACCCTGGCTCTGGGCCCGGTCGAAGCCCCGGAGACCCGTGCCATGTTCGATCGGATGGGGGAAGAGGAGACTCGACGGCGCTTCGCCCACATCCCGATGGGCCAATTCGCCACCCTCGACGAGATCGCGGCCGCGGCCACCTACCTCGCCGGCCCGGACCCGGGTTACCTGACCGCCTCCGAACTCCCCGTCTACGGCGGCATCCGCGCCGCGTACACGCTCCCGGACCACTGAGTCCCCTGTGCCCGCGAGCCTGCCCGCCACCGGGGCCGATCGCGGGCACTGGACGGCCAGGCCCTGGGGGCGTTCCCGCTCCGGGTAAGTGATCCCTCTTCAGCACAGACCACCCAGATCGGGGCACCGCGCAAGCCTGCCGGCACGTCGGTTGTCGAGAGCCTAGGGCCGACCGGCAAACTCCTTGATCGCTTTGCTTAGCTCGTCACGGAACGTCAGGCTGCCTGTGTGTCCGGCGTCCTCGACGACGACAAGTCGCGCGTCCGGCCAGTTCTGCACGAGATCCCAGACCGGACGGACCGGGCAACTCAGATCCTGACGGCCCTGAATGACAACGCCGGGGATGCCCGCCAGCCGTCCCGCGTCGCGGATCAGGGCACCTTCCTCCAACCACGCGTGGTGGCCGAAGATATGGGCGCACAGCCTGACGAAGGCGATCTGGGCGTCGTCGGCACGGTTGATGAACGGAGAGCCGTTGGCCTCCAGGGAGATGACCGTGTCCTCCCACGTCAGCCAGTCGACTGCGGCCTTGGCGCGGACCTCGAAGTCAGGATTCTCCATCAGCCGCGAGTAGGCGAGGACGAGATCCCCGTCGCGTTCGTCAGCTGGAACGCCTTCCCGGAACCTGTCCCAGGCCTCGGGAAAGATGCGTCCGACACCTCGGTACAGCCAATCGACCGCTTCCCGATCCGCCAGCATGGCGCTGGGCATCAGGATCTCCGAGACACGCTCGGGATGACGCTCGGCATAGGCGAGGACCAGCGTCGAGCCCCACGATCCGCCAAACATCATCCAGCGCTCGACACCGAGGTGGAGCCGCAGTCGCTCCATGTCCGCCAGCAAATGTTCCGTGGTGTTGACGCCCATGTCCGCGGCCGGGTCGCTCGCGTGCGGCGTGCTCTTCCCGCAGTTCCGCTGGTCGTACTGGATGATGCGCCACACGTCCGGGTCGAACTGGCGCTTCGACCCTCTGGGCATCCCTGATCCCGGCCCGCCGTGGACGATCACGGCGGGCTTGCCGTCGGGGTTTCCGTAGACCTCGTAGTAGATCTGATTGCCGTCACCGGTGTCGAGGTACCCGGTCTCGTACGGATCGTTGACTTCGTAGGGATGGGCCATCGCGTCGGCTCCTTACGGACAGAATGAAGGTTCCCTGCTTCGGGACGATGGCATGTCCCCACGGTCGTTGCCGGCAGAGGAGGGCGAGTCGCCCACGCCGAAGAGCACATGCTGGCGATGAGAGGCCGAGGGCGGAACTGGCAGCGGCTCGATCCGCTATTGCCTGTGGTCGAGCACACCTTGCGCCATCGGACGTCGGCGACTCGACAGCTGGCGCGTGCTGCCACAGCCGTAGTCCCTCCAGATCCCCAACCGGCCTGCTCACACCAACCGAAAAGCTGAATTGGTTTACTACCTCACGTACCACCATCTCCGTTTCCTTCGCTACTCTTCGACAGTCGATCCAACTTGGGGGCGGGGCTGGCGTGTGGACGGACTGATCGCGGGCAGATACCGGCTGCTCGAACACCTCGGCGGCGGAGGCCAGGGGCAGGTCTGGAAAGCCCATGACGAGACCCTGAACATCGACGTCGCGGTGAAGGCGATCCACGCCGACAACGACGGGGCCGGGCTCAGAGCCCTGGCAGAAGCCCGCAACGCCGCCGCGCTGCGGGAGCACCCCAACATCGTCGCCGTCCACGACGTCGTCGAAGACGGCGGCCGGCCGTGGATGGTGATGCGGCTGGTCGACGGCCGGTCCCTGGCCGAAGAACTTCAGACCCGTGGCGCACTGCCCGTCGAGGACGTGGTCGGGATCGCTGCCGGTGTCCTGTCGGCGCTGGCGGCGGCCCATGCGGCCGGGATCATCCACCGCGACATCAAGCCCGCCAACATCATGATCGACCGCGGCGGCGGCGTTCTGCTTGCCGACTTCGGCATCGCCAAGAACCACGCCGACACCAAACTCACCGCCACCGGATCGTTCATCGGCACCTTGGATTATCTGGCGCCCGAGCGCTTCGACGGCAAGCCTGACGCCCCGGCCGTGGACATGTGGTCGCTGGGGGCGACGCTGTTCGAAGCGGTGGAGGGAATCTCGGCCTTCCGGGGGGAGACGCCGACGGCCACGATGAGCAACGTCGCCTTCAAGCCGCTGCCGGTCCCGGCGCGGGCCGGGAGGCTGACAGCACTTCTGGCGGCGCTGCTGGACCGGGACCCGCAGGCGCGGCCGGACGCCGCGAGAGCTCTCAGAATGCTGGCGGGAGACCCGGCGGCAACGACACAAACTGCTGAGATACCGGCCGGGATCGGCGACATCCTGGAGGCATCCAGCGCGAACCCGGGCCATCCCGTCAAGACGACAACGATCCGGCCGTGGTGGTCTTCGATACGGGCCGTTCCCATGACAGGGCTGCCGCTGACCGTTCTGTGCATGTTCCTGCCGGAGGTGTACCAGCCGGACGAACCGAACTACACGGCCTGGTCCGAGCTGGGTCGCGTGATGCGCGATGGCCCCGGAAGAGTAGGTGGCGGGCCGCTGGCGATGCTGGTCGGCTTGGCGGCGCTGGTCCCGCTGTCTGTCATCATGCTCAAGACCCAGCGCAGTCGCCGTCTGCGCGTCATCGCCCATGTTCTGACGACCGTCGAAGCAGCCATCGCGGTTGTCGGCACCATCATGTTGATGGTGAGCCCCGTGCGGCTCGGACCCGGCCTCGTGATCTTCATCGCCGTGTCTTTGCTGACGATCGCAGCCTGGATCGGGCAGAACGCGGCGCCGTGGTGGCGGCCGGATGGGATCGGACCGCAAGACCGGTGGAAAGTCGTTGCTGCCGTCACCGTCGCGGTTCTGGTGCCGGTCGTGGTTCTGGCACTGGCGCTGGTGGATTGGGCGCCGACCTCGCCAACCAGCGCCGGCCTGGACCTGCCGAGGACGACCCACAGCCCGACGCCGACGCGGACATCCGGCATCAACCCGAACAACACCCAAGACCACGGGCAGATGATCGGCAGCGGCGGCCGGTGCCTCAACAGCCTCGCCGCCGCCACCATGGCGACGTGCCGGTTCGACAGTCACATGCAGCCGTACGACGACAGCGAGTGGTGGACACGCAACGACGACGGCTCGCTCGAATCCATCGGGCTGTGCCTGGAAACCGCCAGTGTAGAAGCCGTCAAATACGACCAACCTGACCCGAACGGGATCGTCGTGGAAAAGTGCCTCGGCCCGGACCCGAACGGCAACAGCGGGCCGACCGTCCCGTCCCAACAATGGATCTTCAACGCCGACGGCACGATCGAGAACACAGCGACGAGGCTATGCCTGTCCTCTGCCAAGGGACTGTCGTTGCGGGCCTGTAACGGCACCGATCCCACACAGAAGTTCAGGTGGTGATGCCGAACCCAGGGCTCTCGAAAAGTCCTGTGCTGGTCAGTTGATATCCAGAAGGCCGAGTGGGCGGGCCTCTCTTCTCCCGGACCTGATAGCGCAGCAGGTCGTGGATGGTCTGGTCGGTGCCGTCGTCGCGCCACTTGTAGAAGTAGTAGTTCACCGCGCCGGTGGGCGCGTCTGGATGCCGGAGCAATCTTCGACTTCTGGCGCTTCCTGGGTGTCGAACCCGATGGCAACGCCACCCCCGACCTCTTCGTGGCACCTGTCTGGCGGCGGTTCACCACGGCATCCGTGGAGCTCAGGACACCGACACCGTGACCCGTGGAAGGCCACGCCAGATGCCTTGTCACACGACCAAGAGCCTATGTGGGCGCGCATTCTGTTAGGAGTCATCCTTAGCCCAACGAGCAGATCGGGCAACGACATGGGTGGCCCGGTCCAGTGATCCGGGATCAGACCTGGTTGTTCCACATGCGGAAGACGGTGCACCTGCCGTTCTTGTCGAAGGTCACCGTCCAGAGGTTGGCGAAAGTACCCAGTTCCTTGTAGCGGCCGGTGCCCTCGATCGCTGCGGTGTCCCCGTTGACGGCCAGGATGGACCAGTCGAAGTGCCAGCCGCCCTCCTGCCAGGCCGCGCGGCCGATCCAGCCCTCGACGATCGCCTCACGGCCCACCCAGTCGGTCTCGTAGGGGCGCTCGTGGTACTCGGCCTGCGGGGTGAACAGCGCGGTGATGTCCTTCCTGCTGTTGCTGGTCCAGGCCCGCACATAGCCCTCCACCCAGGCACGTACCTGCTGTTCGGTCACCATCGGTACTGCCTTTCATCCCTGGGCCGTGGGTCGGACGACCAGCTCGTTGACGTCCGCCTCGGCGGGCTGGCTGATGACGTAGTGGACGGCCTCGCCGATCGCGGCGGCGGGGATCGCGATGCCCATCTGCCCCTCCACCGCGTCCCTGACACCGTGGTCGGCGATGCCCCAGGTCAGCTCGCTCCGGGTCAGCCCCGGACTGATCACGGTGACCCGCAGCTCCCGGCTCTCCTGGCGCAGGCCCTCGGACAGGGCCCGCACCGCGTGCTTGGTGGCGCTGTATGTGGTTGCGCCATGTCGACGGCCGCGTGGTGCACCGGCCGGCCCTTCCAGCATGTGTCCGATCGTTCGCAGGCGGCAGGACGGGTCTTCCTGGGTGCCCCGCTCCCAGGAACCCGCGGCGTACGAGCCCACCATGAGCGGTAACGAACTGGGGCAATTCCTACTGGCGCGCCGTTCCCGCCTCAGCCCCGCCGACGCGGGCTTTCCCCGCTCGCAGGGCCGGCGGGTCAGCGGGCTGCGGCGCGAGGAGGTCGCCGTCCTGGCCGGAGTGAGCGCCGACTACTACGCCCGTCTGGAGCAGGGCCGCGAACGGCATCCCTCCGGCCAGGTGGTCGACGCCCTCGCCCGGGCCCTGCACCTGGATGCCGACGCCTGCTGGCACGCCTACCGCCTGGCCGGACTCGTACCGAGGCCCGAAGCACCCTCCGCGGACGAGGAGCGCGTCGCACCGGAACTGCTGCGGCTGGTGGACTCCTTCCCCACAGCGGTGGCCTATGTGATCAACCGGCGCCTGGACGTCCTCGCCTCGAACGCCCTCGCCGACGCCCTGCTCTCCCCGCTGGCGGACCGGCGCGGCATGGCCCGTTCACTGTTCTGCGACCCGGCGGCCCGGCATCTTTTCGCCGACTGGCACTCCGTGGCCCGCGACACCGTCGCCGCACTGCGGCTGGCCCACGGCCACCAGCCGGACGACCCCCGAACCACCGCCCTGGTCGACGACCTGCTCGCCGAGAGCGAGGAGTTCGCGGAACTGTGGCGACTTCAGGACGTCGCCCGCCTGGGCAGCAGGACCAAGACCTTCAACCATCCGCAGGCGGGACGGCTGACCCTCACCTACCAGACCTTCGAGGTACAGGACGCCCCCGGCCAGTACCTCCTCGTCGGCACCGCCGAGCCCGCAAGCCCCGACGCCGCCACCCTGGGAGCGTGGGTCGGCAACGGGCAACCAGCCGGGTGATCGTGACGGCGGGCCCCACGGCCCTGCGACGGCCTTTTCTCGACCGGCCGCCATCGGCGGGAGTCTCGATCCGGCTCGCCGTAACCGACCGCGCGTCCGCCTCCGGGCCGGTCCCGGGCTGACGTACCGTGGCCCGCATGGATCTCCGCATCTTCACCGAGCCCCAGCAGGGCGCGAGCTACGACACGCTGCTCCGGGTGGCCAAGGCCACCGAGGAACTGGGCTACGACGCCTTCTTCCGCTCGGACCACTACCTGAAGATGGGCGACGTGGACGGCATACCGGGCCCCACCGACGCCTGGATCACCCTGGCGGGACTGGCCAGGGAGACCTCCACCATCCGCCTGGGCACCCTGATGACCGCCGCGACCTTCCGGCTCCCCGGCTTGCTCGCCATCCAGGTCGCACAGGTCGACCAGATGAGCGGTGGCCGGGTCGAGCTGGGTCTCGGCACGGGCTGGTACGGGGCGGAACACACGGCCTACGGCATCCCCTTCCCGGCCGCCAGGTTCGGCAGGCTGGAGGAGCAACTGGCCATCGTCACCGGGCTGTGGCAGACCCGCCTCGGCGAGACCTTCGACTTCAAGGGCCGCTACTACCAGATCGAGGACTCCCCCGCCCTGCCCAAGCCCGCGCAGCAGCGGATCCCGGTACTGGTGGGCGGCATGGGCGCGAAGCGGACGCCTGAACTGGCGGCGCGCTTCGCCGACGAGTTCAACCTCCCTTTCGTCTCCGTCGCCGACACTGCGGCCCAGATCACGCGGGTCCGCGCGGCCGCCGAGGCCCGCGGCCGCGCGGCGGACTCCCTCAGGTACAGCAACGCCCTGGTCGCCTGCGTGGGCCGCGACGACGCCGAGGTCGCGCGCCGGGCCTCGGCGATCGGCCGTGAGGTCGCGGAGCTCAAGGAGAACGGCCTGGCCGGAACGCCCGCCGAGGTCGTCGAGAAGATCGGCCGGTACGCCGAGACCGGCAGTTCCAGGATCTACCTGCAGATCCTGGACCTCGACGACCTGGACCACCTGGAGCTCATCGCCGACCAGGTCATGCCCCGGCTGACCTGACGCGATCCACGCCGGTCGGGCCGCGTGCGGCGGGTGCGACGCGCACGGCCTGCCGGAAGGTCCGGCCGTGTCGCGTGACCGGTACCGGGGCTCCGCTGTCTACTGGGGGCATGACCGAACTGACTGCCGCACAGATCGCGTACCTCGGAAGCCAGATGCTGGGCCGGCTGGCCACCGCCGGCGCCGACCACAAGCCGCACGTCGCGCCGACCTCGTTCCGCTACAACGCGGAACTCGGCACGATCGATACCGGTGGTCACCATGTGGCGACCACCAAGAAGTACCGGGACGTACAGGCCAACGGCTGGGCGGCGATCGTGGTCGACGACCTCGTGTCGACCGATCCATGGACCCCGCGCATGCTGGAGATCCGCGGCCGCGCCGAGGCGATCCCGACCGGAGGCGCGCACTTCGGACCGGGATTCGGCGATGCATTCATCCGCATCCACCCGGACAGGGTGAACAGCTTCGGCATCGAATAGCCCTCGGCCCGGAGAGTCTCACCACCGTTGTCGACAACACAGGAGGAACACCATCCTCAACAGCACGGCCCGCGTACTGGTCGACCTGCAGGACCCGGCCAGGGCTTTGGCCACCTATCGACAGGCGCTCGATGCCGCTCGCGAGATCCGCAGTCCGGCGGCGGAAGCCGAGGCGCTTGAGGGTAGCGAGGCGCTGACAGGGGTACCGCGTGAGACCGAGCGGGGCGTGACCGGCCGGCCGTACCAGTGAGTGGGGGCGGACCCCTTCGGCAGAGATCATGCCGGTCGGAGCAGCGATTTCCAGGGCAGCCCGGTCGACGCCCCACTCCGCGTCCGCAAGGGCTCAGCTCGACGGCGCGCGCCCGGCGTCCAACGCTGCGGCGACCACGCGAATGACCGCATCGATGCCCTCGACATTCCCACCCGGGGCGGCCAGGGCGAGGGCGGCACTCCGGGCCGAGCGAAGCGCCTCCCCGGCCCGCGACAGTGCCCGCCGGTCGTGAGCCGGCTCACAGAGCAGGTCGGCGTCGTCCAGGACCGCCACGGCAGCGGCCGCGCCCACCGCGCGGTCCGTCGCGACGCGGACCGCTCCCGGATCACCGGTCGGTGCGAGACCGGCACCGGCGCTGGTGACCTCCGCGTTCAGCTGCGACACCGGCTCACCGACCAGGGCGGAGATAGTGCGGGACATACGGGGCTCCCCCTGCGACGGACCACGGCTCAGACCACTGTACCCACCGAGCACAGCACTGACATGCACAGTTCCGAGCTGGGCGGGCACCCAGTCTGCACGGCTCGGCCGACGCTGTCATCTCCCCGCTCGGTGGGATTCGCGCGCCGACACGTCCCAGGGCCACATCCGCGGCCGGCAGCACGGCCCCGTTCCTGTGGAGAGCGCCGGCAGCGCCAGTGAGTGCGTCTGCCCTCTCTCTCCGCGACCACGACAGGGACGAAGCAGGCACGGCCGCCCGCACTGCCCCCACGGGGGCGGCCGTGCCCGCATCGCCTGCTCAGATCACCACCAGGCGGTGCAGGTGATCACGGCGTCCGCGGTGTAGCCGCAGGCGCGGAACTGCCACTGGCTGCTGCTGCTCTCCAGCTGCGCGGCACTGGTCTTCGAGGTGCCGTTGCCGTGGTTCACCACGAAGGGACCGCACTGGAGCCAGGTGGAACCACCGTTCTGGGTCCAGTCCATCCACACCGATTCGACGTTGTTGATGGTGTTGCCCTCGATCTTGGCGAAGCCGCGCCCGCCCGCCGACTGCAGCGAGATGGTGTCCGCGTCATGGGTCACCGAGCGCTCCACCGTGCCGCTGGCGTTGTCGGAGATGTCGACGAACCCGTTGGCGCCGTTCTCGCAGTCCGAGGCGGCGGCGTGCGCCGCCGGGGCCGCGACCATTCCGAAGGCGGCGCTGCCGAGCGAGAGCAGCAGCGCGGCGGCTGCCCCGACGAACTTCTGACGCATCCTCATGTGTCCTCCACTCATTCGATGCGCTGGGACCCGGGCCACGCCCGCGTCCATCTGCTCTCTACACGAATGCTGTGGACTTCCTGTATGACGTCTGTGTGGAGTTTTTCGTGGGGTTTTTTCCGAGCGGCGATCCGCGGACGCCGGGAGCGCATCAGCGGACGCTTGCCTCGGCCGGTGTGCAGGTGCGGATGTCGATCGTGTTGCGGGTTCGCACGCCCGGCAGCCAGCCGCGGGTACCGCCGGAGGTGGAGACCAGGTACCAGCGGGTGGAGGTGATACCGCTCTCGTCCTCCACCAGCGTGCCGTCCGTGACGACGCACTGCGCCTGGACCAGGTCGCCGTGCCAGACCTTGCCGGCCGCGTTGGCTCCCGAGTACGGGGCGTAGGGGTCCAGCGCCAACCCGAGTGCGCACTCCATCGTGCGCAGCGGCCGGCAGGGGGCCTGAGCGTTGTAGACCGTGAGCGTGGGGACGGGCGGGCCGCCGGCGGCCATGTCGGGCCTGCTCGCCGGGCGCTCCAGCCACCACCCCCCGGCGGCGATCGCACAGACCGTGAACACCAGGGCCGCCGCGCCGACGGCGCCGCCGAACGGCCTGCGGCGCGGCAGCGGCTCCCGGACCCGCGCGGGACGCGCGTCCTGGGCCGACGATGTCTGGATGCGCTCCCACAGCCCGGGCGGAAGCGCGATCTGCTCATCCGCGGCGCGCAGCCGCTCCCGCAGCACGGAAGCCGTTTCGTCACGCCCGGCCGTGCGGCGCATAGTCGCCCTGCCCTTCCGTAGTCCACGACCGGCGATCACCGACGCACTTCCGCAGCTTGTCCAGCGCCCGGGCGCGGGAGCGGGAGACCGTGCCGCGGTGCAGTCCCAGTATCTCGGCGGCCTGGTCGATGGTGTAGCCGTCCAGGTCCACCAGGATCACGGTGGCGGCTTGACGCACGGTCAACCTGCCGAGCAGACGTACCGCCTCAAGCTCGGCGGTGCGTTCCTCGACCCCGCCGTCCCAGTCGGCGAGTGCGGCGGACGTCTGGGCCAACTCGGCCGTGAGCGCCCGCCTGCCGCCGCGGCGGTACTCGTCGCGCACCACGCTCACCAGTGCGGAGAACGCATAGGCGTAGGGCTGCGGGTGCGTCAACAGCCGCTGCGGCGCGGCGGCGAGCTTCAGGTAGACCTCGTGGACCGCGTCCTCGGCGGCGTGCGCCCCGGCCAGCATGGCCGCCCGACGATACAGGCGGGAGAGCAGTGCGCAGAACGCGTCGTCGAAGGAGGAACGAAGCTCGTCGCCGTCGCACCGCACCATGTACCGACTTCTCCACTTCCGTGCACCCTCGGTCGCAAGGTCAAGCATCGTCCGGCGGCAGCCCGGAGTGACGCCGCGCCTCCGTGCGCCCCTGCATCATCGCCCGGGCCGGGAGCTACTGCTGGGGGCGGCTGGGAGTGCTCACCCCGCGTGCTGTTCCGGCTGCGCGCCGGGGTTCGGGACCGGCGGGCCTACGCAGGACGACGCCGGGCATGACCGAACCGCCTGCCCATCCGGCTCCCGTCCCGGACCGGCGCGGCGCCAAACCCCCTTGGAGGCCGTGATGTTCACCGTGCCAGTAGCGGGTTGCACCATCCACGTCACAGTGCCGCGGTACGGACCGGCAGGGGCCGTCCCCGCGGGCGGCCGTTCGGCCTGTGGGGTCAGCTCAGCGCTCGGACGCCGGCGGTCACCAGGACCGCGAGGAGTACTACGACCAGGAACGGAGCGCGCCGCCACGCCCCGAGTCCTGCCGCGGCCAGGCCCGCCGCCCGGGCGTCGACGGTGAGGCCGTGGGCGCCGTGCCCGAAGGTCTGCAGGGCGGTCAGCGCGGCCAGGAGCGCGATGGGCGCCAGCGCGGCGAAGCGCCGTATCAGCGGGCGGTCCAGGAGCCCCGCCGGCACCGACAGGCCGAGCAGCTTCAGGGCGTAGCAGCCCGCGGCCGTACCGAGAACCGCCATCCCTACCGTGCTCATCGGCCGCTCTCCTCCGTCGTCTCCTCGCTCCGGCCACGCCGCCGCGCCGGGCGCAGCAGGGCCACCGCGGGCACCGCCGCAAGCGCGACCAGCACCGGCACGCCGGTCGGCAGCAGCGGCACCGCCGCCAGCGCCAGTACCGCGCCGAGCAGGCCGACAGCGCGCTCCTCACCGCCCTCGCGCAGTCGCGGCGCGAGCAGGGCCAGGAAGACCGCCGGTCCCGCGACGTCCAGCCCATAGCGGGAGGGATCGCCCAGCGCGCCGGCGCCTACCGCGCCCGCCAGCGTCGTCGCGTTCCAGACCAGGTAGAGGGTCACGCCGGTCACCGTGAATCCCAGCCGCGCCGAGCGCCGGTCCGGCTGGACCAGCGCCACGGCGGCGGTCTCGTCGATCACCACCTGTGCGGCGAACGGTCGTGTCCAGCGGGGAAGTTGCAGTCGCTCGCCGAGTCGCAGCCCGTAGAAGCTGTTGCGCACGCCGAGGAAGAGCGCGCCCACGATCGCGGCGAGGGGCGCCGCACCCGCCGCCAGGGAGCCGATGAGCGCGAACTGCGAGGCGCCGGTGAAGACGAACAGGCTCAGCGCGCAGGTCTGCCACACCGTGAGGTGCGCCGCCGTGCCGGCGATTCCGAACGCGACACCGGACACACCGACCGTGAGCCCGACGCCGAGCGAGTCCCGGATCACGGCCCGGTCGGGGCGGCCGCCGGGCCGGGCCGGCGGCTCCGGAGAGGGGGGAGCCGCGGTCTCACCATCGGGCCTGTCGTGCTGCAGAGCGGTCATACGCTCATGCTGCGGGTGATCGACCGGCCGTTTCTTGTACGTTCTTGCGCGCCCGCCGGTACGCCCCGGGCGGAACACCCAGGATGCGCCGGAAATGCCTGGTCAGATGGGCCTGGTCGACGAAGCCCACGGCCAGCGCCACGTCCGCGGGCGCGCCACCCGCGTCGAGCAGGCCGCGCGCGGTGCGCACGCGCTCCTGGGTGAGCCAGGCGTGCGGGGGCAGCCCGTACGTCGTGCGAAAGGCCCGCAGCAGCGGGAACGGCCGGGCCCCGACGGCCTCGGCCAGTTGCTCCAGCGTGGGCGGCGCGTCCAGCCTCGACACCAGCAGATCGCGCGCCGCCGTCGCCGCGCCCAGGCCGTCAGCAGGGATCTCCCGAACCAGTGGCTGGGAGGAGTGCCGGCGCACGGCCCGCACCAGCGCGAGCCGGAGGAAGGTGCTCGCCGCCAGCGCCTGGTTCTGCTCGGCAGCCCGATGGGTCTGCTGCACCAGCCTGGTCAGCTCGTCATCGTGGACGACGGCCGTCGCGAAACCCGGTGCGCCCGGGCTCGCGCCCAGCTCGGCCGCGACGGCCTCCAGCTGCGCCGCGTTCGGATAGAGGACCTGGTAGCTCCAACCGTCGGGGACACCGGCGTGGCCGGTGTGCACACGGCCCGGCTCCACCAACGCCACGCTGCCTGCGGGCGCGACCTCCAGTCCGCCCCGGTACTGAAAGGCCTCGACGCCGGCGGTGATGGAGGCGAGGACGTAGCCGTCGTGGGTGTGCTTGCCGAAGCTGTGCCGCACGTAGTGAGCGCGCAGCAGATCGACGCCCGGCAGCGCGGGATGCTGCCAGTAGTGTGCGCTCTCTTCGCTCATGGCATCACCATCCCTACCTGCAAGTTTCACACGGGTGGGGCCGTTGGCGAGGTGTCGTCCGGGATGTGGTCGGCCTGATCTGTCGCGGCGGCTGAAGGGCGCCGACGACCGTGATGCCTGGTCGACGAAGACGTGGTGCGGCCTGCGAGGCCCGGGCGGTCACGGTGCGTTCGGCGGCGCGGCCAGCGCGTCGTGCCAGGTCACGGGGCGTCATTACTGTTCTCGGGCACGGAAGGTACGAGCCGCCGTGGCGGATCCCGCCGCGTCAGTGGGCCCGCCCCCGACCTCACCGCCGGCTGTGGTCAAGCTCCACTCCCACCTAGTAATATTCTCTTAGCAATATCACCTATTACCATTCGGGGGTGGCGATGCCGGATACCGGGATCAGCGAACTTGTGCGGAACTGGATCGACGGCTGGGTCGTCTCCCGTGGCGGCTCGGACCCGATCGAGGAGCCGTGGGGGTGGACGATCGTCGTCGGGCAGGCACAGCATGTCGCGCGGCACGTGCTGCCCCGGCCCGTCGAGTCCGACGTGCGCAAGATCGCCGCTGCGACCAGCGCGCCCGGGACGTGGCTGAAGCTGTTCGTCGAGGACGAGGCGGTCCTGCCCTGGGTCGGGCCGGGCTGGCGGCTCGACGCGCCCGCATTCCTGATGACCTGCCACCTTTCGCCGGGCCGCCCCGAGGTACCGGCCGGCTACACGCTCACCAGCTGGAGCCGGGGCGGCGTCACCCGGGCGCTGGTCCGCACACTCGACGGCCACTTCTGTGCCCGCGGGCAGATCGCCCACACCGGCGCCCATGCCGTGGTCGACCAGGTCGAGACCGCCGCCGAGCACCGGCGCAAGGGCCTCGGCGCCCTGGTACTGCGCACCTTGCAGAACACCGCGTACCAGGCCGGCGCGACGACGGGCGTCCTGGTCGGCTCACGCGAAGGACAAGCCCTCTACACCTCGCTGGGCTGGACCACGCGCTCCCCGATGGCAAGCCTGTGGTACGAGCCGTCGCCTACCGCACAGTGAACCGGGCCTGATTCACCGAACCGCCCGGGCACCGCGATCCGACAGCACCGGCCTTCACGGACCCCCACCGACAGCCATGGGGCCGGCCGAGGTGGACGGATCCGCTGCGCGCGGGTTTTGGTCGGGATCGGTGGGCGCTATCGCAGTTGGTCGCGGCGGCGGGTCAGGTAGGCGGTCTCGGCGGTGTTGCCCGCCAGTGCGATGGCTTGGTCGTAGGCCGCGCGTGACTGCTGACTGTGGCCCAGCCGGCGCAGCAGGTCGGCGCGGGTGGCGTGGTAGGCGTGGTAGGCGTGGTAGCCGGCCAGCCTGTCCCCAAGACGGTCGACGGCCGCCAGTGCCACCTGCGGGCCGTCGAGTTCGGCGACCGCGATGGCCCGGTTGAGGGCGATGATCGGGGAGGGGTCGAGGCGGACGAGCTGGTCGTAGAGGGCGAGGACCTGCGACCAGTCGGTGTCGCGGATGTCGCGGGCGGAGGTGTGCACCGCGTTGATCGCGGCGAGGATCTGGTAGCGGCCCGGAGCCTCGCCGGCGGCGGCAGCGGCGAGGCGCTCGCGCACCAGCCGGTGCCCCTCGGCGATCAGCGCCGCGTCCCAGGCCCCACGGTCCTGCTCGTCGAGGGCGACCAGTTCGCCGCCGGCCGAGACCCGGGCGGTGCGGCGGGCCTCGGTGAGCAGCATCAGCGCCAGCAGCCCGGCCACCTCACCGTCCTCCGGCAGCAGGACACGGATCAGGCGGGTGAGCCGGATCGCCTCGGCCGTCAGGTCGTGACGTACGGGATCGGTGTCGGGGCCGGTCGCCAGGTAGCCCTCGTTGAACACCAGGAACAGGACGGCGAGTACGCCGGACACGCGTGCCGGGAGATCCTCCACGGACGGCACCCGATAGGGGATGCGGGCCGCCTTGATCTTGGCCTTCGCGCGGGTGATCCGCCGCTCCACGGCGGTCTCGGCCACCAGGTAGGCGCGGGCGATCTCGGGCACGGTCAGACCGCCGACCAGGCGCAGCGTCAGCGCCAGGCGGGTCTGCATCGCCAGCGCCGGGTGACAGCAGGTGAAGATCAGCCGCAGCCGGTCGTCGTCGATGGCGCCGACAGGCTCGGGTGGGCCGTCGTCGTACACCATCCAAGCCTGCCTGTGCTTGTCGTCGCGCTTGTTCTCGCGGCGGAGCCGGTCGATGGCCTTGCGGTTGGCGGTGGTGGTCAGCCAGGCGCCGGGGTTGGGGGGTACACCGTCGGCCGGCCACCGCTGGACGGCGGCCGCGAACGCCTCGGCCGCCGCCTCCTCGGCGATGTCGAGGTCACCGAAACGCCTGGTCAGGGACGCGACCACCCGCGCCCACTCCTCGTGGTGGGCCCGGGTGATCGCCTCCTCGACGTCGCTCACTGGAACGGCCGCACCTCGATCTTCCGATCGCAGACCTTCGACGCCTCGGCGGCGAGCTTGAGTGCGACATCCAGATCGGGGGCCTCCCACACCCAGACGCCGGCGAGATACTCCTTCGACTCCACGAACGGCCCGTCGCTGAACACCGCCTGCTCGCCCCGGTTGTCGACGACCGTGGCCGCGTCGGTGTCCGCGAGTCCGCCCGCGAAGACCCAGTAGCCCTCGGCGATCAGCCGTTCGTTGAACGCGCTGATGGCAGGACGCCTGTCCGTGCTGCCGGGATTGCTCTTGTCATCGATCACGGAAACCAGGTACTGCATCTGAAGATCATCTCCCGTGGTTTCACGACAGCGTGGTTCGGTGGTCAGGGACTTCAGGCCGTTGCCTACCGCGGGCGCCCGGCCGGCCGGTAGACCTGGATCGACACGCCGTTCGAGTCGACCCGCGACTCGACCAGGTCGAGATACCTGGGGGCCTCGTTCAAGGCCGCGCCGAGGGGATGTGCACGCATCTGGTCGATGGATCCCCAGGAGCCGGCGAACAACTGTAGGTGCGCCGGCCGATCAGGAACGCCTCGCGCGCTGGTAGGTCTGCGTGATGAACGTCCTGGTCTCGTCCGTCGATGGTGACCTGAGTCATGGTCGTCAGCTTCATGATCGCGGCTCCCCTGCCCTGGCGCCACCCCTTGTGGACGGCCTCACCCCTGCTACGAACACCACCGCCCCGATCCGACACCGCTCCCGGATTTCTTTGAAGAGCTTTCCGGGACGCCCGGCACGGCGAAGCCCGGGCCCATCTCCATCGCCAGCGGAATCGGCACCCCATCGAGTCATTCACGACGAAATCAGCAGCAGTACAGCGATGTCGCAACCGAATCGCTTGACGGTGCAGGAACGCTCGGGCACAGTTGCGACATCGCGAACCGCGACCGGAGCGCCTCGAATCCGCTTCCACGCCGAGCGCCGGGCAGCACGCCCAGAACCTTGACGTATCCGGGCGCGGAGAGCTTCGCTGAACCGAGGCGTTCACGACGGAACCAGACCTGGGGTACCGATGCACACGGACCATTCCACGATCGCTCACGACCGTCCCACTCCTGTGCCCGCGCGGGAGGCGACGCCCACGGACCTCGACGCGATCGTCGCCGCCATGACCACCGCGTTCTTCGACGACCCGATGTGGGGGCCCGCGTTCCCGAACCTCGACCGTCGCGCGGAGCAGGCATCGGCGTTGTGGCGGCTGCTCGTCACGTCGTCGCTGCGCTATCCCTGGATGCTGGTGACCGAGAACGTCGAGTCCGCAGCCCTGTGGATCCCGCCGGGCGGAAGCGAGTTGACGTCCGAGGAAGAACGCAGTTTCGAGGAGTTCCTGGTCCACATCACCGACCGATCGGTCGCCGACGGCATTCTGGGGATCCTCGGCAAGCTGGAGGAGGCACATCCGAGCGAGCCGCACTTCTACCTGAGCCTGCTCGCCACGCACAGCGACCACCGCGGCCACGGCCTGGGGATGGGCCTGCTGACAGAGAACCTGGCACGCATCGACGCCCTCGGCGCGCCCGCCTACCTGGAGTCGTGCAACCCGGCGAACAACAAGCGGTATGCCGACGTCGGCTTCGCAGCCCGCGACACGATCACCCTGACCTCCGGCCACGTGGTGACCACCATGTGGCGCCCGGCACACAACTGACCGGGCAGGCGCAGAGCACCGGCCAGCCCCCGGCGATCCCGCCGCGCGACGAAGTGGCCGAGCCCAGCACCGGCGCGACCTCGCACCCCGTGCTGCGCCGGCACCAGCACGCAGTTGACGGGCGCGTTGAGAGGGTCAGCGCACGGCGGCCAGGACGTGGCTGTTGCCGAACTGCCAGACGGAACCCACGTGTTCGAAGCCGGCCTCACGCAGGAGCCTGACGTGGCTGGAGAGGGTGAGGTCTTCGCCCTCGCTGCTGGGGAGCGGACGGCTGCGGCGTTCGGCGAGGAGGTCGGCCAGTTCCGGGTCGGCCTCCAGTGCCCCCCACCAGGAATGCCAGTCCTCGTGGTCGAACGCGGCCTGCCGCTCGGCCCGGCGGCGTCCGACGGCGGTGGTGATCTCGAACATCTTCGCGGCGTCGTGGCGGAAGTGGTCGCCGTTGACCAGGACCCCGCCGGGGCGCAACAGCTCGGCGAGTTGCCGGTAGACCCGGCGAAGGGTGTGCTGGTCAAGGTAGTGCAGGGCGGTCGTCGAGACGACTGCGTCCAGGGGGCGGCCCAGCGTGAGGGCGTCGACCCAGCCGGGCGTCCCGATCACGGCTTCGACGTACCGGGCGGTGGAACCGTAGTGGGCACGTGCCAGTTCGAGCAGCAGCGGGTCGGCGTCGACGCCCAGCACGTCGGCGTGCGGCAGCCGGTCGGCCAGCCGGGCCGCCAGTGCTCCTGGGCCGCAGCCCAGGTCGAGAATCAGGGGTGTGGTGTGACCGGCCGTCACATGGTCCACCACGTCGGCGATCACGGTGAATCGCTCCTCGCGGTCGACCGCGTAGCGTTGCTGCTGGCCTTCCCAGCGCTTCACCCAGTGCTCGGCCGTCGCCGTGCTGAGGCTCGTAGCTCCGCGCACCTCTGTGCCGCCTCTCCGCCCTGCCACCAATGTTATTGAAAATCATTGCAGATTGGCGAGCGTGGTGAGCAACCTGTCGACTTCCTCGGGCGTGTTGTGGACGTGCAGGCTCACTCGGATGGAGCTGTCCTTCTCGTCCGTACCGGCCTGGCAGTGGCTGTCGGAGCGCACCATGAGCCCGTGGCTGAAGAGGATGAACCCCAGGTCGTTGGAGCTGATCCCGCGGTGCCGGAAGGTGGTGATACTGCGGCGCTGCTGCACTGTGGAACCGGCGGTCAGGCTCTGCCGGCAGCCCAGGACCTGGTAGGCGTCCAGGCGGCTCAGCCCGTCGGTCAGCCGGGCCGCCAGGGCGAGGGTCCACTGTTCGATCCGGTCCAGGCCTGCCGCGTCCAGCCAGTCCAGGGCCGCCGCCAGGGCGGCGACGCCGACCGTGTTCGGGGTACCGCGCCACCCGCCGGGCCGGAACCCCGGCCCGCGCGTCTGCCGGGCCCAGATCGCGCCGGAGCCCGGCAGGGCCAGGGCCTTGTGCCCGGAGAAGACCACGAAGTCCACGTCGAGATCGGCCACGGAAACCGGCAGGTGGCCGATGCTCTGGGCGGCGTCCAGGCAGATCGGCACCCGGGGGCCGATTACCTGGCGGATCCGGTGCACGTTCATGTCGCCCCCGTAGACATGGTGCACATGGGTGGCCGCGACGAAGCGGGTGCGCGGGCCGACCAGTTCCGCCAGCGCCACCGAGTCGTAGTCGCCGGAACTCTGCTGGTAGGGCAGCTCGCGAACGGTGATCCGGACCCCCTGACGGGCCAGCAGGCACTGTGCCTCCAGCCACGGCGACAGGTTCGCCCGGTGGTCGGCGAAGGGGACGACGATCTCGTCCCCGTCGGTGAGCAGGGTGGGCAGCCAGTCGCGGGCCACCGTGCGCAGCCCTTCGGTGGTGCCACTGGTGAAGTGGACGGTCGAGCGCTCCGGGGTGGGGTCGTCCAGGAACTCCTTGACCCGCTCGCGGGTGCGCTCGACCATCGCCGTGGTGGCGTTCGCCCAGGGGTAGGTGCCGCGCCCCGCGTTGGCGTTGCCGGTGGTCAGGTAGCTCTGTACGGCGTCCAGGACGGCCTGGGGCTTCTGCGCGGTGGCCGCGCTGTCCAGGTAGGCCAGTTCGGGGTGGTCCACGATGATGGGGAACTGCGCGCGCAGCGGGCGCTGCCAGGATCGCAGGTCGTCCAGGGGGTCGCCCATGTCAGTCACGATCAGTCATGGTCAGTCACGCACCAGCGGTCCGCCGGCGTCGCGCCACGCGATGACGCCCCCGGCCAGGCTGCGCACGTCGGGATGGCCCATGCGGGTCAGCAGGGCGGCGTACCGGGCGGACTTCTCGCCGACCGGACAGGCCAGCAGCACGGGCTGCCGCGTACTGAAGGGCAGGCCACCGCGTACCAGTTCGTCGAACAGCTCGTCGACGATGTTGATCGATCCCTCGATATGAAGGGCGGCGTAGGCGAAGGGACCGCGCAGGTCGACCACCAGCGGCCGTTCCGCGGCGATCCACTTCTGCGCGTCGGCGATGTCGACGGCCGTGGCCGCCCGCACCTCGGCGTCGGTGAGCGTGGCCAGGGAGTTCCTCACCGGTGGACGCCCCAGCAGCTCCGGGCGGCGCTGCTGGATGTAGCCGAGGTAGCTCTCGACCCGGTCGCAGACGATGAAGACGGCCGTTCTGCGGTCCGTCAACTCCGCGTCGACGGTGCGCAGATGGCGAAGGGCCCCGAAATACGCCGCTCCGCCGGTGGGCCCGGCCAGGATGCCGCATCGGCGCACCAGGGTCAGCATCCCGTCGATCGCCTCGTCGGCGCTGACCGCGTCGATCGTGTCGTAGGTGGCCGGGTCGAAGAGGCCGACCTCCTGCACCTCGTCGATGGTGCGGATGCCCGGGATGAAGTCGGACTTCTGGGCGACCAGTCCGACGACCCGCACGCGCGGGTCGTGCTCGCGCAGCACCCTGGCCACTCCGGTGGACGAACCGGCGGTGCCGACACAGGCGATGAACCAGTCCGGGGCCCGGCCGTCGAGGTCGGCCACGATCTCCGGGCCGGTGCCCGCCGCGTGCGCCTCGGTGTTGAGCAGGTTGAAGTACTGGTCGGTATGGAGGGTGGGTGTGCCGGGCTTGGACAGTTCCTGGTGGAAGAGGGTCAGCGGGTCGTCGGTGGCGGTCGGGTCGAGGCATTCGCTCTGCCCCGGGAGTTCCTCGATCTCGGCACCCAGCAGCAGGAGCAGGTCCTTGATCTCCGGAACCCGCATCCGGTTGGTGACGCTCTTGAAGGCCAGCCCGTGCATGCTCGCGATGACGGCCAGCGCCTTGGCGGTGTTCCCGCTGGACAGCTCAACGATCGTCTCGCCGCGCTCGACGGCTCCGGCCAATCCCTGCCGCACCATGTTCCAGGCGGCCCGGTCCTTGACCGAGCCGAAGGGGTTGAGCATCTCCAGCTTCGCGTAGAGGTCGATGCTGCGCAGACCGTGCACGGCAGGGTCGATGCGCACCAGCGGGGTGTCGCCGATTGCCTGGGTGATGCTGTCGTATCTCACGTCTCTTGCCCCCCAGCAGATGTGACAGGACATGTGACAGACCCGGTGACGGGCCAGTACTGCTCGTCGAGGCACCAGCGCCAGGAGCCGGCCTCCCGGTGGACGGCGGCCTTGCGCGCGACAGGCTGCCGCTGCGCGTGGGTGGCACTGAAGTCCATGCAGTACCCGGCTGTGTTGGCGAAGCCGAGGAGGTCGCCCTGCCGCGGCAGACGCGGCAGGAAGACCGTTCTCCGGGTGATCAGGTCAGCCTCCAGGCACAGGCTGCCCATGAGGTGGACACCGACGGGACCGCCGACTGCCTCAGCGGCGGCTGGTGCGCCGTCCCGGGGAACGAGCACCGGATCCATCAGGACGCCGTGCTCCTCCAAGCTGACGTCGCTCGCCCTCATCGCGAGGCGCACCAGGGACACGCCACTGTCCGTGGGACGGACCTCCAGCACCCTCGCCAGGGAGAGCCCGCACTGGTCCAGGAGCGCTCGGCCGGGTTCCAGGTAGAGGTCGTACAGGTGCTCCAGCAGCAGGGTCCCCAGCGGGCGACCCAGGGTCGGGGCAGGCCGTGACAGCAGCGCGTCGAGATAGTCGGCCCCCGCGACCGGGCGATGGCCGGGGTACAGGCCCAGAGCGCCCCGCAGGGTGCCGCCTTCGGTACGGAGGCCGTATCCGTGCCCGCCCCAGGTGAGCGGTGGGCGTCTGCCCAGGACCGCGTTGCCGAGTTCGGTGGTGTAGCGATCCCACTGGGCGCCGTCGGCCAGGTAGTTGACACCGAACCCGCCGCCGATGTCGACGGCACGCGCCGTGAATCCCCGGCGCTGCAGCTCGTCCATGGCGCGGAGGCAGCCGTCGAGAGCCGTCGCCTTCTCGTCGAGGCTGGTGGTGTCCAGGTGATAGGCGACCCCGATCGGCTGCAGGGTGTCCCGGTGCCGTTCCAGGAGGCTCAGCAGCCGGTCCAACGAGCTTGCCGGGGAGCCGAAGCGGCTCTGCCGGGACAGCATTCGGGCTCCCGGGGCCTCGAACTGCGACAACCGCAGCAGCACCCGGACCCGGGGCAGGTCGTGCAGGTGCACGAGTGCGGCCAGCTCCTCCAACTCCCCGGGCCCGTCGACGCCGACGGTGACCCCGCAGAGTGCGGCGAGCCACAGGAATTCCCGGTCCTTGGGCCCGGTGGCCACGATCCGGTCCGGTCCGAACCCGGCGCCCAGGGCGTGCTGGAGTTCACCCAACGACGCCACGTCGATGGCGGCGTCCGTCGCGGCGAGCCGGCGCACCAGGGCACTGGAGCGGTTCGCCTTGTGCGCGAAGAACACCTGACCGCTGAGGTTGTGCCGGCGGCGGACGGCGCGGAAGCTCTCGACGTTGGCTGCGATCCGGTCGGGCAACACGATGTTGAGCGGTGATCCCAGCGCGTCCACCAGCATGTGCAGGAACTCGGCCGACTCCAGCAAGGACGCCAGCGGCGGCTCCAGTCGGGGTTCCAGGTATAACGGGGCGCGCTCCATCCCAGGCGTTCCTCCCCCTGTGAGGAATACGGACCATTGCCCGCGCTGATCCTATGAGCCTATCCATCCACGGCCCGTCTACACCCGGGCCTCCATCCGGGCCGAGCCGACGGCCCCGGCCACAACTGCCCCCCCAGCAGGTCATCGAACGGGCACGGGCATGCCGAGGGACAGTTGTTCCCGACTGTCAGTGGCGTGGTTGCCAGCTGGCGACGAGGCGGACCTCGCCATCGGGTCCGGCGACCGGCGTCCAGTGCTGCTCCATGGCGTGGGAGGCGCCCGTTCCCCAGCGTGCGTCGGCTCGGGCCTGGGCACGCGCGAAGGTACGGGCCTGGGTGCCGGCCACCGGGCGGGTGAGCAGGACGAGGCTGTCCAAGGGCGCGTCGGCGAGGCGTCGGCCGAGGTGGGTGAGGAAGGCGGTGACCCCCGTCAGGGTGAGGGGGCGGAGCCTGAGGCTGCGGGTCGCCGAGCTGCGGCGGGTGGTGGTGGGGAAGGTGATCAGGGCCATGGCGGTGGCCTCGCTTTCCGAGTTGGGATGCGACCGGGGCGGTCCTTGTGGCATACGGGCCGGGGATACGGAGGTGAGGGGTGGTGGACGGGCCGGTGGCGCGGCGGTTCGGCGTTGCCACCGGCCCGTGGTGAGACTGCGTCAGGATGATTGGGGTCAGTGGCCGGTGGCCATCTGGACGACCTTGACGATCACCAGGATCACCAGGATCACGGCGATGAGCAGGTAGCCGCGCAGGGTGAGCAGCCCGGCCTTGCGCAGTGAGGAGAACGGCGGCCGGGACAGGGTGTTCAGTGCCGGGGTGCGCCAGGCCATGCGGTCGGCCTCCAGCAGTGCCTTGCGGTCGGCACTGCTGAGCTGGGCGGCTTCCAGTTCCTGGACCTGGTCCGGGGCGAGTCCCGCGAAGGCGGCCTCAGCGGCCTGGACTGCGGCGGCCTTGGCGGTGTTACGGGAGCGCAGGGCGACGAAGCCGCCGCCGAGCAGGCCGATCCCAGCACCGACGGCCAAGCCCTCGATGAGCTGGTTGGTGGTCAAGCTGGGGATGAAGGTGGTGGCGGTCAGGGCCAGCGAGAGCAGGACCAGGGTCCAGACGATGAATGCTGGGCGGGCTTGTGGTGTGAGAAGCCATGGTGATTCCTCCCTGAACGGGCATACGGGCATGCGGAAGACGCGCTCGACCAGTGGATCCGGCAGAAGGTGAGCGTGTCGCGGGGCCGTGGGTGACCCCAGTGGTGGACGGGCAGCACGGAGCAGGACCTCGGCACGCCGGTTCTGCCGGAGTGCCGAGCCATGAGGGAGCGCACCCGTGGCGCGGACAGCATGAACCGCCCGAGCGACCGGGCGAACAGGGTTATGCGGCAGATCTACTGACGATGAATCAGGAGAACCGAAGGGCGCACACGATGGTGCGGATCCGAGTGCCGGGATACCGACTATGGCCAGGTTTCATCCCGCCCACCTCCCCGCGATCTGCGCACTCCCGTGCGAACTCCCCAGTACGGGCGACGCCGCGCCGCCCGCCCAGAACGCAGGCGCCTGCCTGGAGCGTTCTGGACAACACCCCCCACGTAAGAGCTTCGGCACTGCACGGCGTATCCCCACCCACTGGGGGCGGGAAGCCACTTGGGGTCACCCCTTAATCCGAGGAGACCTGTCCTGAACCTGGACGTCTCTCGACGTCGTCGGGTCAGTGGCCTGTATCCGTGCAGACGCCTCACCGAACGAGGTGTCGCATCGACAGTGAAGCGGTGCACCTGACGAGAAGTCAAGCCCGAACAGAGCGGTACCCAGGGGCCACAACTGCGACATCGGCGCAGGTGATGACCTGGTTGATCTGCACTGATCAGGCAGGATGGGAGACTGCGCCGGGCAGATCAGGAATTCGTCAACGGATCACCGAGCGCTCCGGAGCGTGGGCTATGGTGGCCAAGGTCCTGGGGTGTGGCAGACACCAGCAGGACCGGTTGACACTTCGCCGGAGCCGGAGCCGGTTCCGCCCGCGAGTGAGCGCGATGGACGGCAGCGACAGCAGACTTCCCCATCGATCTCGACGCCCACCGGCCTCCACGAATCCCCTCCCCCTGCGCGGTCGTACCGCGCTGTGCGCTGCTCGGGATTCCCGTGAGGCGGTCGTCGCACAGCCCGGCTCCTGGTCCGGGATCGGAGACATACCGTGACTCACCCCCTCCCCACATCAACGCTGTGGCTCACCCTGCAGGACGGCGTCCGTCGCCAGTACCTGCTGGACCCAGCGGTCGAAGCCGACCCGGCCCGGCCCGAGCTGCGCTGCGATACCCGGGTCCAGGCCGCCTACGTCCTGGCCCGACAGGGCCACCGGCCGACCTGGCTGGCACGGCACCTCAACCTGCCCGAGAGCGCCGCCCGGGAGATCGGCGACCACGTCGCACCCCAGACCCCGCGTGCGGCATCCGTCGAGATACCCGGCCCGCGTGGGTGGACCGTCGGCACCTGAGCACACGGCCGTCGACCAGCCCCGGGCCGACGACAACCGATCTGCAAGGGAGCGCTGATGACGATCCGTCACGCCAGGATCTGCACAAGCACAAGCCAGCCGGCGTCTTTCGACGCCGAGAGGAGACTCATCGTGACCTTTCTCGCCCATCTGCGGCAGCGCCCCACCAAGCAGCCGACCAACCGATCCACGCCCACGGCCTGCGACGTCATCGTGCGCGCCACGGTCCGCGCGGTCTGCGACCCACAGCACACGACCCACGTCCGGGACCTGCTGTCCCGGGTCGCCGACCACCCCGACACGGCGCTGCTCAGCCTGCACAGTCGACCGGCGCCGGAGCACACAGGATCCGCGACCCTGGAAGCGGTCCTGGACATCCGCGGGTTGGCTGCCGAGCCGGTGAACCGCCTGCTCACCCAGGTCTGGCTCGACCCCGCGGTCCGCGACCTGCACTGGCACCTGGAGTACAACACCCAGCCGCATCACCGGAATCAGTCACGCACGCGGGCCCGCTGAGTGAACTCGGTCCGGGCAGACGCCAGCCCGCAGGCCACCGGCAAACGTCAAGACTCTGTAAATGTGGCAAGTGTCGAGCGCCAGAGGCGCTAGAATTCTGAAAGTTGAACAGACACCTCGTTCGGTGAGGCGTCTTCACGGACACAGGCCACTGATCCCACCCGTCGAGAGACGCTCCGGATCAGGACACCTCTTCCCGACCTAAGGGTTGAGGCCAAGTGGCTGCGCAGGCGGGCCAGGCGATGAAGCCGGGCCT
>NZ_JBGCCS010000011.1:0-206590 GCF_041262645.1 Streptacidiphilus sp. EB129
CGGGACCGCCGCCGTGGTCCGGGTCGTCAAGGGCCACCTCGCCGCCGAGGAACTCGCCGCCCTGACCGCCGTCCTCCTCGCCCGAGCCGCCAACCTTCGTACCGTCAAAGGCCACAGCCGTCCCCGGGCACGCTGGCACCGGCTGGGGCTGCACTCCGCCTACCACTCCCCGCTCAGCTGGCGCTGACGTACTCCCGGCACTCCAACGCTACCGGCACTCCAACTCTCCTAAAAACACAGCTCCTCTGGCTGGACCTCTGGAAAGGACGGCCGCCGTGACCCACTCCGCGACCCTGCACCTGCACGGCGTGCTGGTCGTCTTCGAACGCGTCCCGCTGCTGAGCTGGGACTACACCGCCCCGGTGCACTGGACCCCGAGCGGGCAGTGGCCCAGCCCCCGGCAGCGCCGGGAACTGCAGGAGCATCTGGACCAGGGTGCGCCGCTGCTGGTGGTGGTCGGCGAACCCGCCGGACCGTCGGCCTCGGCCGCCCCGCTGGACTGGCTGCCGCAGGCCCTGCGGGCCCGTGGCCTCGGTTTCCTGCAGGCCACGGGGGTCAGGATCCTGGAGACCCCGGCCGCCCTGCGGCCGCCGCTGCTGCTGGACGACGTGGCCGGAGGCCAGGTCCGCTTCGGCCGCTGGACCGGCACCGACGCCGGTGCCGCCGCATCGCTGGGCGCTGTGGTCCGCACCCTGTTCGGCGCGGCGGCGATGGGTGCCTACGTGGCGTCAGCCGGCTTCCTGGAAACCGACATCGACCCGTTCTGCTGGTCAGTGGCCCGGCCGGAGACCGACTGAGCGGCGCCGGACCAGGACCAGGGTCAACGCGCCGAGGGCGAAGAGCAGCAGGCCGGAGACCAGCCAGGGCCAGGGGCTCCACTCGTCGCTGCACTCCTGGCCGCCGCCGGCCAGCGCGCTGCACACCGTGCCCGGACCGGAGCGGTTGAGAAAGGCCACGTAGAACAGCGGGAGGCTGATCCCGGACACCAGTCCGGGCAGCCCCCGCACCGCGGCGGGCCGCCGCACCAGCAGCACCACGCCAACGACCACCACCGGCGCGATGTACACCCCCACCGTGAGCAGCGTCAGCAGCGACAATGTGCCCGCGCCCCCGGCCACCGCCCAGGCGACGAACCAGAGCCAGTCCCGTCTTCCGTCCGTGCCGGTCATTTCGCTCTCCCCGTGGTCGATCACGGCGCGGCGGACCGCCGCCTCCGCGTGACGATGTCGAGCATAGGCAGGCCCGCGCCTCCAGGGCTGCCCCGCCGTCCGTTGGCGTCTCCGTCAGCGGGGCATGGCGAGGGCGGCTTCGGTCAGCGGGAGCCACTGCGTGTGCTGGGCGAGCGGTACGCAGATCCAGTCCTTCATCGGCCGACCGCCCATGGGGTCGAACAGGTGCGCCTCGGGCAGGGCGAGCGCGTCCGCGTGCACGGTGGTGTCCCGGTTCAGCCGGACCACGAGGAGGCCCTTGTGCAGCCCGACGAAGGCCTTGCCCGCGCTGTCTTTCAGGCAGGGCATGCCGAACATGGTCGAGGTCTTCACCCCGTAGGGCTCCAGCTCCTCCGCGAGTTCGGCGAACAGCGACTCGGGTGAGGGCGCGGACATCAGGCCACCGTCGCGTCGGCGGTGCCGGGGGTTACCGGGGTGCGGCCGGTGAAGGCGATCAGGCGGTCCAGCGCCGGGGCGTCGGCCGGGACCACGACCTCCGGGCCGAAGGCACCGGCCGACCGGGCGTCCGGGGCGATCTGCGCGGCGACCGCGGCGGCGGTGGCGACGATGTCCGGGTCGGTACGGAAGGGCTGGCCGGTGGCGGTGGCCAGGTCCCAGCCGTGGACCGTCAGTTCCAGCATGGTGATCATCCCGGCCAGCATCGCCGGGAAGGTGCCGGGGCCGAAGGGGGTCTCGCCCTCCCATGCCTCGGGCCGGGACCAGGCGGCGGTCAGCCGCTCGACCAGCGGCGGGTAGGCGTCCCAGGGAGGCTGCGTCAGCGTCATCGGCGCGTCGGCGGGCAGCGCCTCCTTGGCGGCGGCACAGCTGCTCATGGTCAGTACGCCGAGCAGGTGTTCGCTCAACTCGTGGACGGTGAACTTCGTGCAGGGCGTCGGGAATTCACGCTTGCCGTCGAGGGCGGGCTGCTGCGCGTGCGCGAGCAGGGCGCTCGCGGCGCGGGCGAGCTGGTCGGAGAGTTCGGTGGGGGTGCCGGTGCTCATGGCAGTTGCTCCTGGTTTGGTTGAGGATTAGCACCAGTGTGTCGGCATACGTCCTATTCTGCTTGCTTTGACGTCGGCTTCGGCACGGTCTCCCGGCGGTGACCCGGGCCCGGACATCCGGATGCCGCAGGCGGGCGCGGCGGTCGGCCGCGCTCAGGACGTCACGGGGCCGTCCACTCCAGTTTGTGGCCGAAGCCGCGCGCGTTGTCGACCAGCCGCAGCCGGGTCGGCCGCAGTTCCCACAGCTCGGTACGGGCCAGCGCCCCGGCCAGCCGGGGGTCGGCGTCGACGAAGGGGAAGCGGGCCCGGTACACGGCCCAGGCCCGGTCCCGCTCCGCGCCGGTCAGCAGGGCGCAGACGCCACTGCCCTGGATGCCGGTCAGGCTCTGCCAGTCCTGCCCGTCGGCCTGCGCGGTGAAGGCCACCGTGCCGTCGGCGGCCAGCGCCCGACCGTGCCGGGTGGTCCGGGCCGAGACGAAGACCAGCCGCCCCTCCGGCGTCACCGCGTACAGCACGGCACAGGCACCGGGGCCGTCGGCGTCGCCGTAGGCGAGGGTCACCGTGGTGTGCGCGTCCAGGCCGCGCAGGATCTCCGGCGGGCAGTCCTGGGCGTCGTTCGTACCGGGAGTCATCCCATCATTGTGCCGCCAGGGTGACCATCCTTCTTGTCGACTGCCTCTGGCGATCACTGGGGCGAGACGTCACAGTTGTCACGTACGTGAGTGATGTCCTTGGTGAGCGATGTCCGTACGCCCGAGGGGGAGGGCCATGGGCCCGGTGAGACAGAGCGACGCGGGTGGGTCGCGGCTGCCCGTGCTGCTGCGCGGGATCGCAAGCCTGGTACTGCTGTTGGGACTGCTGGGCGGGCTCCCGGTCGGCCTGTTCCTCGGCACCCGGCTGCTGGCCGGGGTGGACGGGCTGTCCCTGCACGGCGGCCTGACGGCGTTTCTGTCCCGGCCGGACCAGGGCCAGTTGTTCGTCTGGGCGCTGGCCGTGGTCGGCTGGATCGCCTGGGCGTGCTTCGCGCTGTCGGCCGGGGTGGAACTCCGGTCCCGGCTGCGGGGGCTGCCCGCGCCCCGGATCCCGGCGCTCGGCTGGTCCCAGCGCGGGGTCGCGGCGCTGCTCGGTGCGGTGTTCGCGCTGCTGCCGGCGGCCGGAGCGATGGCTGCGGACGCAGCCCCGGCGGTCGCCGTGCACGCAGCGGCGACGGTCGCGCCCAGGCCGGTGGCGGCGGAACCGGCGGTGCGGCCTGGCTACACCGTGCAGGACGCCCGCCCGGCCGAGACGCTGTGGTCCATCGCGGAGCGGCAGCTGGGCAGCGGCGACCGCTGGACCGAGATCGCCCGGCTGAACGAGGGCGCGGTCGTCGCCCCCGACGGCAGCGTCTTCCGTGCGGACGCGGCGCTGCGCCCCGGCTGGACCCTGTCCATGCCTCCACACGCCCCCACCCCCGGCCCGGTCACCACCCCCCACCCCGCCCCCGCGCCGAGCGGTGCTGTCGGCCCGGGAGCCGTCGTTGTCGTGCGGGCCGGTGACACCCTGGCGGGCATCGCCGCCCGGCACGGGCTGCCCGGGGGCTGGCAGGCGTTGTACGCGGCGAATCGTCAGGTCATCGGCCCCGACCCGGACCTGATCCAGCCGGGCGTCCGGCTGACGCTTCCCGGAACGGCCGCAGTCGCGACCCCCGGCGAGGTCGATGCCGCCTCGATCCCGGCCCCATCGACGACCGCGCCCGCCTCCGGGCCTGCGCCCGCGGCGGCGATCGCCGCCGCAACCGCGCACCACCCCGAGCCCGGCACCCCCCTCGCGCCCGGCTCCGAGCCCGCGCGCGCTTCGTCCCTCGCGCCCGGACCGGGGGCGCCGTCCGGCCCGGTGACGCCGCCCGGATCGGTATCCGGCCCGACGCCCGCGCCTGCCGCCGCGCCCGCATCTGCCGGCGCGCCCGCGCCCGCTGCGGCGCGCGCGGACGCGCCGGTGATGCCCGCCGCAGGCGTCGGCGCGGCCGGGTTCCTCGCCGCGAGCCTGCTCGGCCTGCTGGCCCGGAACCGGCGCGTCCAGCAGCGGAGCCGCCGTCCGCGCCGTCGCATCCCGCTGCCCGACGGCAGCGCCGAGCAGCGGTTCGAGGCAGCGCTCCACGCCGCCGCCGACCCGGTCAACCTCGACCTGCTGGACCGCACGCTGCGCACGCTCGGCATGTCCTGTCTGACCACCGGCGCGGAGCTGCCCGCACTGGCCGCCGTGGCCGTCCACCCCGACGGCACCGTCGACCTGCACCTCGCCGAGCCCGCCGCCGGACCCGAGGCCGCCGGACCCGGGGACGGCACCAGCGGCATCGCACCCTTCCGCCCGCTGGAGGACGGGCGGATCTGGCGCTGCCGAACCGCCGACGCCGAGCTGCTGGACCCGGAGCAGGCCCGCGACGTCCCCGCCCCGTACCCGGCCCTGGTGACCCTGGGCCGGGATCGCGACGGGGCGCACGTCCTGGTCGACCTGGAGCAGATCCGGCACCTGCGGCTGGACGGTAGTCCGGCGCAGGTCGCGGCCGTCGTCCGGGCGCTGGTCGTGGAACTCGCCGCGACCCCGCTCGCGGATCCGGACCAGCTGACGCTGACCGCGCTGGGCAGCTCCGTCCCACTCGTGGGAACCGCCGACCTCGACCGGCTGCGTACCGAGGCCGACGCCGAGCACGCCCTGCTCGCGCTCAGTGCCCACCGTCGGGCGGTGGAACGCGTGCTGACGGCTTGCCAGATGGCCCATCCCAGGGCCGCGCGCTCCCGGGGTGTCGCCACCGCCTCCTGGGCCCCGGCGCTGCTCTGCACCGACGAGCCGCTCAGCCCGGACGAGACCGACCTGCTCGGCTGGGCCCTGGCCGGGCGCGAGCACAGCTGTCTGGCGGCGGTGACCCCGGTCGGCGACGCCGACGACGGCGCCGGACGCCGTCTGCACGCCGGACCCGGGTACCAGCGCATCGGCACCGGCCTGCCCTTCGAGGTGGCACTGCAGCGCCTGGACGAGGCCGAGTTCGCTGCGGCGCTGCGGCTGCTCGCCGTCAGCGTGGAGGAGTCCGACCGCCCCGCGCCGGAGTGGACCGGCCACGACCCGGAGGACCCCTACGTCTTTCCGGTGCTGGCGACCCGCTCCGCCGCGACGGCGGGGGCGGACCCGGCCTCGGCCACCGCCGTCCCGTTGCTGAGCCCGGACATCCCCAGCGCCTTCACCGCGCCGTCGCTCCCGGGCGTCGGCCCCCGGCTGCTGTTGCTCGGACCGCTGCGGCTGACCGGTGCGACCGGTGTCGCCGCACCGGCCCGGATGCCCCGGCTGACCGCCGTCGCCGCCTACCTCGCCCTGCACCCGGACCCCGCGCTCCGGGCCGGCTGGCAGGCCGAAGCGGTGCTCGGCCCCGAGCGCAGCCCCGAGCGGGCGGAGACCCTGTCCCTGCTGCGCGACTGGCTCGGCCCGGACGCCCACGGCGCCCCCTGCCTGGACGTGGACTCGGCCCGGCTGCACCCGGCGGTCAGCTGCGACTGGACCGACTTCCAGCAGCTCTACCGCCAGGGAATGAACGCCCACGGCATGAAAGCTAACGGTATGAACGCCCAGGGCATGCACGGCGTGGGCCTGAACGGTGTCGACCGGACCGCCGACTCCTGCCTGCGCGCCGCCCTGGACCTGGTCCGCGCCGCGCCGTTCGCCGGCGCGTCAATGCCCGAACTGCTGTGCTGGGTCGAGCCGTTCCGTCAGGACATGCTCGCGGCCGTCGTCGACGCCGCGTACGAGCTGGCGATGCGGCTGCTCGTGGCCGGCGACCACGACGGCTGCGAGCGCGCGCTGCACCATGGGATGGCGGCCGTCCCGGAGGCGGAGAGCCTGCACCGGGGGCTGATCCGGCTCTACCGGGCCACCGGCCGGCGCGACCACCTCTCCGCGACGCTGACCCAACTCGCGCAGATCAACGCCTCATTGGGACGTCATGGCTACGAGCCGGAGACGGTCGAGCTGTTCGACCTGATCTCCGGGCGACACCCTCGGACCGGGTCGGTCGGTCCGAGCCCGCAACCCCGTCTCCACCTTCCCCAGGGAGCATCCTGATGGCCGGCACCAACGGACGACACCGCAAGCCCCAACCCCCGGTCGCCGGCGTCACCCTGGCCAAGGCGGCCGGGGTGACCGCCGTCGGCGCCGCTGCCCTGCCCGCGCTCACCGCCGGGGCCGCGCACGCGGCCACCGCCGGTTCGGTCTGGGACAAGGTCGCCGCCTGCGAGTCGGGCGGCGACTGGCAGATCAACACCGGCAACGGCTTCTACGGCGGCCTGCAGTTCACCGCGTCCACCTGGGCCGCGTACGGGGGCACCCACTACGCCGAGCGCGCGGACCTGGCCGACCGGAACCAGCAGGTCACCGTGGCCCAGCGAGTGCTCCAGGGACAGGGACCGGGCGCCTGGCCGGTCTGCTCGGTCCGGGCCGGCCTCACCCGGGCCGACGGCGCCACGGCCCCCGCCGTCCCGACGCCGAAGCCCGCCAAGGCCGCGAAACCTGCGAAGCCGGCCGCACCGGCCGTGCCCGCGATGCCGGTCAGACCGCCCGTGCCGCACCAGCCGACCGGCGGCGGGCGTTCCGAGTACACCGTCAGAGCCGGTGACACCCTCTCCGGCATCGCCGAGTCGCAGCACGTCCCGGGCGGATGGCAGGCGCTCTACGCCGCCAACCGCACGGCGATCGGCGCGGACCCCAATCTGATCCAGCCCGGCGCACGGCTGTACTGGGGCCCGGCCAAGGCCGCGCAGGCCCCGGCGAAGCCGGCCGCCGCGAGTCAGGCCGCTACGAACAAGACGCCTGCGAAGCCCGGGAGTTCGGCCGGGCCCACCTGGGCCACCAGCATCGTCCACCACCCCGTCACGCCGTCCACTCCGGCGGAGACCGGCTTCGTCGCCCCGCTCAGCGGGCACATCGTGATCTCCGAGGGCTACGGCGTCCCGGGCCCCTGGGCGGCGGGCCACCACACCGGCGTGGACCTCGCGGTGCCGGTCGGCACCCCGGTCCGCGCGGTGGGTGCCGGCACGGTGGTCACGGCCGGCTGGGGCGGCGCCTACGGAAACATGGTGGTGATCCACCACGCCGACGGCCGCTACAGCCTCTACGCCCACCTCTCGGTGATCGACGTCCATGTCGGCGAGACCGTCGAGGCGGGCACCGGCCTCGGCCGCTCCGGCGCCACCGGCAACGTCACCGGACCGCACCTGCACTTCGAGGTGGACACCGCCGACCACTACGGCACCGACATCAACCCGATCCTCTGGCTGGCCTCGCACGGTGTCCAGCTCTGACCGGCGTCCAGCTCTGAACGCGGCGGCTCCCGGCGGGGCGACCCGGGTACGGGCGGGGGACTCCCGCCCGTACCCGGGGTGGGGGTGGGTCAGGCGGTACGCGGACGCACCCGCCCCGCCCCCGGTGTTCGGCCGGGGACGGGGCGGGTGCGTGACGAGGGCCGGTTACAGGCCCAGGGACTTCGCGATGACGAGCTTCATGACCTCGCTGGTGCCGCCGTAGATGCGGAACACCCGGTTGTCGGTGTAGAGGCGCGCGATCGGGTACTCCAGGATGTAGCCGTAACCGCCGTGCAGCTGCAGGCACTTGTCGACCACGCGGGAGCACACCTCGGTGGTGAACAGCTTCGCCTTGGCGACGTCCGCGGCGGTCAGGTCGCCGGTCTCGAACTGCTCCAGGGCGCGGTCGACCACGGCCTGGGCGGCGTCGACCTCGGCCTCGCAGCCGGCCAGCTCGAACTTGGTGTTCTGGAACTCGGAGACGGCCTGACCGAAGACCTTGCGGTCCTTGGTGTAGGCGACCGCCAGGTCCACCGCGGCGCGGGCGGCGGCGTACGCGCCCACCGCGATGGCCAGGCGCTCCTGCACCAGGTTGTGGGCCAGGTAGAAGAAGCCCTTGCCCTCCTCGCCGAGCAGGTTCTCGACCGGGACCTTGACGTCGACGAAGGACAGCTCGCCGGTGTCCGAGGTGCGCAGGCCGATCTTCTCCAGCTTGCGGCCGACCGTGTAGCCCTCGCTGGTGGTGTCGACGCAGAGGATCGACAGGCCGGTGCGGCGGTTCTCCGGGCTGGCCGGGGAGGTGCGGGCGACGACCAGCATCAGGTCGGCCTGGACGCCGCCGGTGATGAAGGTCTTGGCGCCGTTGAGGACGTAGTGCGTACCGTCCTCGGACAGCTTGGCGTTGGTGGTCATACCGGCCAGGTCGGAGCCCGTGCCGGGCTCGGTCATGGCGATGGCGGTCATCATCTCGCCGGAGACGAACTTGGGCAGCCAGCGCTTCTTCTGCTCGTCGTTGCCGTACTCCATCAGGTACGGCAGGCACAGGCCGGTGTGCACGCCGGCGCTGCCGAAGCTGACACCCGCCCGGGCGCACTCCTCGGTGACGATGGCCTGGTACTTGAACCCGGTCATCCCGGCGCCGCCGAACTCCTCCGGCACCTCGATGCCGAACACGCCCAGCTCGCCGAGCTTCAGGTAGAAGTCCTTGGGGGCACGGCCGGACTGCTCCCACTCGGAGTAGACCGGGACGACCTCCTTCGCGATGAAGTCGCGGATGGTCTCCCGGAACGCCTCGTGGTCCTCGGTGAATACGGTGCGGCGCACGATGGCGCTCCCTTCTGAGCTGATCCAGGCTGAGCCGTTCAAAACTGTCGAACGAACGTTAAGTTAATCGCCAGTAGCCCGCCTGTCCAGAGGGGGCGCGTGTGACCTGCGCGGCAGTCGCGCCGCACCGCGCAGAACGATCGATAGGTAACGGCGGACGGCGCCGCCCCCCGCGAGTGGATCGCGGGGGACGGCGCCGTCTTGATGAGGCCCGCCCCGAAAGCTCCGGCCGGCTCAGCTCGTGTAGTAGTACCCGGTGAGGTCGGCCAGCAGGTCGACGTTCCCCTGGTTGTTGTAGAACGTGACCTGCCCGTTGTTCACCGGGACGATCACCAGGTTGGGGATGGTCTGGTTCGCGGTGAAGTTGATGTTCGACACGCTCGGCACGCCGGTCTGTCCGCCCGCCCTGACCGCGACGTAGCCCGCCGTCGACGGGTTGACCACCGTGACGTTCAGGACCACGGCGGTGGCGTTCAGCGGGACCCCGTTGTGGGCGCCGACCTGAAGGGTCACCACGCCGCCGGGGCCGACCGGCCCGGAGCGGACACCGGTACCGGCCAGCGTGCTCATGACGCGGGTCGGGCCGGCCGTGTGGAAGACCGCCCCGGTGCCGTCCTTGGTGTAGTAGCCGGTGATGTCGCCGGCCAGGTCGACGGTGCCGGCCGAGGCGAAGAAGTCGACCTTCCCGTCGTAGACCGGGACGATCACCAGGTTGGCGATGGTCTGGTTGGCGTTGAAGTTGATGTTGGACACGCCCGGCTTGCTGACGCTGTCCGGGTAGACCGAGACATAGCCCAGACTCGACGGGCTGATCGCGGTGACGTTCATGACGACCGCGGTGACACCAGTGGGGGGCACGTTGTTCGCCCCTGTCACCTGCAGGCTGACCGAGCTTCCGCCGTTGACCTTCGCCTTCGGCACGCCCGTGCCGGCCCGGGTGTCCATGATCCGGTTCGGGGTCAGGCTGACCAGCTTCGCCCCGCTGCCGTCCTGGATGTAGTAGCCGGTGAGGTCCGCGGCCAGGTTGACGGTGCCCGCGTTGTTGTAGAAGTCGACCCTGCCGTCGACCACGGGGACGGTGACCAGGTTGGCTATGGTCTGGCCGGCGGGGAAGTTGAGGTTGGACACGCCCGGCCTGGGCTGGCCGTCCGGGTAGACGGCGACGTAGCTCGCGGCCGACGGGCTGATCGCGGTGACGTTCAGGACCACGGCGGTGACGCCGGTGGGGGGCACGTTGTTCGCCCCCGTCACCTGCAGGCTGACCGAGCTTCCGCCGTTGACCTTCGCCTTCGGCACGCCGATGCCGGTCCGGGTGTCCATGATCCGGTTCGGGGTGAGCGGGACGAGGGTGCCGCTGGGCGGAGCGGCCGCCGTGATCGTCTGGACGTCGGACGCCTTCACAAAGGCAATCCGGTGGTTGTAGCGGATCTGGTAGTACTGGGTGGTTCCGATGACCTCGACGCAGGCCGGTGTCGTGCAGCCGCTGTCGTCGTAGTTGTAGTAGTCACCCGCGACCTCGGCGGACGAGGCGTAGGCCTGCCCCGCCGGGATGGTGTAGTGCGGCAGCGGGGTGATCGCCTGCGCCGCCGACGCGCCGAAGGCGCTCAGCGAGCCCTGGTAGGCGGCCGCCTCCGGGTAGGCCCTGCCGTACACCGGAACGGCCGCGGTACCCACCGGGGTGATCAGGGTCTGCGTCGTGCCACTGTTCGCGAAGGCGTTCTGCCCACCGGGGTTGTAGAACCACGCCTTCTGGCCGCCGTACCAGATGGCGGTCCAGTCGCCCGACAGCTGCGCCACGACGAAGGTCTGGCCGTAGACCGCCTTGTCGCTGACGTCGCCGCCCTGGGTCGAGGCGGACGCCATGCCGACCGAGCTCAGCAGCGAGTCGCCGATCAGCGCGGAGGTGGCCGACGGGTCGGTGTACAGGTAGACGAAGTTCGTCGGACGTGCGGCGCACGCGGTCGTGCTGGAGCCGCAGCCGGTCAGCGCGGGCTGGTTGGCGGAGGAGTACGACGGGGCGATGGTGACCGTGCCGCCGACGACGGCGGTGCCGTTGCCGCTGAGCGGGTTGCCGATCAGGGTGAGGAAGTGGCTCCAGTCCCAGTAGGGGCCCGGGTCGTAGTGCTGGGTCGTGACGGTGGTGCCGAGCGCGTAGGGCGCGTCGTCGTGGCCCAGGATGTGCTCCCGGTCGAGCGGGATCTGGTACTTCCCGGACAGGTACTTGACCAGCGTCGCGTCGGTCTCGTACTCCTGCTCCGTGAACCAGCTCCCGGAGACCAGCGCGTAGCCCTCGTTCTCGATGCCGACCGAGTGCATGTTGACGGTCTTGTTGTCGGCGTGGATGCCGGTGTCCTTGGTGTCCACCAGCTGCGTCAGTCCACCGGTCGCGGAGGCGACGTAGTGGGCGCTGACGCCCGCACCCGTGGAGGAGAAGAGGTTGACGGCGCCGGCGGCCGAGCCCTCGGTGTCGTGGATGACGATGTAACGGATCGCGTCGCCGTCGGCGGGCCGGTTCGCCACGTCGAAGGCGGTCGACGCGGCGGCCGTGAACGTGCAGCTCAGCCCGGAAGGGATTTCGGGGCACGGGGTCGTGGTGCCCGCGGTGGCGTTCGCGCTCCGGGTGACCCCGCCGGCCGCCGAGGAGGTCTGCGGTGTGACCGAGGGGTCGGCAGCAAGGGTCACCGACTGGTCCTCGGTGGTGACACGGGAGGCGCCGGTCCTGATCGTCTCGTAGACCCGGTTCGCGAACTGCTGTGCCGTGCCCGCGTCCTGTGCCTGGGAGTACTCCTCGACCGCCGCGTACCACTGGCCCGGGTCGCTCGACAGCGAGCCGCGCAGCTTCTGCTGGTAGGACGCGATGAGGGCGGCACCGCCGCGAACGCTCTGCTTCGAGTCGCCGCGCAGCGCCGATGCCGGTTGCCGGAGCAGTGCCGCGGCCTGGTCCAGGGTGTGCAGAGCGGGGAGTGCGGTGTTCACCGTGTCGACCTCGGCGAGCAGCTTCGAGGCGTTGGCCGTGGCAGCAGCCGCGCGCCGCTGGTTCTTGCCGACACGGTCGTGCACATCGTCACCCGCGCCGTCGAGGTCCGCCTTCTTGTCGGCGGTACTGATCGGCTTGAGGTCGGCGGGGTTCACCTGGGTGAGCCCCATCACGTTGTAGTTGCCGGTGGAGCTGGGCTGCCCCTGGTGGGACTCCCAGAGCGTCTCCTGGTACGACAACGCCAGCAGCACGCTCGCCGGGACGTGGAACTCGCCCGCCGCCGAGGTGAAGTCCTCCTGCAGCGTGGTGAGCGCGGCGGGCGTGGTCGACGGGGCGGGACTGCTGGTCGCGGCCGCCGTCGAGGAGGTGGTGGGCGCGGCCTCGGCGACCGCGCCTATCACCAGTGCGGACACGGCCAGTGCGGCGGCGCCGCCGGTCCACATCCGGGATTTCTTGCGTGTGTGCCTTGCCTTCACTGCCCGACCATGTCGTGCTGTCAACGCCGTACCCCTGCCATGTCTTCGGATCCGGGCCGACCGTGGTGACAAACCCTCGGTTCCATGCCCCGCTGCGTGAGTATCGCCTTGCGCCACCAACGACGGTGGTGACTGGCCCCCGCGCCAATCGAACACGCGTCAAATGTTTTGAGACGGTAGCAGGGCCCGCCACGCTAGGGACCGTTGGGGCGGCTGGGAACTTCCTGATCGTGCGACGATGGCTCCATGGCCGACGCGAACCGCATCCCCGGTACTGACACCGCGAGCATCGACACCGCCAGTAGTGACACCCCCGGCGGCGACACCCCCCGCAGCGGGCGGAACGACCGGAGCGAGCGCAGCGAGCCGCTCGCCCCGACCGGCCCGCAGCAGGTGATCGAGTACGGCGACTACCGCGCGGTGCTCACCGGCGTGGGTGCGGGCCTGCGCGGGCTGAGCCATCGCGGCCGTCCACTGGTGGTCAAGTACCCGGCGGAGCAGGCCCCGCCGGGCGGTGCCGGCCAGCTGCTGGCCCCCTGGCCCAACCGGGTCCGCGACGGCCGGTACGGCTTCGACGGCCACGAGCAGCAGCTGGACATCAGCGAGCCGGCCAACCACAACGCCAGCCACGGCTTCGTCCGCTGGCTGCCCTGGCGGGTCGTCGCCGAGGACGCCGCCTCGGTCCGTTTCGGGTTGCGGCTCTACCCGATGCACGGCTACCCGCACATCCTGGAGCTGACGGCCGGTTACCAGCTGGGTGAGGACGGCCTCAGTGTCGAGGTCGCCGCCCGGAACGTCGGCCCCACCCCGGCCCCGTACGGCATCGGCGCGCACCCCTACCTGACTCTGGGCCGCGGACCGGGCAGCGTCGACGGTGCGGTGCTGGAGCTGCCGGCCGACACCTGGATCCCGGTGGACGAGCGGCTGATCCCGGTCGGCCGCGAGGACGTGTCCGGCACGGCGTACGACTTCCGCAAGGCCAGGCCCATCGGCGACACCGTCCTCGACACCGCCTACACCGGCCTGACGCGGGACCGGGACGGCCGGGCGACGGTCCGGCTGACCAGCGGCGACGGCGGCCGCGGGGTGGAGCTGTGGGTCGGCCCCGAGATCGGCTGGCTCCAGGTCTACTCCGGTGACGGCCTCCCCGCCGCCTACCGCAGGGCCGGTGTCGCGGTCGAGCCGATGAGCTGCCCCCCGAACGCGTTCGCCACCGGCGAGGACGTGCTCCGCCTGGAGCCGGGGCAGCGGGTCGCCCACCGCTGGGGCATCCGCGCGCTGTAGCCCGCGTGCCCCGGTACCGTGCCCCGGTCCGTGCCTATGGGCCCGGCCCCGTTCGGCATAGAGTTGGGAGCAGGGCGGAACGAGGGGGCGGACTGATGGTCGGATTGTCACAGCTGCGCACTGCGAGGCCGGACACGGCGGAGCAGATGATCAGGGAGGCGCGGAAGGCGTTCTTCGTGATGTTCGGCTTCATCGTGCTGATCTGGGCGGTGCAGGTCGTCAACTGGGCGGGTCAGTACCAGCTGGACCAGAGCTACAGCATCATCCCGCAGCAGCCGGGCCGGCTGCCGGAGATCTTCACCGCCCCGTTCCTGCACTTCGGCTGGCAGCACATCGAGGGCAACTCGGGCCCGCTGTTCATCTTCGGCTTCCTGGCCGCCTACCGGGGCGTGGTCCGCTTCCTGTGGCTGACCCTGCTGATCGCTGTCACCAGCGGACTGACGGTGTGGTTCTTCCAGAGCGGGGACATCGGCACGGTCGGCGCCAGCGGCCTGATCTTCGGCTACCTCGGCTACGTGGTGCTGCGCGGGATCTTCGACCGGCACCTCATCGACACCCTGATCGGCCTGGTCATGGCCGCCTCCTTCGCCTACCTGCTCACCGTGGCGGTGCCCGGTACCCCGGGCGTCAGCTGGCTCGGCCACCTCGGCGGCCTGGTCGGCGGCCTCATCGGTGCCTGGCTGCTGCGGGACCGTCACCCGAAGGCCGAGGTGGCGTCCGGTGCGGGAGCCCCGTCCGGCGCCACGCTCCCGGTGTCCCGGACCGAGGGCACGCCGGCAACGTCGTCGGGGCCGTCGTCGGGACCGGCCGATCCCAGCCGCAGCGACCTGCACAAGGAACTCGGCGACCTGGGTCTGCTCTGAGCGAGGGAGTGCCCGGCATACCAAATCCGCACCGAATCCACAGGTCGACCACAGAGCGGCCTCATCGGTTTCTCATCTGCGCTCGGCACGGTTACCACCATGACCACGACGCCCTCTGCCCCCGACGTGGCAGCCGATCTCCGGCGGCCCGACGGCAGCCCCGTACGCGTCCTCGTCGTCGACGACGAGGCCCCCCTCGCTGACCTGCTCTCGATGGCACTGCGCTACGAGGGCTGGCAGACGACGACCGCCGGTGACGGCGCCGCCGCGCTGCGCGCCGCGCGCGAGTTCCGTCCGGACGCGGTGATCCTGGACGTCATGCTGCCCGACCTCAGCGGGCTTGAGGTGATGCGACGGCTGCGTGCCGACCAGCACGACGTGCCGGTGCTGTTCCTCACCGCGAAGGACGCGGTGGAGGACCGCATCGCCGGCCTCACCGCCGGCGGCGACGACTACGTCACCAAGCCGTTCAGCCTGGAGGAGGTCGTGGCCCGGCTGCGCGGCCTGCTGCGCCGCTCCGGCGCGGCCGCCGCCCGCTCCGAATCGGTGCTGGTCGTCGGCGATCTGACGCTGGACGAGGACAGCCGCGAGGTGTACCGCGGCGACGTCTCCATACGGCTCACCGCCACCGAGTTCGAGCTGCTGCGCTTCCTGATGCGCAACCCGCGCCGGGTGCTGAGCAAGCCGCAGATCCTGGACCGGGTCTGGTCCTACGACTTCGGCGGCCAGGGCAACGTCGTCGAGCTCTACATCTCCTACCTGCGCCGCAAGATCGACGCGGGCCGGGCCCCGATGATCCACACCATGCGTGGTGCGGGCTACGTGCTCAAGCCGGCGGACGCGGGAGCGCCGCTGCGATGAAGCGGGCGGCAGGCGGATTCCGCAGGTGGTCCACCTGGTCCCTGCGGACCCGGCTGCTGGTCACCACGACGCTGATGCTCGCGGTGGTGAGCGGCGTGATCGCGCTGGCGATCACCCTTGTCGTCAAGGCCGACCTGCAGGGGGCGGCGCAGGACAAACTGGACCAGGCGACGAACCGGCTCTTCTCCCCCAGGGGCGCCGCGCCCGACGGTCCGCTGCAGGACGGCCACGCCCAGCTGAACCCGCTGGGCTTCGTCGGCACGCTGCCCGACGGCGCGGTCGGCGCCCTGGTCGTCGGGGGAACGGTGTCGGGGGCCACGGCACAGAACAGCTCGGACACCAGCAATCCGCTGACGCGCAGCCTTCCCGGTCTCACGAGCACGCAGGCGGCACCGCTGCTCGCCGCCCGTGACGGGGTGTCGGACCTGACGATCACGCTGCCCGGCATAGGTGATTTCCTGGTGTCCTCGAAGGTCACGCCCGACGGGAAGACCATGGTCGTCGGCATCCCGCTCAGCGGCGTCGAGAACACCGTCAACACCCTGGTCGTGGTCGAGGCCGTGGTCACCGTCGGCGGGCTGATCGTCGCCGGGTTCCTCACCTTCGCGCTGATCCGGCTCTCGCTGCGGCCGCTGGACCGCGTCGCCGCCACCGCCGTGCGCATCTCCCGGCTGCCGCTGCACCAGGGCGAGGTCGGCGAGCTGGTCCGGGTGCCCGAGGCGTACACCGACCCCAGGACCGAGGCCGGCCAGGTCGGCTCCGCGCTGAACCGGCTGATCGACAACGTCTCCGACGCCCTCGCCGCCCGGCACGCCAGCGAGACCCGGGTGCGGCAGTTCGTCGCCGACGCCAGCCACGAGCTGCGCACCCCGCTCGCCTCCATCGCCGGCTACGCCGAACTGACCCGGCGCGGCCACGAGACCGTGCCGCCGGACACCGCCTACGCGCTGAGCCGGGTCGAGTCGGAGGCCGCCCGGATGACCACACTGGTCGAGGACCTGCTGCTGCTGGCCCGCCTCGACGCGGGCCGCCCGCTGGAACGTGAACCCGTCGACCTGTCACCCCTGGTCGTGGACGCGGTCAGGGACGCGCACGCGGCCTCGCCCGACCACCGCTGGCAGGTAGAGCTCCCGGACGATCCGGCCACCGTCGACGGCGACGCCCACCGGCTGCACCAGGTCCTGGTCAACCTGCTGGCCAACGCCGGCAAGCACACCCCGCCCGGCACCACGGTCACCACCTCCGTGGTCACCGGTCCCGGGGTCTGCGAGCTGCGCATCGCCGACGACGGCCCGGGCATCCCGCCGGAGCAACTGCCCACCGTCTTCGAGCGCTTCGCCCGCGGCGACAGCTCACGCTCCCGCGCGGCCGGAAGCACCGGACTCGGCCTGGCCATCGTCGCGGCGGTCACCGCCTCCCACGGCGGCGAGGTCGACGTCACCAGCGCCCCGGGCCGCACCCTGTTCACGGTCCGGCTGCCGGGCGCCGTGGCACCGGTCGGCAACTGACACTTCTCCCACAGCATCGGCACACTCCACCGACAGGGCGCCGGGCGAGATTGGGCGGGTAGACGCACAACCGCCGATCGCCGAGAAGGTGCCCGATGCCCGAGACAGCCCAGCCCGCCACCCTCGCCACCGCGCCACCGCCAACGGCGCCGGACGCCACCGCCGGGCAGAGCACCCGCGCAGCCGACCCGCGCTGGGCCCGGCCCGCGTTCCTCGCGCTGCTCGCGCTGACGGCGGTGCTCTACCTCTGGGACCTGAGCGCGTCCGGCTGGGCCAACCAGTTCTACTCGGCCGCGGTCCAGGCCGGAACCAAGAGCTGGGAGGCGATGTTCTACGGCTCCTCCGACGCCTCCAACTTCATCACTGTCGACAAGCCCCCGGCGTCGCTGTGGGTGATGGAGCTCTCCACCCGGATCTTCGGCGTGCACTCCTGGTCGATCCTCGCTCTCCAGGCGCTCGAAGGCGTCGCGACCGTCGCCGTCGTGTACGCGGCAGTCCGCCGCCGCTTCTCCGCCGCCGCCGGACTGATCGCGGGCGCGGTGCTGGCGCTGACCCCGGTCGCGGCGCTGATGTTCCGCTTCAACAACCCGGACGCCCTGTTGGCGCTGCTGCTCACCCTCGCCTGCTACGCCGTGCTCCGGGCCCAGGAACGGGCGGGGACCCGGTGGCTGCTGCTGGCCGCCGCCTGTGTCGGGACGGCGTTCCTGACCAAGACCCTGCAGTCGTTCCTGGTCCTGCCCGCCCTGGCGACCACCTACCTCGCCTTCGCCCCGACCGGGTTCTGGCGGCGAGTCAGGCAGCTGCTGCTCGCCGGTCTGGTGCTGGTGGTCAGCGGCGGCTGGTGGGTCGCCGTGGTCGAACTGACCCCGGCCCAGTACCGCCCGTACATCGGCGGCAGCCAGCACAACAGCTTCCTGGAACTCACCTTCGGCTACAACGGCTTCGGCCGCCTGGACGGCTCCGAGACCGGCAGTGTCGGGGGCGGCGGCGGGGGCGCCGGTACCACCGGCATGTGGGGCAGCACCGGGCTCGGCCGGCTCTTCGGCTCCGAGATGGGCGGGCAGATCGCCTGGCTGCTCCCGGCGGCGTTCGTCCTCCTGCTGGCCGGGCTCTGGCTGACCCGCCGTGCGCCCAGGGCGGACCGGACCCGCGCCGCCCTGGTGCTGTGGGGGCTGGCGCTGGTGACCACCTTCCTCACCTTCAGTCTGATGAAGGGCATCTTCCACCCCTACTACAACGTGGCCCTGGCCCCGTCCATCGCGGCGCTGACCGGTATCGGATCGGCGCTGATGTGGCGGCACCGGCGCCACTGGGCGGCATCGGCCGTGCTGGCGACGGCCGTCGCGGTGACGGCGGTGTGGTCCTTCGTGCTGCTGGAGCGCAGCGCGGACTGGTACCCGTGGCTGCGCTACGCGGTGCTGGTGGTGGGGCTGCTCGCGGCGCTGGCCCTGGTCTTCGTCGGCCACCTGCCGCGGCGCGTCGCCACCGCCCTCGCCGTCACCGCCCTGGTGACCGCGCTGGCGGGTCCCACCGCCTACACCCTGCAGACCGTGGGCACCGCCCACGGCGGCTCCCTCCCCAGCGCGGGCCCGACCGTCGCCGGCGGGATGGGCGGCGGCATGGGCATGGGCCGCGCCGGCGGCTTCCCCGGCGCCCGCCGCCTACCCGGCACCGGCTTCCCCGGCGGCACCGGCGGCACGGGTCTCCCGGGCAGGACCGGTACCGCAGGCGGCACGGGAACCGGCACCGGTGGTGGCGCGGGCACGGCGGGTGGCACCCTCCCGGGCGGCGCGAGCGGCGCGGGCCTCCCCGGCGGCACCGGCACCGGCGGCGCGGGCGGCACTGGCGCGGGTAGCGCCGGCGGCGGCATCGGCGGTGGAACCGCCCCCGGCGGGGCCGGGATGGGCGGCCGAGCCGGAGGTGCCGGCGGCGGAGGAGGCACCTTCCTCAGCGGCTCCACCCCGACGACCGCGGTCACCGCCCTCCTCGGCACCGACGCCGCGAAGTACACCTGGGTCGCCGCCGCGATCGGTTCGCAGAACGCGTCCGGCTACCAACTCGCCACCGGCGACCCGGTCATGGCCATCGGCGGCTTCAACGGCACGGACGCCGCCCCCAGCCTCGCCCAGTTCGAGCGGTACGTGAACGCCGGCAAGATCCACTACTTCATCGCCGGCGGCACCGGCATGCCCGGTAGGGCCGGCAGCGGCGGCAGCTCCGACGCCAGCCAGATCTCCACCTGGGTCGCCGCCCACTTCACTGCCAGGACCGTCGGCGGCACCACCCTCTACGACCTCACCCACCCCACCACCTGACCCCCTCCCACCCGACACTCCCTCACCCGTGTGCGGAACCGCCCCAGCGGTTCCGCACACGGGTGCGCCACGCCGGGGGCGGAGTTACGCGGGAACCATGGGGATGAAAGGGACAATAAGGGCAAATCTCCCATCCATGCCCGGGAAGTCAGCAGAGCCGCGGGCAGAGACGAAGGGCGCGCCCCATGCAGAGTGCAGGCACACCCCGCCCCCTCCGTCGCGCCCGTCGGGTGCCCGTCGCCGTCGCGGTGGGCGGGCTGATGGTGCTGGCCGCAGCGGGCTGCAGCGGTGGCGCGGCCGCCTCGGGGAGTACCAGCGGTGGTTCGGCTGCTCCCGCGCCCAGCGTCAGCAATGATCTGCAGACCGACTATCAGAACACCGTCAAGGGTGTTCTCCCCTCGGTCGTGCAGATCACCGCAGGCGCCAGCCTCGGATCGGGCATCGTCTACGACACCAAGGGCGACATCGTCACCAACGCCCACGTCATCGGCGGCGCCTCCAGCTTCAAGGTGACGCTCGCCAACAGCTCGACTGTGCTCGACGCGACGCTGATCTACTCCTACCCCACCAACGACCTCGCCGTGATCAAGCTGACCTCCCCGCCGTCCACGCTCAAGCCGGCCGTCTTCGCGGACAGCGGCAAGGTCGAGGTGGGCCAGATCGTCCTGGCCATGGGCAATCCCCTCGGGCTGTCCAGCAGCGTGACCCAGGGCATCGTCTCGGCGGTCGGCCGCACCGTCTCGGAGCCGCCGAGTGCGGAGTCGCCCGGGGCGACCATTCCCAACATGGTGCAGACCTCGGCCGCGATCAATCCGGGCAACAGCGGCGGCGCGCTGGTGAACCTGTCGAACCAGGTGGTGGGGATCAACACGCTCGCCGCCACGGACTCGGCCGAGGGCGGTGGGCAGGCGCCCGGCATCGGCTTCGCCATCCCCAGTTCGACGGTGACCAGCCTCGCCGATCAGATGATCAAGGACGGCAAGGTCATCAACTCCGGCCGGGCCGCCCTCGGCATCACCAGCCGTACCGTGCTGACCACCGCCGGGGACACCACCACCGGGGCCGGCGTGGTGTCGGTGATCAGTGGCGGGCCCGCCGCGCAGGCCGGGCTCCAGCCGGGGGACGTGATCACCAGGATCGGTGACGCCACCGTCTCCAGCTCCGCCGATCTGAGCGACACGCTGGCGGGGCTGCAGCCCGGGCAGAAGGTCTCCATCACCTATGTGCGCGACGGGAGTACCAAGACCACGACGGTGACGCTCGGCACGCTCTGAGCCTGCCGACCCGTCTCCCCGCCTCCCCGCGTCGCGCTGCCTGTCGGTGCCGGGGAGGGGAAGCGCCTCGCTGCCCTGCGGACCAGCGAGGCGCTTCCGCCCCCCACTGCGCCCCACCGCGCGCCCGCCCCGCGCCTCCGTTCCGCGCGAGAGACCGCTGACACAACTCCTGACGGATCGTCAGATCGGCGCTAGCCTGACCGTCATGGAGAGCTTCCCCTGGATCATTTCGGTCGACGACCACACCGTCGAGCCGCCCAACGTCTGGCTGGACCGGCTGCCGGCCAAGTACCGGGATGCCGGCCCCCGTATCGTCCGTGCCCCGCTCGCCGAGATGACCTTCGTCGGGGGGCGGTTCGCCCCGCGAATGGGGGAGCCCGGCAGCGACGGGCCGATCGCCGACTGGTGGGTGTACGAGGACCTGCGCCGTCCGCTCACCCGTCTCGACACCGCGGTCGGCTACCCCCGGGAGGAGGTACGGCTGGAGGCGATCACCTACGAGCAGATGCGCCCGGGTTCGTTCTCGATACCGGAGCGGCTGGCCGACATGGACATCAACCACGTCCAGTCGGCGCTGTGCTTCCCCACCTTCCCCCGCTTCTGCGGCCAGACCTTCACCGAGGCCAAGGACCACGAGCTCGGCCTGCTCTGCGTCCGCGCCTACAACGACTGGATGGTCGAGGAGTGGTGCGGGCCGCAGGCGCAGGGCCGGATGATCCCGCTGGCCATCGTGCCGCTGTGGGACGCCGAACTCGCGGCGGCGGAGGTACGCCGCAACGCCGCCCGCGGCGTGCGCGCGGTGTGCTTCAGCGAGATCCCCCCGCACCTGGGCCTGCCCAGCATCCACACCGACAGCTGGGACCCCTTCCTCCGCGCCTGCGAGGAGACCGGGACGGTGATCGCCATGCACATCGGTTCGTCCTCGCGGATGCCGTCCACCTCGGCGGACGCCCCGCCCGCCGTCGGCTCCACCATCACCTTCGCCAACTGCTGCTTCTCCATGGTGGACTGGCTGATGTCGGGGAAGTTCGACCGCTTCCCGGGCCTGAAGATCATGTACGCCGAGGGGCAGATCGGCTGGATCCCCTACATCCTGGCGCGCGCCGACGTCGTCTGGGAGGAGAACGCGGCCTGGGGCGGGGTGGCCGACAAGGTGCTGACCCGGCCCGGCGAGCTGTTCGCCGAGCACATATTCGGCTGCTTCTTCGACGACCCGCACGGGGTCCGCAACCTGGACGCGATCGGCGCGGCCAACGTCCTCTACGAGACCGACTACCCGCACTCGGACTCGACCTGGCCCCGGAGCCGTGAGGTCGCCGAGGAGCAGATGGGGCATCTGCCGCCGGAGACCGTCGAGCAGCTGGTGCGCGGCAACGCGATCAAGCTGCTCGACCTCACCCCCGAGGGGCTGTGGAAGGGGGCCCGCGCGCATGGTTGAGACAGGTGTCCAGCTGCCGGTGCAGTCGCAGAGCACCATCTACGTCGAGGCGTGGGAGACCGCCCCGGGCGTCGGCGCGGCCGAACTCGCCCGGGCGGCCCAGGCCGCCGACCGGCTCGGCTTCGGCTACGTCGCCTGCTGCGACCACGTCGCGATCCCGCGCCGGCTGGCCGGGCCGATGGGCGCGACCTGGTACGACCCGGTCGCCACGCTCGGCTACCTGGCCGCGGTGACCACCAGGACCCGGCTGATGTCGCACGTCGCCGTGCTGCCGCTGCGGCATCCGCTGCTCTCGGCGAAGCAGTACGCGACGCTGGACCTGCTCAGCGGCGGGCGGCTGCTGCTGGGGGTGGGCGCCGGGCACGTCCAGGAGGAGTTCGAGACGCTCGGCGTGGACTTCCACCGGCGCGGCGCGATCCTCGACGAGACGATCCAGGCCCTGGACGTGGCGCTGCGCGAGGAGTATCCGGTGCACGAGGGGCCGCTCTTCCCGTTCAGCGAGCTGGCCGTCAGTCCGCGCCCGGTGCAGCAGCCCCGGCCGCCGATCTGGGTCGGCGGCTCCTCCCCGGCGGCGGTGCGCCGCGCCGCGCGCCTCGGCGAGGGCTGGCTGTCGCAGGGGGACACCCTGGAGTCGCTGCCCGCGCAACTGGAGCTGATCCGGGAGACCCGGGAGCGGGCCGGCCGCGAGGGCGCGTTCGCGGTGAACGCCATCCCGCCCACCGTGTACGTGGGCGAGCCCGGCTGGGACACCGGCAGGCGCACGCTCACCGGCAAGCCGGACCGCCTGGCCGAGGCCCTGCGGGCGTATCCCGACCTCGGGGTGACGCACCTGCAGCTCCGCCCGCGCAGCCGCAGCCTGGACGAGTACCTGGACCAGCTCGAAGCCCTGGCCACCGACGTCCTGCCGCTGCTCTGACCCCCTGCCACATCCAGCCACCGCACCGCCCCCGCGCAGAGCCACCGCACCGCCTCCGCCTGCCGCAATCCTGAGACCCGAGGAGTGTCCGAATGTCCGAGACCCGGGGAAGCAAACTCGCCGGACGTACCGTCCTGATCACCGGTGCCGCCCGTGGCCAGGGCGAGCAGGAGGCCCGCCTGTTCGCCGCCGAGGGCGCCCGACTGTTGCTCGCGGACGTCCTGGACGACCAGGGCGAGGCGCTCGCCAAGGAACTGGCGCAGCAACTGGGCCAGGACCGGGTCCGCTACCAGCACCTGGACGTCAGCAGCGAGTCGGACTGGACGGCGGCGGTGGAGGCAGCCGTCTCCGCCTTCGGCCGGCTCGACGGGCTGGTCAACAACGCCGGGATCCTGCGCTTCAACGAGCTGGTCAGCACCCCGCTGGAGGAGTTCATGACGGTGGTGCGGGTGAACCAGGTGGGCTGCTTCCTGGGGATGCGCGCGGCGGCCCCGCTGATCGAGGAGGCCGGCGGCGGCACCATCGTCAACACCGCCTCCTACACCGCGCAGACCGGCATGGCGCTGCTGACCTCCTACGCCGCGACCAAGGGCGCGATCCTCAGCATGACCCGGGTCGCCGCGCTGGAGCTGGCCGCCAAGGGCATCCGGGTGAACGCCATCTGCCCGGGCGCGGTGGACACCCCGATGTCCAACCCGGCCAACGCCTTCGGCGGCTCCGAGGCGGGCGGAGCTCCGATGCTCAGTGCCGAGGACTCCGCCGCCATCGCCGCGGCGACGGCGGAGCTGTATGCCAAGGCGGTCCCGCTGGGGCGGATCGGGAGGCCGGAGGAGATCGCGAAACTGGCGCTCTTCCTGACCGGTGAGGACTCCTCCTACATCACCGGTCAGCCGATCATCGCCGACGGCGGCTGGCTGGCTGGCGTGTCCATCGGCTGAGCATCCGAGCATATCTGACGGAGCATCAGGTATTGACTGGCATGCGGCCCGCTGCGAGAGTCTGAGCATATCTGATGGTCCGTCAGATTACCGGAACGGAAACGGCATCGGCCCCGGCCCCGGCTTTCGCGGACACCATGGACAGGACGGTGAACCCAATGGAGTTCGGCATCTTCATCCAGGGCTATGTGCCCAGGAGTCGCTCCCAGGTCGACCCGCAGGCGGAGCACCATGCCCTGATGGAGGAGCTGGACTACGTCGTCAAGGCCGACCGGGCGGGCTTCAAGTACGCCTGGGTCACCGAGCACCACTTCCTGGAGGAGTACTCCCACCTCTCCGCGAACGACGTGGTCATCGGATACCTCACCCACGCCACCGAGCGGATCCACCTCGGCTCCGGCATCTTCAACCCGCTGGCCAAGGTGAACCACCCGGTCAAGGTGGCCGAGCGGGTCGCGATGCTGGACCACCTCTCCGGCGGGCGCTTCGAGTTCGGCTCCGGGCGCGGTGCCGGCAGCCACGAGATCCTCGGCTTCATGCCCGAGCTCACAGACATGAACGGCACCAAGGAGATCTGGGAGGAGACCATCGCGGAGTTCCCCCGGATGTGGCTCCAGGACGAGTACCAGGGCTTCCAGGGCAAGCACTGGTCGCTGCCGCCCCGCAAGGTGCTCCCCAAGCCGTACGGGGGAGCCCATCCGGCCATGTGGTACGCGGCGGGCAGCCCCTCCTCCTACGAGATGGCCGCCCGCAAGGGCCTGGGCGTGCTGGGCTTCAGCGTCCAGAAGGTCTCCGACATGGAGTGGGTGGTCAACTCCTACAAGAACGCCATCCGCGAGGCCGAGCCCATCGGCGCGTTCGTGAACGACAACGTGATGGTGACCTCGACCGCGATCTGCGCCGAGAGCGGCCGGGAGGCGCGCCGGATCGCCGCCCGCGGCGGCCTCAACTACCTCCAGTCGCTGCTGTTCCGCTACCACGACACCTTCCCCCGGATCGAGGGCATCCCGGTCTGGCCGGAGCTGATCCCGGACTACACCGAGGAACTCGTCGACATCCTCATCCAGGAGGAGCTGCTGATCTGCGGCGACCCGGACGAGGTGCTGGGCCAGTGCAAGCGCTGGGAGTCCGCCGGGGCCGACCAGCTGGTGTTCGGACTGCCGGTCGGCATCTCGCCGGAGGACACCGCGACCACCATCCGGCTGATCGGCGAGCACGTCGTCCCGAAGATCGACACCGACCCGGTGCACCGCACCACCCGCTTCCGTCAGGCAGCCGCAGGGCTCTGACGGACCACCGACCGGGCGGGTACGGGGTGGCGGCGGCCTGCCCCCCGTACCCGCCCTGCCAACTGCCTTGAGCAGACGAGCAGCCCGTTACTACCTGGGGGCGGGGGCACGGGCGCCCCCACCCCCCCCCCGCGGTCGGGGGGGGGCCGCGCTGCCCCCCCCGCCCCTGGGGAGTGCAACTGAATCTTCGCCGAAGGGACCGCGATCATGCTCGACCACCTGATCAAGGGCGCGACGCTGGTGGACGGCACCGGCGCCCCCGCCCGTACCGCCGACGTCGGACTGCGCGGCGGACGGGTCGTCAGCATCGCGGCCCCCGGCGCCACCGAGGAGCCCGCGGCCTCGACCGAGGACGTCACCGGTCTGGTGCTGGCGCCCGGCTTCGTCGACCCGCACACCCACTACGACGCCCAGCTGTTCTGGGACCCGTACGCCACCCCGTCGCTCGGGCACGGCGTCACCACCGTCGCGGGCGGCAACTGCGGCTTCACCCTCGCCCCGCTCAACCCGGCCCGACCGGACGACGCCGACTACACCCGCCGGATGATGTGCCGGGTCGAGGGGATGTCCCTGGCCGCACTGGAGGAGGGCGTCCCCTGGGGCTGGTCGTCCTTCGGCGAGTACCTGGGCGCGCTGGACGGACGGGTCGCGGTCAACGCCGGGTTCATGGTCGGCCACTGCGCGCTGCGCCGCTATGTGATGGGCCCGGACGCGATCGGCGGCACGGCCACCCCCGCGCAGCTGGACGCCATGGTCGGACTGCTGCGGGCCTCGATGGCGGAGGGCGCGTGGGGCCTGTCCACCACCCAGTCCTCGACCCACTCGGACGGTGACGGCAGGCCGGTCGCCTCCCGGCACGCCTCCCGCGAGGAACTGGTCGCGCTCAGCCGGGCCGTGGGGGAGTACCCGGGCACGCAGCTGGAGGCCATCGTGGCCGGCTGTCTGGACCAGTTCGCCGACGCCGAGATCGACCTGCTGGTGGAGATGTCCGCCGTCGCCGGACGCCCGCTCAACTGGAACGTGCTCACCGTGGACGCCGCCGTCCCGGCCCGGGTGCCGCGCCAGCTGCTGGCGTCCACCCGGGCCCGCGCCGCCGGCGCCAGGATCGTCGCGCTGACCATGCCCATCCTCACCCCGATGAACATGAGCCTGGGCACCTTCTGCGCGCTCAACCTGATCCCCGGCTGGGGCGAGGTGCTGGGCCTGCCGGTGCCCGAGCGGATCGCCCGGCTGGCCGACCCGGAGGTCCGCGCCGAACTGCTGCGCCGCGCCGACAGCCCCGAGGCGGGCGTCTTCCGGCGTCTCGCCGACTTCGGCCGCTACGTCATCGGCGACACCTACACGCCCGCCAACGCCGGGCTCACCGGTCGCGTCGTCCGCGACATCGCCGCCGAACGCGGCCAGGACCCCTTCGCGACGCTGGTCCAGATCTGCTCCGCCGACGAGTTGCGCACCGTGCTGTGGCCGATGCCGACCGACAACGACCCGGCCAGCTGGGAGCTCCGGCGCGACACCTGGCAGCAGCCGGACGTGATGCTCGGCGGCTCCGACGCCGGTGCGCACCTGGACCGGATGTGCGGCGCCCCGTACACCACCCGCTTCCTCGGCGACTGCCTGCGGCGGCGGCGCCTGGTCCCGCTGGAGCGGGCGGTGCAGATGCTCAGCGCCGACCCCGCCGAGCTGTTCGGCCTGCGCGAGCGCGGCACGGTGGCCGTAGGCAACCACGCCGACCTGGTGCTCTTCGACCCCGAGCGGATCGACGCCGGACCGGCCACCCTGGTGCACGACCTGCCGGGGGACAGCCCCCGGCTGGACTCCAGGGCCGAGGGCATCGTCAGCGTGCGGGTCAACGGCGTCGAGACCGTCCGGGACGACAAGCTGACCGGCGCCGTCCCCGGCACGGTGCTGCGCTCCGGACGCGACACCCGTACGGTCAGCACCCGTTGACCGTGCGGCCCGTGCGGCCCGTGCGGGTTCGCTGTTCCGGCCGGGTTCGCGGACCCGGCCGGTCGGGGCCGGATCAGGCGGACAGCAGTCCGCGCACCATCAGCCGCTGCAGGTTCGCCAGCGCGCGCACCACCCACGGGGTCACGAACATCACCAGCAGCCCGGCCAGGCACACTCCGGCGATCTGCGGGGCGCTGCTCAGGTACACGGTGTGGCCGTTGTGGCTGTAGAGCTGCAGTCCGGGCATGTCGGCGTAGGTCGGGAAGACCCACTGCCACAGCGGGTAGGAGGCGTAACCGATACCGAAGGTCCACAGGAGCACCGTCGCGCTGAAGGAGAGCACGGCCATCGGCAGCATCAGCACGCTGTAGAGCATGGAGCGCCAGCCCGGGCCGTTCAGCAGCGCGGCGCTGAGCCGGGCCCCGATCCCCGGCCGGGCGGGCCGCAACGGCTCGGGTGCTGTCACCCTCAGGTCCAGCGTCGACGCCGCGCGGGCCCGTTCCATCGCGCCGAAGCCCCGGCAGGTCACGATCAGCACGGCCAGCACCGGCAGGCCCACGAAGGTCAGCACCGTGCCCACACCGGCCACGAACAGGGTCACCGCACAGCTGAAGGTGAGGATCCCGATCGGCAGGTTGAGCACCAGGTGCAGGGTCTCCCGCCAGGTCCTGGCGGAGAACGGGGCACTGAGGAAGTTGGGCTGACGCACCGGCAGCCGCTCGCCGCCGCCCGCGCGGCGGTCGCGAAGGTCGCGGTCGACCGGGAAGCCGTCGTAGTCGTACTCGCGGTCCGCCTGGCGGTCGTAGCCGGTGCCGGACGCGGTGCCGGACGGCGAGTCGCTGCCGGAGCCGTCCGCCCGGTGGTCCAGGTACCAGTTCCCCGACGTGCTGCTCATGATGTCCGTTCCCCTGTCCACGCAGTTCACCGCTTGGGTGGCCGTTCGGTGTCTCCGCCGGTCTGCTGCAAGCCTGCCGGGTGGCGCCGGGGAAGTCGCTGGTGCGGCTCGGTGTCCCGGGGTGGGGTTGTCCCCACCCCGGGGTCCCCCGCAGGGGCGTCCGGCTCAGTGGGAGTTCTTGCCCAGGCAGAGCAGGGTGTCGCCCTCGTTGCCGCCGGACTGCGTGTACGCCGCGACGGTGCCGGGCACGTTGTTGCAGTCGTCCGTGTTGGTGCTGCTCAGGGTCTTGAGCACCTTGTAGTCGGCGGTGGCGTCCTTGCAGTCGACGATGGAGACGTCGGGGCTGCTGTCCGTGCCCTTGTTGTGCACGCAGTCGCCGACAGACGCCGTGCTGGGGTTGCCGCTGGCGTAGTTGTAGACGACCACACCGCCCGCGATCAGCACGAGGACGCCGAGGCGTATCGCCAGTTTGCCCCCGAAGCCCTTCTTCTTGCTGGGCGCGGGCACCGGGGGCACAGGGTACTGAGCAGCGGGCTGCTGGCCTGGCTGCTGGTCCGACTGCTGGTTCGCGTAGCCGTCGATGCCGGGCGGAGGTGTGGTCATGGTGAGAGAAGTTCCTCGTGTCGATGGAGTGCTGGACAGTTGAGGAACTCTAGTGATACCGCGTCAGCTCTGGGGCCAGATGATCGAATAGTTGTGCGATGGATCTTGCATTGTGATCATCCGTCAGTGCGGGCCCGCCGCCTCCGTCCTGTTTGCCCCGCCTGCCCTGCTTCGGCGGGGCCGTCCCCGCTAGCCCCGGGTGCGGGTGCGCCAGGGCAGCTCGACGGTGACGACAGTCGGCCCACCGACCGGGCTTTCGACCACGAACACCCCGTCCACGGCCCGGATCCGCTCGGCGAGCCCGGCCAGCCCGCCTCCCGGGTTCTCCACCGCGCCGCCGTTGCCGTCGTCCCGGACCTGCAACATCAGCTTCTCGCCGGAGCGCCAGGCGTCGACCGTCGCGGTACGGGCGCCCGCGTGCTTGGAGATGTTGGTGAGCAGCTCGCTGACGGTGAAGTAGGCGATGCCCTCCACCGCCGAGTCCGGGCGCGAGGCCCGGTCCGAACCACCCGGCAGGTCCGCGTTCACCCGGACCCCGCCCGGGACGGTACAGCGGGTGGCGACCGACGACAGCGCGGCGTCCAGGCCGCGGTCGGTCAGCACCGCCGGGTGGATGCCCCGGGCCAGGTCGCGCAGCTCCTGCAGGGCGAGCTTCACCTCGCCGTGCGCGTCCGCGACCATCTTCGCCGCGGTCTCCGGGTCCTCGGTCAGCTTCTCCTTGGCCAGCCCCAGGTCCATGGCCAGCGCCACCAGCCGGGCCTGCGCGCCGTCGTGCAGATCGCGCTCGATCCGGCGCAGGTCGGCCGCGGCGGAGTCGACGACGGTGCCCCGGTCCTGCTCCAGCTCGCGGACCCGCACGGTCAGGGCGGCCGGGGAGAGCAGCGAGGTGGCGAGCGCCCGGTCCACCACCGACAGCCCCCGGGTGATCCACGGCAGCAGCGGCCAGAGCGTGACCAGGGCGACCAGGGTGACGGTGAAGGTGAGGATGCCCCACGGCAGCTTGATGAAGAGGTAGAGCGCGGTACGCCAGGCCAGCCCGTCGGAGAGCACCGCGAAGGTGCGCCGCATCGCGCCCTCCTTGCCGTCCGTCGCGCGGACCGGCAGCGGCTCGGGGATGTCCTCGTCCAGCAGTTTCCGGACCAGGGCGCGCTCCACCGCCCCGTAGCGCCGGATCGCGAACAGGCCGCCGGCGAGCACCCAGAAGCCGACGATGGTGACCACCAGCCCGGCGCCGAGCGTGAGCGCGGTGACCGTCAGTACGAATCCGGCGACGCTCAGGAACAGGTTCGTCAGCAGGAACGCGACCTCGCGCCACATGGTCCGGTTGAAGGCGGGGCGGCCCCGCGGTACCGCCCGGACCGGGGCCTCGGGCGCGACGATGCTGCTGCTGTCGTGTGGCATGGGGTCCATCCTCGGGTACACCGGTCAGGCGCAGGGGCCTGTTTTCCGCGAGATACAGCCTGTGGGAGCCGGCCTGCGGGACCCAGCCTGCCGCAGCGGGTCGTCCGGGGGCGATGGGGCGCATCGGCATCCCCGGAGGGGGGATAACCCCACCCGTAGTGGGATAGCGGCATCTCGCTTAGCGGGTACAGTTCACGCACCTCCCGTCCGTGGACCTAGACTCCCGTGCGTGTAGAACGTCATGGATACGTAAAGGCACTCATGTGCCTGAAGGGACCGGAGGCGACCGGGCATGGAGGGACAGGCGTCAGCGGCGTCCGCGCTGGCCGCGCAGATGCTGGGGCACGCGCAGGTCACGGCTGCCGTCGGCGCGTCCCAGCAGCCGGGATACTTCCGCGCCTACGCGGTGGTGGGGCTGCTCGCCGTGATCGGGGTGCTGTTCGTCGCGGTGTCTTTCGGGGCGAACCAGCTGCTCCGCCCGTACGCGCCGACGCCGGAGAAGCTGCTGGCGTACGAGTGCGGCGTGGACCCGGTCGGGGAGGGCTGGGCGCAGACCCAGATCCGCTACTACATCTATGCCTTCCTCTACGTGATCTTCGCGGTAGACGCCATCTACCTCTTCCCCTGGGCCACGGTCTTCGCCGCCCCGGGGTTCGGAGCGGGGACGCTCATCGAGATGTTCGTCTTCATCGGCTTCCTCGCCATCGGCCTGCTCTATGCCTGGAAGAAGGGCGTCCTGGAATGGACGTGACCCAGCACGCTCACACGCACGGCTCCGGTTCCGGCAACGGCTCCAGCCTCGGCGCCGGCCCGGTCGGGCTGGGCATGCCCGACCCGGCGCGGCCCGGCGGCAGCCTGGAGCCGCGTCGGCTCGGCCCGCTGGCCCGGCTGGCGCCGGACCCGGTCAAGGTGGTCCTGAACTGGGGCCGCCGGTACAGCCTGTGGTGCTTCAACTTCGGCCTGGCCTGCTGCGCGATCGAGTTCATCGCCGCGTCCATGGCCACCCATGACTTCATCCGGCTCGGCGTCATCCCGTTCGCCCCGGGTCCGCGCCAGGCCGACCTGATGATCGTCTCGGGGACGGTCACCGACAAGATGGCCCCCGCGATCAAGCGCCTGTACGAGCAGATGCCCGAGCCCAAGTACGTCATCTCCTTCGGCGCCTGCTCCAACTCCGGCGGGCCCTACTGGGACAGCTACTCCGTCACCAAGGGTGTCGACCAGATCATCCCGGTCGACGTCTACGTTCCCGGCTGCCCTCCCCGGCCCGAGGCCCTGCTGCAGGGGATCCTGAAGCTCCAGGAGAAGATCGCCGGGGAGTCGCTGGCCGCCCAGTACCCCGTCCAGCCCCGCACTCCGTCCGTGGCAGCCCTCACCCGTCCCCTGGTCAGCGGGGACGCCGCCGCTGCTCCTTCGGAAGGCGCCCACCCATGACCCCCGACCAGCCCCACCCCGCCGAGCCCGAGCAGCCGGCGACGGTCGATCCGGTTGCCGGGACGGCTGCCGCCATCGGGCCTTGGGCCACCGGCTCCAGCGCCTTCGACCTGCTCACGGTCGACGTCCCCGCGGAGCACTGGATCGAGGCGCTCACCGCCGCCCGCGACGCCCTGGGCCTCACCTTCTTCGACTGGCTCAGCGCCGTCGACGAGCTCGCGGACGGCTTCACGGTCGCCGTCCACCTCGCCGCCGTCGGTACCGCCGACCTCCGCCACCTCCTGCTGCGTACCCGGATCCCGCGCGACGCCGCCGCACTGCCGACCGCGACCGGCCTCTACGCCGGCGCCGGCTGGCACGAGCGCGAGACGCACGAGATGTTCGGCATCGACTTCCCCGGCCACCCCCATCTGATCACCCTGCTGCTGCCGGACGGCTTCGAGGGGCATCCGCTCCGCAAGGAGTTCGTCCTGGCCGCGCGGGTGGCCAAGGCCTGGCCGGGCGCGAAGGAGCCGGGGGAGAGCGACCACACCGTGGGTGAGGGCGCCCCCACCGCGGCGCGCCGCCGCATGCTGCCGCCGGGGGTGCCGGACCCCAACGAGTGGGGCCCGCTCGCGGGCACGCTCCCGCCCGTTGCCGAGCGCCCCGCCCGCACCCCCCGCGCGGCGGGAGCGGCAGCCAGGGGTGCGGCCGCGGGTACGACCACCGCGGGCACGACCACCGCAGGTGCGGCGGCTGGGGGTGCTGCGGCCGACCGTCCGATCCGGGCGGACCGACCGCGCCGCACCCGCAGCGTCGGCGAAGGCTCCACCAGCCAGGCCCCGACAGCCGCCAGCACCCCCGAAGCGCCCTGGCACCAGCCCGCGACCCCAGCCGCCCCCGAGTCGGCTCCCACCACCCCCCCGCAGCCTGAGCAGCCGCAGGCCGCGCCCGAGCCGCAGCCCACGTCCGAGCAGCCGCAGGCCGTGCCCACACCCGAGCAGCCGCAGCCCGCGTCCGACGCCGACGCCCCGGCGCCGATCGAGGCCCTGGCCGAGCCGCAGCCGAACTCCGAGCCGCAGGCCGCGCCCGCGCCCGGGCAGCCGCAGGCCGCGCCTCCGCAGGCCGCGCCCGCGTCTGAGCAGCCTGCGCCCGAGCAGCCGCGGCCCGCGCCCGAGCAGCCGCAGGCCTCGCCGACGACAGGAGACGACGCATGATCACCGCGCTTGAAGCGCTGCTGCGGTGCGTCGCGGCGCTGGTCGTCTTCCTGACGTTTCCGCTGATCATCGGTCAGACCGAGCACAAGGCCATGGCTCATATGCAGGGCCGCCTCGGTCCCATGTACGCCGGTGGGTTCCACGGCTGGGCGCAGCTCGTCGCGGACGGGGTGAAGTTCGCGCAGAAGGAGGACGTGGTGCCGGCCGGCGCGGACCGGCGGATCTTCCAGCTGGCGCCCGCCGTCGCGCTGCTCCCGTACCTCCTGGTGCTGATCGTCATCCCGGTCGGTCCGGGTGGTTTCGTCGGGCAGACCCTCGACGCCGGGCTGTTCTTCGTGCTCGCAGTGATGGGCATCGGCGTGCTCGGCTCGCTCATGGCGGGCTGGGCCTCGGCCAACAAGTTCTCCCTGCTGGGCGGAATCCGTACCGCCGCCCAGCTGATGGCGTACGAGCTGCCGATGCTGCTCGCCGCCGCCTCCGTGGCGATGGCTGCCGGGACCGTGTCGCTGACCGGGATCCTCGGGGCCTTCCACTGGTGGTGGGTGCCGTGGCAGATCGTCGGCGGGTTCGTGTTCTTCACGGCCGGGCTGGCCGAGCTGCAACGCCCGCCGTTCGACATGCCGGTGGCCGACTCCGAGATCATCTTCGGCGCCTACACCGAGTACACCGGCCTGCGCTTCGCGTTCTTCCTGCTCTCCGAGTACGCGGGCATCCTCGTGCTCTGCGCGCTCACCTCCGTCCTCTTCCTCGGCGGCTGGCACGGCCCCTTCGCGGCGGGCCTGGGCTGGCTGTGGACCCTGCTGAAGACCTTCGTCCTCGCCTTCGTGGTGATCTGGGTCCGGGTCACCTACCCCCGGCTGCGCGAGGACCAGCTGATGCGCTTCGCCTGGACCGTCCTGATCCCGCTGTCCCTCGCCCAGCTCGCCCTCACCGGCATCGTCAAGGTGGTGATCTCCTAAATGCCCGCTCTTCCTGGTCGAGGCCTGGCCAAGGGCCTCGCCGTCACCCTGCGGACGATGACCCGGCGCACGGTCACCCAGCAGTACCCGGACGCCCAGCCGGAGCTGCCGCCGCGTTCCCGCGGCGTCATCGCACTGCTGGAGGAGAACTGCACGGTCTGCATGCTCTGCGCCCGTGAGTGCCCGGACTGGTGCATCTACATCGACTCCCACAAGGAGACGCTGCCCGCCGTCGAGCCCAACGCGCGCGCCCGCACCCGCAACGTGCTGGACCGCTTCGCGATCGACTTCTCGCTCTGCATGTACTGCGGTATCTGCATCGAGGTGTGCCCCTTCGACGCGCTGTTCTGGTCGCCCGAGTTCGAGTACGCGGAGACCGACATCCTCGACCTCACCCACGAGCGGGACCGGCTCCGCGACTGGATGTGGACCGTCCCGCCGCCGCCGGCGCTGGATCCGGGCGCCGAGGACCCCAAGGAGATCGCCGCCGCCCAGAAGGGCGCCGCCAAACTCGCCGCGGCCCAGGCAGCCGAGGCAGCTGAGTCAGCCCAGGCGGCCCAGACGGCACAGCCGACCGGAGAGGAGCCCGCGTCGTGACCGCCGCCGCCCTCCTCGCCGTCCCGCCGCTCTCCTCGGCGGGACACTCCTTCCTCTCGCCCTCCGGCGCCGAGATCGTCTTCGTCCTGGTCGGCCTAGCCGTCCTCGGCGCGGCCCTGCTCACCGTCACCACCCGGCAGCTGGTCCACGCCGCGCTCTGGCTGGTGGTCGCGCTGGGCGGCCTCGCCATCGAGTACCTGCTGCTCACGGCCGAGTTCATCGCCTGGGTGCAGGTGCTGATCTACCTCGGCTCGGTCGTGGTCCTGGTGCTCTTCGGGCTGATGCTCACCAAGGCCCCCATCGGGGTGTCTCCCGACGCCGACTCCGGGAACCGGTGGATCGCCCTCGCTGTGGCGGTGGCAGCCGCCGGGACCCTGGTCACCCTGGTCGTCGACGCTTTCAGGACCACCTGGATGAGCCTCGACGCCGGCAACGGCAGCACCGCGGCCAACGGCACCAGCCTCTTCCGCTACTGGGTGCTCCCCTTCGAGGCGCTGTCCGTGCTGCTGCTGGCCGCCCTCGTCGGAGCCGTCATCATCTCGCGCCGTCACCGAGAGGAGAGCTGACCCGGATGCATCTCGCCTATCCCGCCGTCCTCGCGGCCCTGCTGTTCTGCGTCGGCCTCTACGGGGTGCTCGCCCGCCGGAACGCGATCCTGGTGCTGATGTCCGTCGAGCTGATGCTCAACGCCGTCAACCTCAACCTGGTGGCCTTCGACGTCTGGCTGCGCGACGCCCTGCACGGCGGCCAGGCGCTCACCCTCTTCACCATCACCATCGCCGCCGCCGAGATCGGCCTCGGCCTGGCCATCGTCCTCATGGTCTTCCGCACCCAGGGCACGGCCGACATCGACCGACTGCGCGCGCTCTCCGACCAGCCCGGCAGCCCCGGCGCCGAAGGCGGCGACACCGGTCTCGACGGCAGCGGTTCCGACAGCAGCGGTCCCGACGGCGGCGCCGGTACCGCCCCCGGTGCCGACAGTCCGTCCGGTCCGTCCCGTCCCGCATCCGCCGATTCCCAGGGGAAGGCCACCGTCGCATGACCCTCGCCCTGGCGGTGCTCGTCCCGCTGCTCCCCTTCCTGGGCGCCTTCGCCGGACTCGCAGCAGGCCGCCGCGCCCCCGGCCTGGTCCGCCCGCTCGCGGTGCTGCCCACCCTCGCCTCGGCGGGGCTGGCCATCGCGGTGGTCTGCAGCCTCGGCACCGGACGTCACCTCGACGCGGCCACCCGGCTGACGCCGACCGGCAGCGTCCCCATCGACCTGGCGCTGCACCTCGACGGCTTCGCCACGCTGCTCGCCGTGCTGGTCGGCGTGGTCGCGGCCTGCGTGCAGATCTACTCCACCTCGTATCTCCGCGACGACCCGCGGTACCCCTCCTACGCCGCGCTGGTCTCGCTGTTCACCTCGGCGATGCTGCTGGTCCTCTACTCGGGCGACCTGATCGTGCTGCTGGTCGGCTGGGAGGTGATGGGCATCTGCTCGTACTTCCTGGTCGGCCACCACTGGGAGAAGGACGACGCCCGCTCCGCCTCGCTCAAGGCCTTCCTGGTCACCAAGCTCGGCGACGTCCCCTTCCTGTTCGGGATCTTCCTGCTCGGCGCCGACGCCGGCACCTTCCGGATCAGCGGCGTGCTGAGCGCCGCCGCCGGCGGGCAACTGCACCACCCCACGCTGATCGCACTGCTGCTGCTCTGCGGCGTCGCCGGCAAGTCCGCGCAGTTCCCGCTGCACACCTGGCTGCCGGACGCGATGGCCGGCCCCACCCCGGTGTCCGCGCTGATCCACGCCGCGACCATGGTCGCCGCCGGCATCTACCTGGTGGCCCGGCTGCTCCCGGTCTTCCTGCTCTCCTCGGCCGCCCTGGTCGTCCTCGGCGTGATGGCCGCCGTCACCATGGTCGGATCCGCGCTCTGCGCCCTGGCCCAGGACGACATCAAGCGCGTCCTCGCCTACTCCACCGTCGGCCAGCTCGGCTACATGGCCGGGGCCCTCGCCACCGGCGACCGTGACGCCGCCGTCTTCCACCTGCTCACCCACGGCGCGTTCAAGGCGCTGCTGTTCCTGGCCGCGGGTGTCGTCATCCACGCCACACACACCAACTCGCTCACCGCCATGTCCAGGATGGGCGACCTGCGGCGCCGGGTGCCGGACGCGTACTGGACGATGACCGTCGGTCTGCTCGCTCTGGCCGGGATCCCGCCCTTCGCCGGGTTCTTCAGCAAGGACTCGGTGCTCACCGCCGCCGAGCACGCCGCGAACGGCGACGCCCTCACCGGCGGTCTCGGCCCCGCCGGTGCCGTCCCCAGCGCCGTCGGCTGGCTGGTCCTGGTGGCCGGGCTGCTCACCGCGCTGCTCACCGCCATGTACGCCACCCGGCTGTGGCTGCTCGCCTTCCGCGCCCCGCTGGCGGCCGGCAGCGCCGCGCCGGCACATGCCACGGACGAGCCGCCCGCCATGCGCTGGCCGTTGTGGCTGCTCGCCATCCCCGCCGTCGCCCTCGGCCTGGTCGGTCTGCGCACCTCCTGGCTGCCTTCCTTCCTCGACGGGACCTCGCTCACGCCCTCCGGCACCACCGCGATCCTCGGTACCGGCACCGCCCTGGCCGGTGTGCTGATCTCCTACGCCGCCTGGCGGCGCGCCACCGCGCTGGTCCACGACGCGGCGACCGCCGCACCGGCCCTCGCGGCCCATGAGCTCGACGAGTCGACCCGGCCGGTCGGCACCCTCGCCGAGCCCGCGCAGATCAGCGCCGACCTCGCCACCGTCCCCGGCCGCACGCTGGACCAGGCCCTCGCGGATGCCGACGCCGCCGCTCGCACCGCCACCGCCGCCCACGCGCCGGACCCGGCCCGGCTGCTCCTCGGCCCGCTGCTCGGCCCGGCCGGCCACGGCTTCGGCCTGGACCGCCTCTACTACGCCGTGTTCGTCCGCCCCGTGCTGGCGGCGGCGAGCCTGGTCCGGTTCCTCGACCGTGAGGTCATCGAGACCTACCTGGCCGGGGCCACCGGGGCACCGCGGCTGCTGGGCGCGGCGGTCCGCCGGGCCCAGAACGGCAACGCCCAGACCTATCTGAGCGCTCTGCTCGCGGGTGCCGTCGTGCTCGCCGTCGTGGTGGCGGTGGCCCAGTGACCACCACTCAGCCGACGCCCCCTCACCGTTCGCGCAGATTGGCAGCCGCCGGATGAACGCCGTCCTGATCGCCCTGCTCCTGCTGCCGCTGCTCGGCTCGGCGGCCACCCTGGTCCCGGCCCTCTTCGGCGCCGACGAGCACACCGCCGGGCGCCGTGCTCTCGGCTTCGGTGCCGTGGTCAGCGGCGCGGCGCTGATCCTGGCAGTCGTGCTCGCGGCCGGCTTCGACCGCGGCCACTCGGCCCGGATGCAGGCCGTCACCGACGTGGCGTGGATCCCCGCGCTCGGGGTGCGGCTGCACCTCGGCGTGGACGGGATCTCGCTTCCGTTGCTGGTACTCACCGCACTGCTCACCTTTCTCTGTGCGCTCTACTCGCTGCGCCGCCTTCCGGACGGCCCGGGCACGCCCAGCCCGCGTGCCTACACCGGCCTGCTGCTGCTGCTGGAGACCGGCATGCTGGGCACCTTCGCGGTGCTCGACCTGCTGCTGTTCTTCCTGGCGTTCGAGGTCGTGCTGGTCCCGATGTACTTCCTGATCGCCCGCTGGGGCGGCGCCAACCGGGGCCCGGCGGCCACCCGCTTCATCCTCTACACGCTGCTCGGCTCGGCGGTCATGCTGCTGGGCTTCCTGCTGCTCGGCCTCAAGGCCGGCACCTTCGACATGACCGTCCTCGCGCAGCGGCACGGCAACGGACTCTCACACACCACCCAGATCCTGGTGGTCCTCGCCATCGGCCTCGGACTCGCCGTCAAGGCGCCGATGTGGCCCTTCCACAGCTGGCTGCCGGACGCCCACACTGCGGCGCCGACCACCGGATCCGTGCTGCTGGCCGGCGTCCTGCTGAAGATGGGGACCTACGGGTTCGTCCGGGTGCTGCTCCCGTCGGCCCCTCAGGGCATGACCACGCTCGCGCCGTACCTGGCCGCCTTCGCGGTGGTCGGCATCCTCTACGGATCCCTTGCCTGCCTCGCCCTGGTGCGGCCCGGAGCCAAGGGCGACCTCAAGCGTCTGATCGCCTACTCCTCCGTCGGGCACATGGGCTTCGTCCTGCTCGGCATCGCCACGCTCACGCCCACCGGGGTCAACGGGGCGTTGTTTGCCAACGTCGCCCACGGCCTGATCACCGGCCTGCTCTTCTTCCTGGTCGGCGCGGTCAAGGACCGCTACGGCACGGCCGATCTGGACCGTCTCACCGCCACCACCGGCGGCACCGGCGCAGCCCTGTACGGGCGCGCGCCCCGGCTCGGCGGTCTGCTCGCCTTCGCCGCCGTCGCCAGCCTCGGCCTGCCCGGCCTGGCCGGGTTCTGGGGAGAACTCCTCGCCATGTTCGGCTCCTTCCAGCCCGCGGCGGGACTCTCCCGCCCCGCGTTCCTGGTCTTCATGGCCCTGGCCGGCCTCGGCACCCTGCTCACGGCCGGCTACCTGCTCAGCGTCGTCCGCCGGGTCTGCATGGGCGACCCCGCCGGAACCCCGGCGCCGGTCGGCGCCACCCCCGCCCTCCGTCCTTCCTTCGCGGACGTCCAGAGCTACGAAGTCGCCGCCTGGACCCCGCTCGTCGCCCTCACCCTGATCACCGGGCTCTGGCCGGCCGTGCTCCTCGGCCTCAGCAACCCGGCGGTCACGGCACTCCTTGGAGGCAGCTGAGCCATGGTCACCCTCGCTGTCGCCCAGTCAGGCTCGCTGATCCAGTCCATCGACTGGCAGGCCGTCGCCCCTCCGCTGATCACCGCCGCGGTCGCCCTCGGCGTCCTGGTCGCCGACCTCTTCATGCCGGCCCGGCGCAAGCCGCTGCTCGGCTGGATCTCCGTCGCGGGCCTGGCCGCGGCCCTGCTCTCGCTCGTCCCGCTGCGGGACGGTACCCACGCCACCTTCTGCCTCAGATCGCTCACGACGGTAGCGGGCGCCACTGACAACGTCCCCTGCTCCTATGTCGCCGACCACTTCGCGCTGGTCTTCCAACTGCTGGTGCTCGGCGGGGCGCTGCTGGTCGCCCTGCTCTCGCTGCACAGCGTCGAGGAGAGCCGGCTCCCCGTCGGCGAGTTCTGGTTCCTGCTGCTCAGCTCCGCCGCCGGCGCCGCGCTGCTGCCCGCCGCCCGGGATCTGGCCACCCTGGTGGTGGCCCTCGAAGTCGTCTCGCTCCCGGCGTTCGCACTGGTCGGCCTGCGTCGTGACGGCCGGGGCGGCGAGGCCGCGCTGAAGTTCTTCCTGTCCTCCGTCACCGCGACCGCGGTGATGCTGCTCGGCGTCAGTTTCGCCTACGCGGCCACCGGCAGCCTCTACCTCAGCCAGATCGCTGCGGCGCTGCCCCGGGTCCCGGCGCAGCTCAGCACCCTCGCCATGGTCGGCGCGGTGCTCACGCTGGTCGGCTTCGCCTTCAAGACCGCCGTCGTGCCCTTCCACTTCTGGGTCCCGGACACCTACACCGGTGCGCCCGTCGCCGTCGCCGCGTACCTGTCCGTCGTGAGCAAGGCTGCCGGACTTTCCGGCCTCGCGCTGGTCGCAGTGGTCGGTTTTCACTCCTATGGGCGAACCTGGGGTCTGGCCCTCGCCGTGCTGGCCGCGCTGACCATGACCATCGGCAACACCGGCGCCCTGCGTCAGCGCCCCGCCGCGCCCGACAGCGCGGTGCGGCTGCTGGCCTGGTCGTCCATCGCCCAGGCCGGCTACCTGCTGGTGCCGATCGCCGCCGCCGGCTACGAGACCGCCGCGACGGTCCGTGACCCGCTCGGCGCGACCGTGGCCTACGGCCTGATCTACGGGCTCGTCAACATCGGCGCGTTCGCCGTGGTCGCCCTGGTCGCCCGTCGGATCGACGCCTACCGGGGCCTGTTCGCCACCCGCCCGGCCGCCGCGCTGGCGATGGCCTTCTTCCTGCTCTGCCTGGCCGGACTGCCGCCGGGCGTGATCGGCCTGTTCGGCAAGATCGTGGTGTTCCGGGCCGCCGTCGACGCCGGCCTGGGCTGGCTCGCGGTGCTGATGGCGGTGAACGTCGTGGTGGCGCTCTACTACTACCTGTCCTGGACGGCCACGCTGTTCCAGTCCGCCACCGAGCCCGACGCCGTGCCCACCGCAGGGGGTGGAGGCACCGCCCGCCCCCGACGGATCCCGCTGCCGCTCGCGCTCTGCCTGGGTCTGGCCGCGGTGATCGGCGTGGTCCTCTCGGTCGCGCCCCAGCTCGTGCTCCAGGTCGCCTCCGGGTCCCTGTTCGGCTGACCGCCCCGACCCCGTCCCGGCGACCGCCCCGGCCGCGGCACGGCCCCGCCATGGCCACGGTCCCGCCCCGGCCCCGGCCGCGTCACGGCCACCCGGCCCAAGGCCCGGGTCCGGTCCGTCCGGGCCGTCAGGTCCGTTCTGGCCGGAGGCCGACCGGCTGTGACGTGGTGCGGCCGCCCGCTTGCGTACCCCCGCCCAGCAGGGCACAAGGGAACCAGGGCGTCCGCCCCAGCCGTTGAACCCGACGAGTGGACAGAGTGGACTCACTGGGCTGTAAGAGAAGACGCCCCTCATCGCACGTCTTGGAGGGCTCCCGTGCACCGCCAGCACAACGGTCTCAAGACCGCCGTACTTCTCGGCGGACTCTCCGCGCTGATCGTTCTGATCGGCAGCTTCTGGGGTCGCACGGGGTTGCTGATCGGTCTGCTGGTGGCGCTGGGGACCAACGGCTTCGCGTACTGGAACAGCGACAAGCTGGCCCTGCGGGCGATGCGGGCCCGCCCGGTGAGCGAGTTCGAAGCCCCCTGCCTCTACCGCATCGTCCGCGAGCTCTCCACCTCCGCCCGCCAGCCCATGCCGCGCCTGTACATCTCCCCGACTGAGGCCCCGAACGCCTTCGCCACCGGCCGCAACCCCCGCAACGCGGCGGTCTGCTGCACCCAGGGCATCCTCGGCATCCTGGACGAGCGCGAGCTGCGCGGCGTCCTCGGCCACGAACTGTCGCACGTCTACAACCGGGACATTCTGATCTCCTCGGTCGCCGGAGCACTGGCCTCGGTGGTGATGTTCCTGGTCAACTTCGCCTGGCTGATCCCCTTCGGCCGGGACGACGAGGACGGTCCCGGGCTGACCGGGATACTGCTGCTGATGCTGCTCGGCCCGATCGCCGCGAGCATGATCCAGCTCGCCGTCAGCCGGTCCAGGGAGTTCCAGGCGGACGCGTCCGGAGCCCACCTCACCGGGGACCCGCAGGCGCTCGCCGACGCGCTGCGCAAGCTGGAGGCCGGCGCGCAGCGGCTTCCGCTCCCGCCGGAACCGCAGTTGCAGACGGCCAGCCATCTCATGATCGTCAGCCCGTTCCGGCCGGGCGAGGCGGGCGCCAGGATGTTCTCCACCCACCCGCCGATGGCCGAGCGCATCGCCCGACTGGAGCAGATGGCGGGCCACCGCGACGGACGGTGACGGTGCTCTTCGGGTCGCACCTCAGGGTTGTCTCCAGGGTTCTCTCCGGGTCGGCCGACGACCTGCGGGCGATGCCCGATCGCGTCCCGGCTGCTTCAATGGGGATCACGTAGCGTCACACCTGGGAGGCGACGGCCGTGAAACCGCTGAACCTGGTCCTGAACGTGCTGTGGCTGATCCTCTGCGGCTTCTGGATGGCGATCGGCTACGCCATCGCTGGGATCATCTGTTGCGTTTTGATTATCACCATCCCGTTTGGCATTGCAGCCTTGCGCATTGCTGCCTACGTGCTGTGGCCGTTCGGACGTACCACCAGGGAACGCGACGACGCTGGGGCCGCGTCCTGCGTGGGGAACGTCATCTGGCTGGTCGTCGCCGGCTGGTGGCTGGCCCTGGGACACCTGCTCACCAGCATCGCCCTCGCGGTGACCATCATCGGGATCCCGTTCGCCTGGGCGAACCTCAAGATGATCCCCGTCTCCCTCATGCCGCTCGGCCGTGAGATCGTCCCCACAGACCAACCCTTCGGCGCCCGCTGAACGAGGCGGCCCGCGGTCCCAGCGCCACCGACAGCGCCATCGGCGCCAGGGCCAGGCAGACCGGCGTGTAGGCGAAGAGGTTCAGCCAGTAGAAGGGGGTCTGCGGATCGCTCCCCAGACCGGTGATCCACACCAGCCCGGCCGCCCCGCGCAGGCTCAGTCCGATTCCCACGGCCAGGCTGCCCAGGGCGGCGGCGCGTCCGCCCCGGCCCTGCGCCCGGGCCAGCAGCAGCGCCGATCCGGTCAACAGCATTCCGACGATCGGCAGCAGCACCGGCGGTGTCCAGTTCACCTCCGCGTTCAGCACCGCGTGGGACAGCGCGTCCAGCGAGGTGGCGGGCCAGATCGCCCCGGTCGTCCAGTAGAGGTGGATCGCCGCGTCCACGGTCAGTACCGTGGCGACGGTCAGTGCCTTGGTGCGATTCCTCATCGGTTCCTCCGTCAGTGGCTGTCGAGTACCCGACTGTCGGGTGGCTCTGCCGGGAAGAGGCGGCCGACCGCCCGGACGTTCCCCGGAGAATCCGTGGAAATCCGAGGGAACCTCTGCGGATCCGCGCTCCTCCTGTAGGTGTGGAACCGACACCGGCGTGCCCCGGCACCGCTCACACCACCGAACCGGGAGGCGGTCATGCCCGATGACGACCTCGCCGTTCTGGTGCGCAGCGCCCAGGGCGGCGACACCATGGCGATGAGCGAGCTGCTCGCCCGGCTCACCCCCTACGCGGCGCGGGTCTGCGGCCCGATCGCCCTCGCCGACGGGCCGGACGCGACCCAGGAGACCCTGATCGCGGTCTTCCGTAACCTGCGTTCGCTCAAGGACCCGGCGGCCTGCCACGGCTGGGTCCGGGCCATCGCCGTCCGCGAGTCGGTACGGCTGGCCAGGCGTTCGGCACGCAGCATCCCGGTCGACCGGCTCGACCACATCCCCTCCCGCGGAGACATCGAGCAGGCAACGGACGTGTCCGACGTGCTGGCCCGGCTGACCCCGGAGCACCGGGCGGTGATCGTGCTGCGCGATGTCGAGGGCCTGGACGAGGCCCAGGCCGCCGAGCTCCTCGCGCTCCCCGTGGGCACCGTCAAGTCCCGGCTGCACCGGGCCCGCGACAACTTCCGAAAGGCGTGGGGCGTATGACGCCGAATTGGCCGGTGCCCGGTCTCGACCCGGTGCGTCGACTGCGGGTGCTCGCCGCCGGGATCTCCGGTGCGGCGCTCGCCGAGCGGGTCATCCCGCTGCCGTTCGACCGGCTCTGGGGGATCGTCAGCGACCTGGAGCACGAACTGGGCACCTTCGAGGTCGACATGCGGGACATCACCCTGCGCGAGGTCGACGGCAGGCTCGAAGCCCATGCCCGGGGACGCCTGGGCTTCCGGGCGCGGTTCGACGTCCAGCTGGAGCCCGGCTGGTGCTGGATGCAGAGCCGGTTCCTGATGATCGGCATCGCCGCGGTGCCGGTCCCGAACGGCACGCTGGTCGCCGCGACCGGCGGCTTCCGGCTCCCCGGGCGGGCCGCGCTGTTCCCGATCGGCGTCCGCCGGGCCAACGCCCACGCCCTGGCCCGCCTCGCCCGCCGCGCCGCCCAGCCGTGACCCACCGCCCGGCGGTCGCCCGCCTCCGGCCGTGACCGACGGACCGCCGTGCCGTGCCGGGCGGCGGAGGCTCGGTCGCCCGGCGGTCGCCCGTCGCAGCCGGACCGTCGATCCGGGCGAAGGCCCGGCTGCCGGTCCGGCTACCGGTCCGGCTCCCCGTTCGACGGCGGGTCCGACGGGGAGCCGGGCTGCGGATCGGCGTCCTGGTCCTGGTCCCGGAGGTCGGCGAGGGCCTGGTTCAGCCACTCGATCCAGAACGCCTCCATGCCGATCCCGGCGCGCAGCACCGCATGCTGCAGCCGGTTCTCGGTCTCCGCCGCCTCCGGCGGGAAGTCGCGCTGTTCGATCGCCAGGTAGTCCGCCAACTGCCGCTCGTGCAGCGCCAGGTGACGGCGCAGCTCGGCGTCGAGACCGGCAGGCCCGACCACCGCCGCCGCGCGCAGCCGCAGCAGCAGCGGCTCGCGGATCGCCTTGGGCTCCTGGCGTTCCGCCACCCAGCCGACCAGCGCCGCGCGGCCGGCCGGCAGCACCTCGTACTCCTTGCGCTGCCCCCGGCTGGGTGGCTGGGGCAGCGGGTGAATCAGCCCGCTCTGCTCCAGCCGCCCCAGCTCCCGGTAGATCTGCTGGTGTGTCGCGGGCCAGAAGAAGCCGATCGACTTGTCGAACCGCCGCGTCAGCTCCAGCCCCGAGGAGGGCTTCTCCAGCAGGGCGGTGAGGATGGCGTGCGGCAGCGACATGGGCCGATCCTAGAGAGTGTGAACGTGCTAGATCTCCGCCGCCAGGCGGGTTCCCTGGTCGATGGCGCGCTTGGCGTCGAGTTCGGCGGCGACGTCGGCGCCGCCGATCAGGTGCGGGGTCAGGCCGCGGGCGCACAGGGCGTCGTAGAGGTCGCGGCGCGGCTCCTGCCCGGTGCACAGCACCACGGTGTCGACCGGCAGCAGCTGCTTCTCGCCGTCGACGACCAGGTGCAGACCCTCGTCGTCGATGCGGTCGTAGCCGACCCCGGCCACCATGCTGACGCCGCGGTGCTTGAGCTCGGTGCGGTGGATCCAGCCGGTGGTCTTGCCCAGGCCCGCGCCGACCTTGCTGGTCTTGCGCTGCAGCAGGTGGACAGTGCGCGGCGGGGCGCTGCGGACCGGCTCGGTCAAGCCGCCCGCGGTGCGGTGGTCGGTGTCCACGCCCCACTGCTCGAAGAACGCGGCCGCGTCGCGTCCGGACCGCGGTGCCGGGTCGGTGAGGTACTCGGCCACGTCGAAGCCGATGCCGCCGGCGCCGAGGACGGCGACCCGCTCACCGACGTGGGCCCCGTCGCGCAGCACGTCGAGGTAGCTGAGCACGCTGGGGTGGTCGACGCCGGGGATGTCGGGCCTGCGCGGGGTGACCCCGGTGGCCACCACGATCTCGTCGTGTCCCGCGGCGGCGAGGTCGTCGGCGTCGACGGCCGCGCCGAGGCGCAGCTCGACGCCGCGGGCGTCGAGCTGGTGCCGGTAGTAGCGGATGGTCTCGTCGAACTCCTCCTTGCCGGGCACCTGACGGGCGATGTTCAGCTGGCCGCCGATGGTGTCGGCGGCGTCGTAGAGGGTGACCGCGTGGCCGCGTTCGGCGGCGGAGACGGCGAAGGCGAGTCCGGCCGGTCCGGCGCCGACCACCCCGATCCGCTTGGCGCGGCGCGTGGGCGAGAGCACCAGCTCGGTCTCGTGGCAGGCCCTCGGGTTGACCAGGCAGGAGGTGATCTTGAGGCTGAAGGTGTGGTCCAGGCAGGCCTGGTTGCAGCCGATGCAGGTGTTGACGGCCTCGGGGGTGCCGGCGGCGGCCTTGGCGACGAACTCGGGGTCGGCGAGCAGCGGCCGGGCCATCGAGACCAGGTCCGCGTGGCCGTCGGCGAGCAGCTGCTCGGCCAGCTCCGGGGTGTTGATCCGGTTGCTGGTGACCAGCGGCACGGACACCGCGCCCATCAGCTTCCGGGTGACCCAGGTGTAGGCGCCGCGCGGGACGCTGGTGGCGATGGTGGGGATCCGGGCCTCGTGCCAGCCGATGCCGGTGTTGATGATGGTGGCACCGGCCGCCTCGATCGCCCGCGCGAGTTCCACCACCTCGTCGAAGGTCGAGCCGCCGGGGATCAGGTCGAGCATGGAGAGCCGGTAGATCAGCACGAAGTCCTTGCCGACCCGCTCCCGGACCCGGCGGACGATCTCGACCGGGAAGCGCATCCGGTTCTGGTACGAGCCGCCCCAGCGGTCGGTGCGGCGGTTGGTGGGGGCGGCGATGAACTCGTTGATCAGGTAGCCCTCGGAGCCCATGATCTCCACGCCGTCGTACCCGGCCTGCCGGGCCAGCGCGGCGCAGCGGACGAAGTCCTCGACGGTCTGCTCGACCTGCTCGTCGGTGAGCTCATGGGGGACGAAGGGGCTGATCGGAGCCTGGAGCGGGCTGGGGGCGACCAGGTCCTGGTGATAGGCGTACCGGCCGAAGTGCAGGATCTGCATCGCGATCCGGCCACCGGCCGCGTGCACCGCGTCGGTGATCGTGCGGTGCTGCTCGGCCTCGGCGTCGGTGGTGAGCTTGGCGCCGCCCTCGTAGGGCCGGCCGACCTCGTTGGGAGCGATACCGCCGGTGACGATCAGTCCGACGCCGCCCCGGGCGCGATCGGCGTAGAACGCAGCCATGCGCGCGAACCCGTCGGGGGCCTCCTCCAGCCCGACGTGCATCGAGCCCATGATCACGCGGTTGGGCAGGGTGGTGAAGCCCAGGTCCAGCGGGCTCAGCAGGTGGGGGTACGCGGTCATCCGTGGCCTCCTCGTCGGGTCCTGACCCGCCCTTTGTAGACCGCGCCGGGCGATTATGCAACTAGGTGCAAAACGCGATGCCGCCCGGCCGGCCCCGAGCGCGTCGTCCCGGCCCGCCCGGGAGGTGTCTCAGCCGCCGCAGACGCATCCGCGCGTGGCCGCCTCCGCGCCCTCCGCGCCCCCCGCGCCCTCTGTGCCCTCGGCGCCGTCTGTGCCACCGGCGCCACCGCAGCAGGCGTCGCCCGTGACGCCGGCGACGGTGGCACTTCGTCCGAGAGCGTCGGCGTCGGCCTTCACGACGTAGACCTCCCACGGCTCCCCGCCGGGGCCGTGCACCCACACCTTGTCCTGCAGGGCGTAGCAGCATGAGGCGTCGTTCTCCTCGAAGGTCGCCAGACCGGCGTTCCTGAGCCGCTCGGTGGCGATGGCGACCTCGGCGGTGTCGGCCACCTCGACGCCGAGATGGTCCAGGCGGGTGTCCTCGCCCGGCCCGCCCTCGATAAGGACCAGCTTGAGCGGGGGCTCGGCGATGGCGAAGTTGGCGTATCCGGGGCGGCGCTTGGCCGGGGCGGCGCCGAAGAGCCTGGAGTAGAACGCGATCGAGGCGTCGAGGTCGGCGACGCGGAGTGCGAGCTGGACACGGGACATGGCGGTCTCCTGGTTCGGGGTCTCTGGTCTTCGTTTCTTTGTTCGAGGTATTGCATCGACAGCTGTCGATACAGCTGAGGTTGCTCCTGGAATAGATGGATGTCAACATAGACATATGTCGAATCTGGAACTGTCGATCCTCGGCCAGGACGACGCGGTGGTCTGCTGTTCGCCGATGGTCCGCGAGCCCCTGGACGAAGCCGCCGCCGTCGATCTGGCGCGGATGTTCAAGGCGCTCTCGGATCCGGTGCGCCTGCGGCTGCTGTCGCTGATCGCCTCGCATGAGGGTGGCGAGGCCTGCGTCTGCGATCTGACCAGCCCGTTCGACGTGTCCCAGCCGACCATCTCGCACCATCTGAAAGTGCTGCGCGAGGCCGGTCTGGTGGGCTCCGAGCGGCGTGGGACCTGGGTCTACTACTGGGTACTGCCCGCTGCGCTGGCCCGGCTCTCCGCCCTCCTGGAGGCTCCGGTCGGGGCGGCGCTCGACGCTCAGGCCGTGGCGGTCCCGGCGAGAGCCGGAGGCCTGACATGACGGCGGCCGAGACCGCGCCGCTCGGCCGCCGGGTCGCCGCCGAGTTCGTCGGGACGGGCGCGCTGGTCGCGGTCGTGGTCGGCTCCGGCATCCAGGCCGCCGCGCTCTCCCCGGACGTCGGGGTGCGACTGCTGGCCAACGCGCTCGCCACGGTCTTCGGTCTTGGCGTGCTGATCGCACTGCTCGGCCCGGTCTCCGGCGCCCACTTCAACCCCGCCGTCACCCTCGCCGCCTGGTGGAACGGCAGGCGCGGGACCGACGGGCCGACTCTGCGCGAGGTCGCCGCGTACCTGCCCGCGCAGGTCGCCGGTGCGATCGGCGGGGCGGTGCTGGCCAACGCGATGTTCGCCGAACCGCTCGTCCGCTTCTCGGTGCACGACCGCTCGTCCGCCCACCTGTGGCTGGGCGAGGTCGTGGCGACAGCCGGCCTGGTCCTGCTGATCCTCGGCCTGACCCGCACCGGCCGCTCGCACGCCGCTCCGGTGGCGGTCGCCTGCTACATCGGTGCGGCCTACTGGTTCACGTCCTCGACCAGCTTCGCCAACCCGGCGGTGACCGTCGGCCGGGCCTTCACCGACACCTTCGCCGGCATCGCCCCCGGCTCGGTGCTGCCCTTCGTCGCCGCGCAGCTCGTCGGTGCGGCGGTCGGCGTGGCCCTGGTCGCGATGCTGTTCGACCACCGGCCACTCGACCGACCGGCCGCCGCGCGCCTGGCGTCCGAGCGTCCCGGGTCCGTCCCGCCCGCGTCGGTCCCGCCTACCTCCGTCCTGCCCGCGTCCGAACTTCCCTCGTCCGACCACCCCGCCTCCGATCTGCCCGCCTCCGAGGGCACGGCGTCCGTCCGCACGGCGTCCGTCCGCACGGCGTCCGTCCGCACGGCGTCCGTCCGCACGGCGTCCGTCCGCACGGCGTCGCTCGGCGAGGACGTCGCCGCGTCGGAGGGCGAGCCGCACCGTGTCGCCCCCACCCGCTGACCGCGCCCCGCCAACCGGTCTCTCCTGCCGGCCGGGCCCCGGTACGTCCCCCGTCGACCAAGGAAGCACCTGCCGTGAGTACCCCCACCGTCCCCTCCGTGCTGTTCGTCTGCGTCCACAACGCCGGCCGTTCGCAGATGGCCGCCGCATTCCTCACCCACCTCGGCGGGGACCGGGTCCAGGTCCGCTCGGCGGGTTCCGCTCCCGCCGACGCCGTGAACCCGGCTGTGGTCGAGGCGATGCGCGAGGTCGCCGTCGACATCTCCGCCGAGGCCCCGAAACTGCTGACCGTCGATGCCGTGCGGACCTCAGACGTGGTCGTCACCATGGGCTGCGGCGACGCCTGCCCGGTGTTCCCCGGCAAGCGCTACCTGGACTGGACCTTGGCGGATCCCGCCGGCCAGGGTGTCGAGGCCGTCCGGCCGATCCGGGACGAGATCGAACAGCGCATCTGCGGTCTGCTGGCCGAACTCGGCATCGAGGCACGGGAATGACGGCGGGCTCGGGCGACCTCCGGGTCGCCCCGATGCTGCCGGAGCACGCCGAGCAGGTCCTGGCGGTCTATCAGCTCGGCATCAGCGAGGGCAACGCGACGTTCGAGACCGCCGCTCCCGACTGGGCGTCCTTCGATGCCGCGAAGCTGCCCGACCACCGGCTGGTCGCCCTCGCCACCGATGGCCGGGTGCTGGGCTGGGCGGCGGTGACGCAGGTCTCGGACCGGTGCGCGTACGCGGGCGTGGTCGAGCACTCCGTCTACGTCCACCCGGCTGCCCGGGGCCTGGGCGTCGGCGCCGCACTGCTGGAGGCGCTGATCTCCTCGACCGAGGAGGCCGGGATCTGGACCATCCAGTCCGGCATCTTCCCCGAGAACACCGCCAGCCTGGCCCTCCACCGGCGTGCCGGCTTCCGCGTCATCGGTACCCGCGAGCGCATCGGCAGGCACCACGGCGTCTGGCGCGACGTCGTCCTCATGGAACGCCGCAGCCCCACCATCACCTGACCGGCCCGAACCGCGACCGTGCCGGTCACCGTCACCCATCGCGGGCGGTGACCGGCACGGTCGCCTCGTCCAGGCCGGCCGACTCGGCGGTACGACTCAGCCGTGCGGCTCAGCGGTAGTTGACGAACTGCACCGCGAAGTCCAGGTCCTTGCCCTTGACCAGCGCCTGCACGGCCTGCAGGTCGTCCCGGCTCTTGGAGGTGACCCGCAGCTCGTCGCCCTGGACCTGGGCCTTCACGCCCTTGGGGCCCTCGTCGCGGATGATCTTCGCGACCTTCTTGGCGTTCTCCTGGGAGATGCCCTCCTCGATCGTGGCGAAGATCTTGTACTCCTTGCCGGAGAGCTGCGGCTCGCCCGCGTCCAGGGACTTCAGCGAGATGCCGCGCTTGACCAGCTTGGTCTGGAAGACGTCCAGGATCGCGTTGACCCGGTCCTCGGAGTTCGCCTTCATCTCGATCTTGTCGCCGGACCACTCGATGGAGGCGCCGACGTTCTTGAAGTCGAAACGGGTGGCCAGTTCGCGGGAGGCCTGGTTGAGCGCGTTGTCGACCTCCTGCCGCTCGACCTTCGAGACGATGTCGAAACTGGAGTCGGCCATGATCAGTGAGTCTCCTTGACGGTGCTACGACACGGATGGCGTCGGCCGCCCGTTGCGCGGGCCGACGGTCCAGCCTAGCCATCGCAGGCCCCCGACGCCCTGCTGTCGCCGCCGTCACCCTGCTCCGTGCCGTGCCGGAGTCCGGCGCGCGAATGGAGTGGCGAAGCACCCCTCTCGATCAGGTATTGTTTACGACGTCGAGCGGGAGACCGCGAGACACCACCCCTGGCGGGTTGCCCGAGTGGCCAAAGGGAGCAGACTGTAAATCTGCCGGCTCTGCCTACATAGGTTCGAACCCTATACCCGCCACCAGGGAACGGGAACGCCCCCCACCTGCGGAAACGCAGGCGGGGGGCGCTTTCTTATGCCTGAGTGCTGGTTGCAGGCTCCTACTACGCGCCCGGAGTCCTCGGCGGCGTCATCAACGAGTCTCGCCATGCCGCATGACCTGCAGCGATGAATCTCCGAGCCTCACGGTCATTGGTTCATGCGAAGCGGGTTGTATCGAGGCTGAAGTTGAGGGGCGTGGGTAGTTCGAGAGGCTTGCCGAAGGGAGCGATTGCGGCGGGAGGGCCGTAGGCGGCCTCGGCCTCGTCCAGGCAGTACAGGCGACAGATGCCTTCCTGTCGGTCGATGATCAGGTAGTTCGGGATCTGCGCGGTTGCGTAGGCTCGCATCTTCTCGCCGTAGTCTTTGGCGCGGGTCGAGCTGGAGGTGACCTCGACCACCAAGTGGATCGGTTCCCCTGCGGGGTTGCTGTATTCGACCGGTTCCGCGAAGGCGTCCTGGCCGGTGATGATGATGTCGGGCTTGACGCCGAGGCCGAGGCCGAGGCGTAGTCCGCTTCCGCCCGCCCAGAAGGTGAGGTCGAGGTGGCGTGTGTGCTTCTCGATCACGATTTGCTCGACAGCGTCCGTGATGATGCGCTCGTGGTCGGGCAGCGGCGGCGGCGTCAGGGAGATCTCTCCGTCGATGAGCTCGGCCCGCCAGCCCTCGAGGGCCGGGTCGTTGTCGAGGTGTGCGAGGGTTGCCCAGCGGTCCTCGAAGGGCGTGGGCTCGATGGGCTGGGCGCTCATCGTCACTTCCTCGCTCGGGCTTCGGAATGGCCTGATGGGGGCCGGCCGGGGACGCGGGCGGCGTCGCAATGCCATGCTACCGAGGTGGTGGGAGAGGGAACAGCGTGACCGGTAGCAGACGGTTGCCGTGCGCGGGACCACAGCGGTCGAAGGGGACTCGCGCAGCATCCCAGCCGCCACCGAGGCCCTTGCACGCGAACTCCCACCTGCAGTGATGACCTTACGGGCCCCACAGGTGCGGCGGGGCCGGCTGTCATGGTCGGGGTGTGCGCACGTGCTCAGCGTCCACCGGCTCGGGGTGCCGTCGGGGCGGTCAGGCCCAGAACTCGTCCGACGCCGCCATGTCGGCGACGCACTCGTCGAGATCGGTGATCTTGTCTCCGACGATGCGGAAGACGATGCCGCCCGCCATGTCGATCTTCTTGCCGCCTCGCTCGGCGGTGGTCCGGTGGACGGAGATCACATGGCCTCGGCCGTCGACGAACGTGTCGCGCAGCTCGACCCGCAAGGTGCCGTTCGTCTGGGCGGCGAGCTGCCCGTAGTAGCCGAGGACCGCGTCGATCCCCTTCATGTCACCGGAGAGCTGGTGGCTCCCGGGCACGTGGTGCGTGCAGTCGGATGTCATCATCCCCCTGAGGGTGTCCATGTCCCCCGCCGAGAACGCCGCGTATCCCCTTCGGATCTGTGCTGCGTGCGGATGTTCAGCCATCGCCCTTCGCCACCTTTCGTAGGACCTGGAGCATCGGCCGGAATCAACACTTCCACTACTGCGGCGGGTCGTCCACCGGATCACGCCCCCAGTGAAGCGCTCTCGCCCCGCCGCCCTCGGATGCCGAGAGCGACAGGGGCAAACCGGCCCTGGTCGGTGGTGCCGCTGGGCGCGGTCTTCAGCGACCCGCGGCGGCTCGATGCCGGGGTCACCGCTCTGGGAGGCGAGTGATCAGCCGTCTGTGATGCAGCACGCATGTCGTCGCTCGGTTCCGGAAGGCGTGGTTGAGCGGGCGCCGAGGCGAGGTGGGGAGGGTGCTTCGTCCTCTTCCTGCTCGTGCGGCGCGGCGGGAGTCCGTGCGGGATGGATGTTGGTAGCGTGTCCGCGTCAATGTGGCTCGGGCGTCGGCCCCGGCGCGCGGGCCGCGTGCTGCGCGCCGGTGTGGTCGCGGCGGCTAGGGTTGCCCGAGGGGCCGTCACATTCACTGCCTGGCCGGTGCTTTCGATGGGGGACGTGTGCTGACCGACTTCGTGGACCGGGTCGACGACATGGACCGGCTCCGGTCGCTGGTGGCCGAACTGGCGCAGCGTCAGGGGCGGTGCCTGGTCGTCGAGGGCGGCCCGGGGATGGGCAAGACCGCCCTGCTGGCGGAGTTCGCACGGCGCACGGCTGCTGACGCCGCGCCGGATCTTCCCTGCCGGGTCGTGGCCACCCGGTGCTACGCCCAGATCGGCAGCAGTCTCAGCTACGTCCCGGCCGTGGACATCCTCTACCAGCTCGCCACCCCGGCGCAGCGGTCCCCGTGGTGGCGGCGTGCACTGGGTCAGGCGGGCAAGACCGCCATCAACTCGGCGCCGGACGTGCTCTCCTCGATCGTCCCCGGCCTGGGAGCGTTCTGGACGGCGGGCCGGGAGATCGCCGCCGCAGCCGTGAACACCACCACCGCGCCCCTGGACAGCGTCATGCCGGTCCAGCTGGGCACCGCCGTCCGGGTCGCGGAGGCGATCCTGGACGCGGCGCGGTCCGGCCCGGCGACCGTCGTCGTGGTCGACGACGTCCAGAACATCGACCCGAGCAGCCTGATGATCATCGACCGGCTGGTGCGCGGCCTGCAGGGCCAGCCGCTCAGCCTGGTGCTCAGCTATGCCCGGGACGCCCGGCCGGCCAGTCCCGCAGCGGCGGTCGAGGAACTGATGGACACCTGGATCGCGTCGCGGTTGGCGGAGCGGCGCAGCCTCGGCGGCCTGCCGACCGAGGCCATCGCCGAGCTGGTGCGCAGCCGGCACCCCTCGGCGCCCGCGGAACTGCCCGGGCAGCTGGCCGAACTCACCTCCGGCCACCCCATGTTCGTGTCCCTGTGCCTGGATGAGTGGAATGCCGGCAACGGCGCCCGCATCGTGCTGCCGCCCACGCTGAACCGGGTCGTGGAGAACCGGCTGCGGGCCCTGGACGACCCGGACCGCGACCTGGTCGTGAACGGCGCCGCCCAGGGGTCGGTGTTCCTGTCCCGGGTCGTCGCCGAGCTCGCCGGCCGCCCGCACGAGCTGGTCATGGAACGGCTCCGGCGCATCGCCGCAGACCACCGCCTCATCGTCCGGCAGGACCCGCCCGCCTGGGCCGAGCACGAACCGGCGGACTGCTACCGCTTCGAGCACCGCGCGCTGTGGCAGGTCGTCTACGACCTGCAGACCGGCGAGCAGCGGCGCTCCCGCCATGCCCGGATCGCCCAGGCCCTCTCCGTCGGGGATCCGGATCAGGCGCCCTGGGGCCGGCGGCTGGAGATCGCCCACCATCTGGACCACGCGGGTCCGGGGTCGCTGGCGGCCTCGGCGCAGGCCCACTACCGGCTGGCCCGCTCCGCCGCACTGGACGGGTTGTCCTTCGTCGAGGCCGAGCAGCACTGCGAGACCGCGATCACGGCCGCCCGGGACCTGCCCGCCGATGACACGCGCCGGGACGAGATCCTGATCACCGCCATCGAACTGCTGCTCTCGCTGACCGAGGTCCGCTGGCGTGGACAGCACCAGCCCGCCGGCGGCCCGGACATCGACGCCCTGGCCGCCGAGGCGGAGCAGGCGGCGGCCCGTTGCGGGGATCGGGCCCTGATCGCCCGCACCACTCTGCTGCGCGGCAAGACCCTCCTGGCGACCCAGGGGCTGGTCCCGTCCCTGGACAAGCTGCGCGAGGCGGTCGAGCAGGCCCGGCGCACCTCCGATCCGGTGGCCCTGTTCGTCGCCAGGGTCGAGTACGGCCGGCAGCTGTCCAAGCGCGACCTCGCCGCCGGGCTGGCACAGTTGCGCGAGGTGGAGCGCATGTACGCGTCCGATCCGGGTCTGGATGCCGGCGGAGACCCGGTGCTCCAGCACGCCCGCAACCTCGCCCAGATGCAGCTGGCGATCAGCCTGTACGACAGCGGCCACCTGACCGACGCACTGACCCGGCTGCAGAACTGCGTGGAGCGGCTGCGCGGCGAGGTGCTGTGCGCGGAGCTGCCGATAGCGCTCAACTACCTCGCCCAGGTCCACACCGCCATGGGCCGGCCCGAGGCGGCGGAGCGGGTCCTGCGCGAGGCGCGCGACTTCGAGGAGCGCCGCGGCGGTGACAGCGGCTGGCACGCCTACAACACCGCCCTGCTGGCTCTGCTGCTGTCCACGGACCCGGACGACGACCGGCGCGAGCAGAGCCGGGAGCTGATCGAGCAGGCCTGGCTGGAAACCGAGAACACCTGGCTGGCCAACCTGGTCCCCATCGTCAGGAACCTCTACGCCGAGACGCTGCTGAACCACGCCGCCCTCGCCGCCGCCCGTCCACGGGAGGAACTGCTCGAACAGGCGGTCAGGCTCGCGGTCGACACCTGCGTGGAGACCGAGCAGACCGGCATGGTCCGCAGCCAGATCGCGGCCCTGGTCCTACGCAGCCGCATCCACCTCGGGCAGGGGGACACCACGGCCGCCCGCGCCCTCGCCCAGGAGGCGCTGCGGATCCTCGACCGGGTCGGCGACATGCCGGCCCTGCGCTCCGAGGAGGTCCTCTTCCACACCGCTCGCGCGCTGCGGGCCGATGGCGAGGACGGCGCGGCACGGGAGACGATGGAGCAGGCCAGGGCGGAAGTGGCACGCAAGGCCGACCGGATTCACGACGCCCGGGTGCGCGAGGTCTATCTGCGGGACGTCCCGCTCAACCGGATGATCCTCGCGGACCGGTCATGACATCGTTTCGTCGACACCGATCGAACGGACGACGGCAGAAGGGCCCGGGTTCGCAGGCATCATGCTGACCATCACCAAGGAGTTCGCCTTCTCGGCGAGCCACGTTCTGGACAGGCTGCCTGCCTGGCACCCCTGCGCGCGCATGCACGGACACAACTACGTCGTCATGCTCGAACTGTCGGCCGCGGACACAGCCCTGAGCGAGGCGGGATTCGTCCGCGACTACCGCGACCTCGATGCGTTCAAGAAGTGGATGGACGAGACCCTCGATCACCGGCACCTCAACGAGGCGATGGGGGGGGGTCTGTCGCCGTCGGCCGAGAACCTGGCGATCTGGATCTTCACTCTCTGGGCCGAGCGCATCCCTGAACTCGCCGCCGTCCACGTCTCCGAGACGCCGAAGACCTGGGCGGTGTATCGGCCGGACCGGCCCTGCCCCGGCTGCGGCGGCTCGAACGCGACCGGCTGAGCCCTCTGGTGACGGGGGTCGCCGGCCCGGGTGCCCAGCGCCCGGTTGACCGAATCGGACCGGTTGTCACATGGTCGTGGTAGAAAGCGAGTCAGTCGGCGAGGGGGCGTCGGAGGGCGACGGAGGGGCGCGGGCGCATGGGCGAAGCGGTGGAAGTGCGTGAGGCCGACATCGGCGATGTCGACGCGGCGGTGGAGATATGGACGCGGTCCCATGTCGCCCGGCGCAACGGCAGGGCGCTGCCGGAGGCCCACATCGCCACGGCGCACCGACGGATGGCCACACCTGGGGTGCTACTGCTGCTGGCCCGGGACGAGACGGCGGTGCCGGAGCAGACGGACGCCACGGGTGAGGCCGGGGTGATCGGGACGATTCTGGGCGTCCAGGGGCTTGCTGACGACGGCTCGGGTCCGCCGGTACCCGGGCTGCTGCACATCTCGCTGCTCAGCGTCGCCCCGGAGCGGTGGGGACAGCACGTCGGACGGCTGCTGGTGGAGGAGACCCTGGTCCGGGCCACCGCCCTGGGCTTCGGCCAGGCCCAGTTGTGGACCCACGCGGACAACCTCCGGGCGAACCGGCTCTACAAGGTGATGGGCTTCCGCCGCAGCGGGCGGGTCCGCGTGGACGAGTGGGGCGAACTCCTGGTCCACTACCGCCGCCCAATTGCCGCCTGACCGCCCCGCTCCGCGCCGCCTGCTCTGCACGCCCGCCGCTCCGCGCCCGCTCGGCGCCCCGCTCAGGGGCAGCGGCCCTGGCGGGGCACGGCCGCGGCCGTGGTCTCGGCGAACTCCCGCACCGCGCTGGTGCGGCTCACCACCCGGCCGCCGTAGAACACCACGCGGCTGTGACCGCCGGAGAGCACTCCGCGCAGACTGTCGCCGCGCACCGCGAGCAGGTCGGCCGGAAACCCCGGCGCGATCAGGACCGGCGGCAGCCCCAGCACGGTCCGGGCGACACCGCTGACCGTGCCGTAGGCGGCGTGCTCGTCCAACTCGCCCGAGGCCGCCAGCAGGAACGCGGCCTCCAGCGGATCGACCCGGCCCACCGGGTTCGCTGTGTCGCGCAGCGCCCCGCTGCCCGCCGCCACCAGAACGCCCGCGGCACTCAGCAATCCGACCGGCAGCGCCCGGCCGCCGGCCGGTCCCGCCGCGTCCGCCGCCGTGTACGGCCCGACCGTCCCGTTGCCGACGGTCCCGTTCCCGACCGCGCAGGGAAGCCCGTCCCCGGGTGCACCGTCCAGGCCTACGCAGCGGCTGCTCTGCGGCAGGGCCACCACCGCCACCCCGGCCTTGGCCAGCTCCTCGGCGCAGGCCCGCACCGCGCGCGGGGCCAGCCGGCCCAGCGCGGGGCAGGGGCCGAGCGACACCGGGCGCCCCAGTGGCGCCAGCGCCGTGGTCAGCCGGGCCAGCCGGTCGGGCTCGCCGACGTCCAGGTGCAGGTCGAGCGGGATCCCGCCCTTCTCGGCGACGGCGATCACGGTGCGCAGATGGCCCTCCGGGTCCGGGTCGCCGTCCGGGAAGCCGCCGACGGCATGCGCTCCCATCGCCACCGCCTCCCTGAGCAGGTCCAGCCCGGCCGCCCCGGGCCGCCCGGTCAACCGGCCCGGGAGCACCACCACCTGAAGTTCCATCAGTCCGTGCAGCGCCCGCCCCGCCTGCAGCGCCGCGGTGACCCCGGCCAGCCCGGCCCGGCCGCCGATCCGTACCTGGGTGCGCTGCACGACTGCGCCGTAGCCCAGTCCGCTGAGTGCGGCCTCGGTGATGCGGCGCTGCAACTGCTCGCCCAGTGGTTCGTCCTCCAGGGCGCCCTGGCCGACGGCGTCCGCGCCCGCCCCCGGCGCCCGGCCGGGCTGACGCGGGGTCGCGGTGAACGCCTCGTCCAGATGGGCATGCGCCTCGACCGGAGCCGGGAGCAGCAGGTAGCCGGTGAGGTCCAGCCGTTCGGGGGCGCTGAGCCGGCCCGCCGCGCCGACCGCCTCGATCCGGCCGCCGCTGATGCGTACGTCCACGGTGCGTCCGTCGGCCAGGCGGGGGCCGGAGAGCAGCAGCGCCGGCCCGCAGGGCGGCGACAGCTCGTCCGGGGACGGTTCGCTCGGCATCCTGCGCTCCTTCCCTGCGCGGCTCGCCGGTTCCCACCGCGACTGCCGGGACTGCCGGGACTGCCGGGACCACCGGTGACTACCGGGAGCCTAGGCCGTCGTCGCAGGCCCGGCGGGGAGGCGCGCACGGCGGCGCGCACACCCGCGGCGCGCGCAGGCGAACGTCTGAGCTGGGATGGGACGAGCGGACGGGGGATCAGGCCGTCGCGAAGGACCTGCCAGGACCTGGATCCGGGGGCGCCGAAACGGATTTCACGGATCGGCCGGGGACCGTGTAATGTCTTCCTCGGCCAGCCCCTATAGCTCAGTCGGTAGAGCGTCTCCATGGTAAGGAGAAGGTCTGCGGTTCGATTCCGCATGGGGGCTCGGATGAGAGGGTGCCCCGCTTCGGCGGGGCGCTCAATCGTCGTGGCGGTGTAGCTCAGTTGGTAGAGCAAGCGGCTCATAATCGCTGTGTCACCGGTTCAAGTCCGGTCACCGCTACCACGCCTGGTTGTAGCCGATTGTAGGGTAACCCTCCCGGTCGGCTACTCTTGTCTGTGTTCATAACGTTGTCTGTCCGAGGAAGGCACTCCTGTGGCCGCCACTGATGTCCGCCCGAAGATCACGCTGGCCTGCGTGGAGTGCAAGGAGCGGAACTACATCACCAAGAAGAACCGGCGTAACGACCCGGATCGTCTTGAGATGAAGAAGCACTGCCCCCGCTGCAACGCGCACACCGCGCACCGCGAGACCCGCTGACCTCTGCGTTTCACCACGCAGGGCCGGCGCTATCGTCCAGGCCGTCGGCGAAGGCCGTCCCCACCCGTGGGGGCGGCCTTCGTTGCGTTCTCTCCCCCTGACGCCGCACTCTCTGCTGAGGAGCTGCCCATGCCGTTGGATCCCTCCTTCATCGGGCGGACCTACCCGCCCACCACGCCGTACGAGGTGGGGCGCGAGAAGATCCGGGAGTTCGCCGAGGCGGTCGGTGACGCCAATCCCGCGTATCTCGACATCGAGGCCGCGAAGGCGCTGGGCTACCCGGACGTGATCGCTCCGCCCACCTTCCCCTTCGTGCTCGCCTACAAGGCCGCCGCCCAGGTGATCAACGACCCGGAGCTGGGCCTGGACTTCTCCCGGGTGGTCCACGGTGACCAGCGGTTCGTCTACACCCGCCCGGTCCGGGCCGGCGACCTGCTCACGGTGACCTGCGTCATCGAGTCCATCAAGTCGCTGGCCGGCAACGACATCCTCTCCGTGCGCGGCGAGGTCCACGACGAGGGCGGCGAGCATGTGGTCACCACCCACATGATGCTGGTGGCCCGCGCCGCCGCCGAGGGGGAGTGAGCATGACCGCGACTGTGAACTACGACGAGATCGAGGTCGGCGCGACGCTGCCGAGCGCTTCGTTCCCGGTGACCCGCGCCACTCTGGTCCAGTACGCCGGGGCCTCGGGGGACTTCAATCCGATCCACTGGAACGAGGCCTTCGCGACCTCGGTCGGCCTGCCTGACGTGATCGGGCACGGCATGTTCACCATGGCCGAGGCGATTCGCGTGGTCACCGACTGGGTCGGCGACCCGGGGGCCGTGGTCGAGTACGGGGTGCGCTTCACCAAGCCGGTGGTGGTCCCCAACGACGGTGTCGGCGCGGTGATCGAGGTCTCCGCCAAGGTCGCCGCCAAGCTCGACGACCGCCGGGTGCGGGTGGACCTGACCGCGACCAGTGCGGGCGACAAGGTCCTCGGCATGTCCCGCGCCGTGGTTCAGCTCGCCTGACGGACGGTCCGAGCTCTGCCTCTTGACGTAGTTAGTAATCAGCCACTAACTTTGAACCATGGCGAAGACGAGCATGCGGATGTCGGCGGAGGAGCGACGCGAAAGCGTCATCCGCGCCTCCATGATCGAGTTCGCCGAACGCGGCTACAACGGCACCTCGACCCAGGCGATCGCGACCCGGGTCGGGGTGTCGCAGCCCTATCTCTTCCGGCTCTTCCCCAACAAGCGCGCCCTCTTCGAGGCGGCGGTCCGCCGCTGCATGGAGGACGTGATGGAGGCCTTCCTGACCGCCGCCGACGGCCTGGAGGGCGAGGCGGCCCGTGATGCCATGGGCATGGCCTACTTCGATCTGATCGCCGACCGCAGTCGCCTGCTGATGCAGATGCAGATGTACGTCTCCACCGCCGCCGCCGAAGCCGCCGGTGACAGCGAGGTGGGGGAGGCGGTGCGGGAACTGTGGACCGAACTGTGGGACACCGTGGCCGCCGCCGCCGGCATGACCGAGCAGGAAGCCCTCGACTTCTTCGCCAGGGGCATGCTGATCAACGCACTGGTCGCCATGGGCTTTCCGCCGGAGCACCGGCTCTGGCGCGGCCTTGAGGCCGACGCCTCCTGACCGCGGGCCCGCCCGTCGGCTCGCGGTGCAACCGCTGCGGTTCCTGTTCCTGCTGCTTGCTTCGGGGTCGGATGTCGGCGGTGACGTCCGTCCGCAAAAGGTATTGATCAATCACTTATATGGTTCCCCCGAAAGCCGGGGGCTCTGCAAAGGGGACCGTCATGCGCAAGGACCGCACCGCCGGCACCGGCCGGCCAGCCGTCTGGGCCTTCGTGATCACCAGCACCGCCGGCTTCATGGCCGCGCTGGACAACCTCGTGGTCACCACCGCCCTCCCCTCCATCCGGGCCCACCTCGGTGGCGGCATCACCGACCTCGAATGGACCGTCAACGCCTACACCCTCACCTTCGCCGTGCTGCTGATGCTCGGCGCCGGACTCGGTGACCGGTTCGGCCGACGTCGCCTGTTCACCATCGGACTCACCCTCTTCACCCTCTCCTCCCTCGCCGCCGCCCTGGCCCCCGGGATCGGGGAGCTCATCGCGGCCCGCGCCGCCCAGGGCGTGGGTGCGGCACTGCTGACCCCGGTCAGCCTCACCCTGCTCACCTCCGCCGTCCCGCCGGCCAGGCGCGGGCTGGCCTTCGGCGCCTGGGGCGCGGTCAACGGCATGGCGATCGCGATGGGACCGCTGATCGGCGGGACCATCGTGGAGCACCTCTCCTGGCAGTGGATCTTCGCCCTCAACGTGCCCATCGGTCTGGCCCTGCTGCCGCTGGCCCGGCTGCGGCTGACCGAGAGCCACGGGCCCAACGGCCGACTCGACATCCCCGGTACCGTGCTCGCCAGCGTCGGCCTCTTCGGCATCGTCTACGCCCTGGTCCGTGGCAACTCCGACGGCTGGTCCAGCCCCGCCGTGGTCACCGGTCTCGCCGTGGGCGCCGCACTCCTGGTCGCCTTCGTCCTCTGGGAACTGCGCACCGACGCCCCGCTGCTGCCGATGCGGCTCTTCCGCAACCGCGCCTTCGCCGCCGTGAACAGCGCCTCGATCCTGATGTCGCTCGGCATGTTCGGGGCGATCTTCCTGCTCAGCCAGTTCCTGCAGACCGCCCAGGGCTACAGCCCGATGGAGGCCGGCGTCCGGATGCTGCCCTGGACGGCGATGCCCATGGTCGTCGCCCCTGTCGCGGGCATCCTCGCCGACCGCATCGGCGGACGGATCATCATCGCCACCGGACTCGCCCTGCAGGCCGCCGGGCTCACCTGGTTCGCCGTGATCGTCACCGCACACGTCAGCTACGGCTCCCAGGTGCCGGCATTGATCCTCTCCGGCGCCGGCATGGCACTCTTCTTCGCCCCGGTCACCACCGTGCTGATGGGCTCGGTCCGGCCCGAGGAGCAGGGCATCGCCTCCGGGGCCAACAACGCCCTCCGGGAGATCGGCGGGGCCCTCGGCGTCGCCGTCCTCACCTCCGTGTTCACCGCCAACGGCGACTTCAGCAGCCCGCAGCGGTTCGCCGACGGTCTGACCCCGGCGCTCTGGGTCGGTGCGGCGGCCATCGCGGCGGCCGCGGTCGCCGCCCTGATCGTCCCCCGGCGCGGCCGCGGTGCCGCCCGCGAGGACGCCGTCGAGGCCGCTCCGGCTCTCACCCCGGTCGCCTCCTGAGCGCGGCCGCCCGTTCGGCAGGCGGACTGCCGCCGGTCCCGGGGAGCGGGGCTCCGAATCACTCGGAGCCCCGCTCCCCGTAGGGTGGGGGAGTGCAGGAACTCCATGACGCTCCCCTCGCCCCGCTGACCACGTTCCGCCTCGGCGGCCCGGCCGGCCGACTGGTCACCGCCGAGACGGACGCCGAGATCGTCGACACCGTGCGCCGGGCCGACGCGGCGGGCGAACCGCTGCTGATCATCGGCGGTGGCAGCAACCTGGTCATCAGCGACAAGGGCTTCGACGGCACCGTCCTCCACATCGCCACCCGGGGCTACGAACTGCACGGCACGACCCTGGACGCCGCGGCCGGCGAGGTCTGGTCGGACCTGGTCGGCGCCATGGTGCTGGAGCAGGGGCTGGCCGGCATCGAGTTCCTGGCCGGCATCCCCGGCTCGGTCGGGGCGACCCCGGTCCAGAACGTCGGCGCCTACGGCCAGGAGGTCGCCTCCACCATCACCGAGGTGGTCGCCTACGACCGTCGCACCGGCCGTACGGTGACGCTGGCCAACGCCGACTGCGCGTTCTCCTACCGGCACAGCACCTTCAAGGCCCAGCCCGACCGCTACGTCGTGCTGCGGGTCCGCTTCGCCCTGGAGGACGCCGACGGGGCCTCCACCCCGGTGCGCTACGCCGAGATCGCCCGGGCGCTCGGCGTCGAGCAGGGCGAACGCACCGACCTCCGCGCCGCCCGGGACCAGGTCTGGCAGTTGCGTCGGGGCAAGGGCATGGTCCTCGACCCGGACGACCACGACACCTGGTCGGCCGGCTCCTTCTTCACCAATCCGGTCCTGGACCCGGAGCAGTACGCGCTGTTCCTGACCCGGGTCCGGGACCGGCTCGGCTCCGACGCCACGCCCCCCGCCTATCCCGCGAGCGACGGCGGCACCAAGACCTCCGCTGCCTGGCTCATCGACAGGGCGGGCTTCACCAAGGGCTACGGCGCCGGCCCGGCCCGCATCTCCGGCAAACACACCCTCGCACTCACCAACCGGGGCGGGGCCACCACCGACGATCTGCTGGCCCTCGCCCGCGAGGTCAGGGACGGCGTTCACGACGCCTTCGGCGTCACCCTCGTCAACGAACCCGTGCTGGTGGGCGTCGAACTCTGACCCGGCCAGGACCGCCGCCCGCATCGGCGCCGGCCTTCAGCCGGTCAGCCCGGCCTTCAGCCGGTCAGCCAGGCGTCGATCCCCGCCAGCAGTCCCTTCCGCACATCCTCCGGCGCCCGGGAGGCCCGTACCGACTGGCGGGCGAGCTCTGCCAGCTCCGCGTCGCCGAATCCGTGCACCGCCCGCGCCGACTCGTACTGTGCCGTCAGCCGGGAGCCGAAGAGCAGCGGATCGTCGGCTCCCAGCGCCAGCGGCACCCCCGCCTCGAACAGCGTCCGCAGCGGCACGTCCTCGGCCTTCTCGTAGACGCCCAGCGCCACGTTGGACGCCGGGCAGACCTCGCAGGTGATCTGACGGTCCGCCAGTCGCTGCATCAGTCGCGGGTCCTCCGCGGCGCGCACGCCGTGGCCGACCCGCCCGGCGCCCAGGTCGTCCACGCAGTCCCGGACACTTGCTGGTCCGGCGAGTTCCCCGCCGTGCGGGGCGGCCAGCAGCCCGCCCTCCCGCGCGATCGCGAAGGCACGGTCAAAGTCCCGTGCCATTCCCCGTCGTTCGTCATTGGACAGGCCGAAGCCGACCACGCCCCGGTCCGCATAGCGCACCGCCAGCCGGGCCAGCGTCCGGGCGTCCAGCGGATGCTTCATCCGGTTGGCGGCGACCAGCACACGTATCCCCACGCCGGTCGCCCGCTCCGCCTGTGCCACCGCGTCCAGAACCAGTTCGAGCGCCGGGATCAGCCCGCCGAGCCTGGGTGCGTAGGAGGTCGGGTCGACCTGGATCTCCAGCCAGCCGCTGCCCTCGGAACGCTCGTCCTCGGCGGCCTCCAGCACCAGCCGCCTGATGTCCTCGTCGTCGCGCAGTACCGATCGCGCCATGTCGTAGAGCCGCTGGAACCGGAACCAGCCTCGTTCGTCGGTCGCCCGGAGCTTCGGCGGTCTGCCGGAACTCAGCGCCTCGGGCAGGTGCACCCCGTGCTTGTCGGCCAGCTCCCGCAGGGTGGCCGGACGCATGGAGCCGGTGAAGTGCAGATGCAGGTGCGCTTTGGGCAGGAGGCGGACATCGCGGATGGACGGGGGCGTCGATACCTGTTCCATTCGCAGATCTTCGCGTACTCAGCCTGATGGCGGAAAACAACGAGGTCAAGACGCCCGATCGGGTGAACTCAAGCCCTCCGGGCCGGTCCCGTACGCGCGTCGGCCCGCCGTCGCAGCGGATGCGACGGCGGGCCGACCGAGGGTCCGGCAGGGCGGGGCCCCGCGTCAGTCCGGCGCGTCAGTCCTGCGCCTCGCCCAGCAGCTTCTGCATCCGGGCGACGCCCTCCACCAGGTCGTCATCGCCCAGCGCGTACGACAGCCGCAGGTAGCCGGGGGTCCCGAAGGCCTCGCCGGGCACCACGGCGACCTCGACCTCGTCCAGGATCAGCCCCGCCAGCTCCGCCGACGTGGCCGGGCGCCGCCCGCGGATCTCCTTGCCCAGCAGCGCCTTCACCGAGGGGTAGACGTAGAACGCGCCCTCGGGCTCGGGGCAGACCACGCCGGGGATCTCGTTGAGCATCCGCACGATGGTGCGCCGGCGCCGGTCGAACGCGACCTTCATCTCGTCCACCGCCGCCAGGTCTCCCGACACCGCGGCCAGCGCCGCCACCTGCGCGACGTTGCTCACGTTGGAGGTCGCGTGCGACTGCAGGTTGGTCGCGGCCTTGATCACGTCCTGCGGGCCGATCACCCAGCCGACCCGCCAGCCGGTCATCGCGTAGGTCTTGGCGACCCCGTTCACCACGATGCACTTGCCGACCAGCTCCGGCACGGCCACCGGCAGCGAGACGAACTCGGCGTCCCCGTACACCAGGTGCTCGTAGATCTCGTCGGTGAGCACCCAGAGCCCGTGCTCCGCCGCCCAGCGGCCGACCGCCTCGACCTCGGCGCGGGTGTAGACCGCACCGGTCGGGTTGGAGGGGGAGACGAACAGCAGCACCTTGGTGTTCTCGGTGCGGGCGGCCTCCAGCTGCTCCACGGTGACCTTGTAGCCGGTGGTCTCGTCCGCCACCACCTCGACGCTGACCCCGCCCGCGAGCTGGATCGACTCCGGGTAGGTGGTCCAGTACGGCGCGGGCACGATGACCTCGTCGCCCGGATCCAGGATCGCGGCGAAGGCCTCGTAGATCGCCTGCTTGCCGCCGTTGGTCACCAGTACCTGCGAGGCGTCCACGGCCCAGCCGGAGTCCCGCAGCGTCTTGGCGGCGATGGCGGCCTTGAGCTCGGGCAGACCGCCCGCGGGCGTGTAGCGGTGGTTCCTGGGGTCGCGGCAGGCGGCGACGGCCGCGTCCACGATGTAGCCCGGAGTCGGGAAGTCCGGCTCGCCGGCGCCGAAGCCGATCACCGGCCGGCCGGCCGCCTTGAGGGCCTTGGCCTTGGCGTCGACGGCCAGCGTCGCGGACTCGGCGATCGCGCCGATCCGGGCCGAGACGCGGCGGTCGGCGGGACGGATGCTGGGGTCAGGGTGGGGGGAGGCAGCGCTCATACCTGCATGGTCCCAGACAAGGCAACCGCAGGGCATCGATGTTTCACACCGTGAACCCCCGCGAGTGATTCCGGGCCGGTTCCGCAGTTCAGCGCGGCGAACCCATTCGACCAATCCGGGTCCGACCCCCTACACTCAACCCTCGATGGACCCGGCCGAACGCTGGGAGCGCCGCAGACACCACGCGGTGGTCCTCATACGGTAGGTTGGGCCTCGCGAGTCCGGCTGGTACGGATTCAAAGGGTCGTAGCTCAATTGGTAGAGCACCGGTCTCCAAAACCGGCGGTTGGGGGTTCAAGTCCCTCCGGCCCTGCTGTCCGTCCTGTTGCTGGGAGGCAACAGACGGTACCGTCAGCAGTGCATTAACGCGGGTTCGCAATCACTGCGACTCCCGACAGGTACCCGGATTCAGGTGAGGGACGAGTGACGGAGACCGTGGGCTCCACCGCGACACCTGATCGTGGTAGCGCGGAGGACGAACAGGGCGAGACCCTGTCGCGTCGCGACCGCAAGCGCGCCAACAAGGCCGCGGGCAAGGGCAGGCAGAAGCGTGACGGCCAGAAGAACATCTTCGCCAGGGCCGGGCTCTTCTACCGCCAGATCATCGCCGAGCTGCGCAAGGTTGTCTGGCCGAGCCGGAACGACCTCACCACCTACACGACGGTCGTCATCGTCTTCGTCGTGGTGATCATGGCTCTCGTGTACGGCCTGGACACCGGCTTCGTCCAGCTGTCCAAGCTCGTCTTCGGCTGATCCAGCCGGTCCGGCCACAGCGGGACACGCCGTCCCGAGCCGTACCAGGCTCCGTTTCACCGACCCATCACCCTCGCGGGAGATAACTGTCCGGGCGCTCCGTTACCGTTGTGTCGGTATCGTTGAGTCTCCGAGTCGTCCGCAGCCAAGCCCTGCTTCTCCCTGTGGACGGTTACGGAACCGTCCCACCCTTCATCTCCAGGAAGAAGCAGCCAACGTGTCTGAGTCCCACCTGTACGACGCCGCACAGGCCCCCGAGGCTGACGAAGCCGTCGAGTCGGCCGACGCGTCGGAGCAGGACGCGTCTGCGTGGGCCGAGGCCGACGACTCCGCCGAGCAGATCGTCGACAACGTCGATAGTGACGCCGACGAGGTCGAGGCTGCGGACCAGGACGCCGGGCGCTCCGCCGAGGAGGAGGCACTGACCGTGCTCACCGCCGAGGAGTCCGAGGCCCTCGAAGCCAGCGAAGAGGCCGAGGCCGAGGTCACCGAGGCGGACGAGGTCGAGATCGACCCGGTCGCCGCCTTCCGCGAGGAACTGCGCACCGCGGCCGGTGAGTGGTACGTCATCCACACCTACGCCGGCTACGAGAACCGGGTGAAGTCCAACCTGGAGCAGCGCGCCGTCTCGCTCAACGTCGAGGACTACATCTACCAGGCCGAGGTGCCGCAGGAAGAGGTCGTCCAGATCAAGAACGGCGACCGCAAGACCATCCGGCAGAACAAGCTCCCCGGCTACGTGCTGGTGCGCATGGACCTGACGAACGAGTCCTGGGGCGTCGTCCGCAACACCCCCGGTGTCACCGGCTTCGTCGGCAACGCCTACGACCCGTACCCGCTGACGCTGGACGAGGTCGTCAAGATGCTCGCCCCGGACGTGGAGCGCGCCGCGGCCAAGGAGGCCGGCAAGCCGAGCCCGGTCCGTCCGTCCGAGGTCCAGGTCCTCGACTTCGAGGTCGGCGACTCGGTCACGGTCACCGACGGCCCGTTCGCCACGCTCCAGGCGACCATCAACGAGATCAACCCGGACTCCAAGAAGGTCAAGGGCCTGGTGGAGATCTTCGGCCGGGAGACCCCGGTCGAGCTCTCCTTCGACCAGATCGCCAAGAACGACTGAGTCCCTCGCACGACTGAGTCCGCCGCACGACCGAGCAGCACCTCCGAGGGCCCCGCACCGCAGTCGCCGGTACGGGGCCCTCGGCCGTGTGGCGCCCGGCGCCGGAAGCGATTTAGGATCGCCGGTCCTTTCGGGCTATCCTGGTTCGATGTGTGCGCAGAGCCAGGCCGTCCGGCCGGCGAGCCACACGGAAACCCAAGGCCCCGCCGCCGCGCTTTCGCGCGCCGGTCGGGAACACCTCTCGTAAGGACCCGGAGAGAGCATGCCTCCCAAGAAGAAGAAGGTCACGGGGCTTATCAAGCTCCAGATCAACGCTGGTGCGGCCAACCCCGCGCCGCCCGTCGGCCCCGCACTGGGCCAGCACGGTGTCAACATCATGGAGTTCTGCAAGGCCTACAACGCCGCGACCGAGTCGCAGCGTGGCATGGTCGTGCCGGTGGAGATCACGGTCTACGACGACCGCTCCTTCACCTTCATCACCAAGACTCCGCCGGCCGCTCGCCTGATCCTCAAGGCCGCGGGCGTGGAGAAGGGCTCCGGCGAGCCGCACAAGACCAAGGTCGCCAAGATCACGGCTGCCCAGGTCCGCGAGATCGCCACCACCAAGCTGCCCGACCTGAACGCCAACTCCCTGGAGCAGGCCGACAAGATCATCGCCGGCACCGCCCGGTCGATGGGCATCACCGTCGAGGGCTGAGTTCCCCTCAGTACCTGTTCGGTAGTGGTAGGGCCGAGCGCGGCCCGCAGCCACCACAACTCCACGTCTTGAATCCACAGGAGCAGCAGTGAAGCGCAGCAAGGCTCTGAACGCCGCGGCGGAGAAGATCGACCGCGAGCGTCTGTACGCCCCCCTTGAGGCCATCCGCCTCGCCAAGGAGACCTCCACCTCCAAGTTCGACGGCACCGTCGAGGTCGCCATGCGTCTGGGTGTCGACCCGCGCAAGGCCGACCAGATGGTCCGCAGCACCGTCAACCTTCCGCACGGCACCGGCAAGACCGCCCGGGTCCTGGTCTTCGCGACCGGTGACCGTGCCGCGGCTGCGGAGGCTGCGGGTGCCGACATCGTCGGCGCCGACGAGCTGATCGACGAGGTCGCCAAGGGCCGCCTGGACTTCGACGCCGTCGTGTCCACCCCGGACCTGATGGGCAAGGTCGGTCGCCTGGGCCGCGTGCTCGGCCCCCGTGGCCTGATGCCGAACCCGAAGACCGGCACCGTGACCCCGGACGTGGCCAAGGCCGTGACCGAGATCAAGGGCGGCAAGATCGAGTTCCGCGTCGACAAGCACTCGAACCTGCACCTGATCATCGGCAAGGTGTCCTTCGACACCGAGAAGCTGGTCGAGAACTACGGTGCCGCCCTGGACGAGGTGCTTCGCGCCAAGCCGTCCGCCTCCAAGGGCCGCTACATCAAGCGGGTCTCGATCAGCACCACGATCGGCCCCGGCATCCAGGTCGACCCCAACCGCACCCGGAACCTCCTCGTCGAGGAGGACCCCGCGTCGGTCTGATCTCTGATCAGGCATTGACCAGGTTCTGAACGGGCCGGTATCCCCTTCCGCAAGGAAGGGGATACCGGCCCGTTCGCGTGGCCGGCAGGCCGTGGAGGGGCTTGGGATGGGCGATTTGCCCATTGGGCGCCTCGTCACGTACCTTGGGGACTGCCAAAGACCGCTGGTCGTTGCCGCGTGCCCCGCAAGGGGCAGTCCCTGAACAGGCTGAGCCTGAGAAGGGCGAGCGCGGTGGCCGAAGGATCCGCGAACAATGCGGACGACCCGCGCAGGATGGATGAGGAAGGACTCGCGCTCCGGTTGCGTGCCGAAAGGTATGCCGACTGTCGAGCGTGGCGAAGCCCCGTGCGCCTGCGCCGGGGCTGTTCTGTGTTTTCCGAGCACTTTCTTCCGGCGGTAGTGGGCGTAGCAGGTCGACTCAACGGTCGGCCACGCATCGACATCACGGAAGGAGGCGTAAGCCTATGGCAAGGCCCGACAAGGCTGCCGCCGTCGCCGAGCTCACGGACCAGTTCCGTGCCTCCAACGCGGCCGTGCTGACCGAGTACCGCGGTCTGACCGTGGCGCAGCTGAAGAAGCTGCGTCGCTCGCTCGGCGACAACGCCAATTACGCCGTGGTGAAGAACACGCTGACCAAGATCGCTGCCAATGAGGCCGGGATCTCTTCGCTTGACGACCTGTTCGCGGGTCCGACGGCTGTCGCCTTCGTCGCCGGTGACCCGGTGGAGTCGGCGAAGGCTCTGCGTGACTTCGCCAAGGAGAACCCCGCACTGATCATCAAGGGCGGTGTCCTTGATGGTAAGGCGCTGTCCGCCGATGACATCAAGAAGCTCGCGGACCTCGAGTCCCGCGAGGTGCTGCTCGCCAAGCTGGCGGGTGGCCTGAAGGCGTCGATGGCCAAGGCCGCCGCCACCTTCCAGGCTCCCCTCACGGAGTTCGTCCGCACTGCGGAGGCGCTCCGGGCCAAGGTCGAGCAGGGCGGTGCCGGTACGCCGGCTCCCGCCGTCGAGGACGCCGCTCCCGCCGCGGAGTAGCACCCCCTCGCAGCGGGCCCGTACGCCCGCCGTTCCGTACATCCGGCACCTGCCGAAATAGTGGAAGGACGCCATCATGGCGAAGCTGTCCCAGGAAGAGCTGCTCGAGCAGTTCGCCGAGCTGACCCTCATCGAGCTCTCCGAGTTCGTGAAGGCCTTCGAGGAGAAGTTCGACGTCAAGGCTGCCGCCCCGGTCGCCGTCGCCGCCGGTGGTGGCGCTGCCGCCGCCGCCGAAGAGGTCGAGGAGCAGGACGAGTTCGACGTCGTCCTGACCTCTGCCGGTGACAAGAAGATCCAGGTCATCAAGGAGGTGCGCTCCCTGACGTCCCTCGGCCTGAAGGAGGCGAAGGACCTCGTTGACGGCACCCCCGCCACCGTCCTGGAGAAGGTTGCCAAGGACGCCGCGGAGAAGGCCAAGGCTGCTCTCGAGGCTGCCGGCGCTTCCGTCACCGTCAAGTAATCTCGATTACCTGACTCGACCGAGGCAGTCACCCGCTTGGGTGGCTGCCTCGGTTTTTTGTTTGCCCTGTTCCACCTGCCGTACCCTGCCCGTTCTATGACGATTCGCCACTTCTGTCGCCCAGATGCTCCCCAGTGCGGGCCGAGGCGAGTATGGTGATCGTCGTCGCTGCGAGTACGACCTGCGCGCAGCGGGCGCCGCGGAGCGTCCGGGGTTCACCCCCGGAGCCGCACAGCGGTCGCCGTGCGGCCACCCCACCAGGGCAGTCGCCCGGCCCGACCGCTCCGCTCGATGCTCCCGAGGAGCGTCTCCCGAGGGGGCTCCCCGGGAACCCGCCCTTGACGAACCGGGCGCGGCGCGCAATTCTCAGGACGCGAGGTTGTGCCTCCGGGCCTCCGGTCGGAGGCGGCGGCGGGCAGCGCGACGACCGAACCACGATCGAAGCTGCGGCATCGAAGCTGCGACATCGAAAAGCTGGTTCGCAGGCATGGAACCAGGGTGTGGTGGGGAATACACACCCAGTAGGCAGTGACCGCCCCAGGGGGCGCCCTCGGCGAGGGTGGTTCCGCGAGGTAGGGAGTTCGACGATTCGGTCTCCGAATCCGGACTGGACAGCAGTGTGCCGTCTGGCTACACTGTCCCTTTGCGCTGCCTTTTAGCTGCTCCGTGACTCGACCCCCGGAGTACGCACTACCCCGACCAGGGGTGGCACCCCGCCCGCGCACTGGCTCTGAGCTGGAGTAATCCTCCGGCCGTGGAGTCCGTGCGAGAGCGCGGATGCTACCCGTGCGACGGGTGGGCCCGGTACGCGCGTAGTGAGTCCGAGCCCTCGGAAGGACCCCCTCTTGGCCGCCTCGCGCAACGCCTCGAACAACTCCGCATCCACCGCACCGCTCCGTATTTCCTTCGCGAAGATTCGTGAGCCCCTCGAGGTTCCCAACCTCCTCGCCCTGCAGACCGAGAGCTTCGACTGGCTCCTCGGCAATCAGGCGTGGAAGGACAGGGTCGAGGCGTCGCTCGCTGAAGGACACGACGTCCCGCAGAAGTCCGGCCTGGAGGAGATCTTCGAGGAGATCTCCCCGATCGAGGACTTCTCCGGTTCGATGTCGCTGACCTTCCGCGACCACCGCTTCGAGCCCCCCAAGAACTCGATCGACGAGTGCAAGGACCGCGACTTCACGTTCGCGGCCCCGCTCTTCGTCACGGCCGAGTTCACCAACAACGAGACCGGCGAGATCAAGTCGCAGACGGTCTTCATGGGCGACTTCCCGCTCATGACCCACAAGGGCACCTTCGTGATCAACGGCACCGAGCGTGTCGTTGTCTCGCAGCTGGTGCGCTCACCGGGCGTGTACTTCGACACCACCCTGGACAAGACGTCCGACAAGGACATCTACTCCGCCAAGGTCATCCCCTCCCGGGGTGCCTGGCTGGAGCTGGAGATCGACAAGCGCGACATGGTCGGTGTCCGCATCGACCGTAAGCGCAAGCAGTCGGTCACCGTGCTGCTGAAGGCGCTGGGCTGGACCTCCGAGCAGATCCTGGAGGAGTTCGGCCAGTACGAGTCGATGCGCGCCACCCTGGAGAAGGACCACACCCAGGGCCAGGACGACGCGCTGCTCGACATCTACCGCAAGCTGCGTCCGGGCGAGCCGCCCACCCGCGAGGCGGCGCAGACGCTTCTGGAGAACCTCTACTTCAACCCGAAGCGTTACGACCTGGCCAAGGTCGGCCGGTACAAGATCAACAAGAAGCTCGGTGTGGAGCAGCCGCTCGACGGCGGCGTGCTCACCACCGACGACATCCTTGCCACGATCAAGTACCTGGTCCAGCTGCACGCCGGTGAGACCGAGACGGTCGCCCCGAACGGCAGCACGATCGTCGTCGAGGACGACGACATCGACCACTTCGGAAACCGTCGTCTGCGCAACGTCGGCGAGCTGATCCAGAACCAGGTCCGTACCGGCCTGGCCCGGATGGAGCGCGTGGTCCGCGAGCGGATGACGACCCAGGACGTCGAGGCGATCACGCCGCAGACCCTGATCAACATCCGGCCGGTCGTCGCCTCCATCAAGGAGTTCTTCGGCACCAGCCAGCTGTCCCAGTTCATGGACCAGACGAACCCGCTGTCGGGGCTCACCCACAAGCGTCGTCTGTCCGCGCTGGGCCCCGGTGGTCTGTCCCGTGAGCGGGCCGGCTTCGAGGTCCGTGACGTGCACCCGTCCCACTACGGACGTATGTGCCCGATCGAGACCCCGGAAGGCCCGAACATCGGTCTGATCGGGTCGCTCGCCTCCTACGGCCGGGTCAACGCCTTCGGCTTCGTGGAGACCCCGTACCGCAAGGTCGTCGAGGGCATCGTCACCGATGACCTGGACTACCTCACCGCGGACGAGGAGGACCGGTTCGTCATCGCCCAGGCCAACGCGCCGCTGACCGATGACAACCACTTCGCCGAGGCCCGTGTGCTGGTCCGTCGCCGTGGCGGCGAGATCGACTACATCCCCGGTGTCGAGATCGACTACATGGACGTCTCGCCGCGCCAGATGGTGTCGGTCGCGACCGCCATGATCCCGTTCCTCGAGCACGACGACGCCAACCGCGCGCTCATGGGCTCGAACATGATGCGTCAGGCCGTCCCGCTGCTGAAGAGCGAGTCGCCGCTGGTCGGCACCGGCATGGAGTACCGCGCCGCGGTCGACGCCGCCGATGTCATCGCCGCCGAGAAGGCCGGCGTGGTCCAGGAGGTCTCTGCCGACTACGTCACCATCGCCAACGACGACGGCACCTACACCACGTACCGCGTGGCCAAGTTCACCCGCTCCAACCAGGGCACGGCCTTCAACCAGAAGGTCATCGTGGACGAGGGCGCGCGCATCGAGGTCGGCCAGGTCCTCGCCGACGGTCCCTGCACGGACCAGGGCGAGATGGCGCTCGGCAAGAACCTGCTGGTGGCGTTCATGCCGTGGGAGGGTCACAACTACGAGGACGCGATCATCCTGTCGCAGCGCCTCGTGCAGGACGACGTCCTCTCCTCGATCCACATCGAGGAGCACGAGGTCGACGCCCGTGACACCAAGCTCGGCCCCGAGGAGATCACCCGGGACATCCCGAACGTCTCCGAGGAGGTCCTGGCGGACCTGGACGAGCGCGGCATCATCCGCATCGGCGCCGATGTCACCACCGGTGACATCCTGGTCGGCAAGGTCACGCCCAAGGGTGAGACCGAGCTGACCCCGGAGGAGCGCCTGCTGCGCGCCATCTTCGGTGAGAAGGCCCGTGAGGTCCGCGACACCTCGCTGAAGGTGCCGCACGGTGAGTCCGGCAAGGTCATCGGCGTCCGCGTGTTCGACCGCGAGGAGGGCGACGAGCTTCCGCCCGGCGTCAACCAGCTGGTCCGGGTCTACGTGGCGCAGAAGCGCAAGATCACCAACGGTGACAAGCTGGCCGGCCGCCACGGCAACAAGGGTGTCATCTCCAAGATCCTTCCGGTCGAGGACATGCCGTTCCTTGAGGACGGCACCCCGGTCGACATCGTGCTCAACCCCCTCGGTGTGCCGTCCCGAATGAACCCGGGACAGGTACTGGAGACCCACCTCGGCTGGCTCGCCAAGACCGGCTGGGACGTCTCCGGACTCAGCGAGGAGTGGGCCCGCCGGCTGCAGAAGATCGGCGCCGACAAGGCGACCGGTGGCACCAACCTGGCCACCCCGGTCTTCGACGGCGCCCGCGAGGACGAGATCACCGGTCTGCTCGACCACACCACGCTCACCCGGGACGGCGACCGCCTGGTCGGCTCCTCCGGCAAGGCGCGGATGTTCGACGGCCGCTCCGGTGAGCCGTTCCCGATGCCGATCTCGGTCGGCTACATGTACATCCTCAAGCTGCACCACCTGGTCGACGACAAGCTCCACGCCCGTTCGACCGGCCCGTACTCCATGATCACGCAGCAGCCGCTGGGTGGTAAGGCGCAGTTCGGTGGTCAGCGGTTCGGTGAGATGGAGGTGTGGGCGCTGGAGGCGTACGGCGCCGCCTACGCCCTCCAGGAACTGCTCACCATCAAGTCCGACGACGTGCTCGGCCGCGTGAAGGTCTACGAGGCCATCGTCAAGGGCGAGAACATCCCCGAGCCCGGCATCCCCGAGTCCTTCAAGGTGCTCATCAAGGAGATGCAGTCGCTCTGCCTGAACGTGGAGGTGCTGTCCTCGGACGGCATGTCCATCGAGATGCGTGACTCCGACGAGGACGTGTTCCGCGCCGCGGAGGAGCTCGGTATCGACCTGTCCCGGCGCGAGCCGAGCAGCGTCGAAGAGGTCTGACGGAGGTTCCGGGTCGGCGCTGACCTCCAGCGCCGACCCGTCGCCCCCAGGACCCCCTCAGACCAGACGTAAGACTTCGACCCCGAAGGTGGGATTGACGACCCGTGCTCGACGTCAACTTCTTCGATGAGCTGCGAATCGGCCTGGCGACCGCTGACGACATCCGTCAGTGGTCCCACGGCGAGGTTAAGAAGCCCGAGACCATCAACTACCGCACCCTCAAGCCGGAAAAGGACGGACTCTTCTGCGAGAAGATCTTCGGCCCGACCCGCGACTGGGAGTGCTACTGCGGCAAGTACAAGCGCGTCCGCTTCAAGGGCATCATCTGTGAGCGCTGCGGCGTCGAGGTCACTCGCGCCAAGGTGCGTCGTGAGCGGATGGGCCACATCGAGCTGGCCGCCCCTGTCACGCACATCTGGTACTTCAAGGGCGTGCCCTCGCGCCTCGGCTACCTCCTGGACCTTGCCCCCAAGGACCTTGAGAAGGTCATCTACTTCGCCGCCTACATGATCACGTGGGTCGACGACGAGCGCCGCACCCGTGACCTGTCCTCGCTGGAGGCCCAGGTCTCCGTCGAGCGCCAGCAGATCGAGCAGCGCCGCGACGCCGACCTGGAGACCCGCGCCAAGAAGCTCGAGGGCGACCTCGCCGAGCTCGAGGCCGAGGGTGCCAAGGCCGACGTGCGCCGCAAGGTGCGCGAAGGCGCCGAGCGCGAGATGAAGCAGCTCCGCGACCGGGCCCAGCGCGAGCTGGACCGCCTGGACGAGGTGTGGGCCCGCTTCAAGTCCCTCAAGGTCCAGGACCTGGAGGGCGACGAGCTGCTCTACCGCGAGCTGCGCGACCGCTTCGGCACGTACTTCTCCGGTTCGATGGGTGCCGCGGCGCTGCAGAAGCGCCTGGAGACCTTCGACCTGGAGGAGGAGGCCGAGAAGCTCCGCGAGATCATCAAGACCGGCAAGGGCCAGAAGAAGACCCGTGCGCTCAAGCGCCTCAAGGTCGTCTCGGCGTTCCTGCAGACCACCAACAAGCCCAAGGGCATGGTGCTGGACTGCGTCCCGGTCATCCCGCCGGACCTGCGTCCGATGGTGCAGCTGGACGGTGGCCGCTTCGCGACCTCCGACCTGAACGACCTGTACCGCCGCGTGATCAACCGCAACAACCGCCTCAAGCGGCTCCTGGACCTCGGCGCGCCCGAGATCATCGTGAACAACGAGAAGCGCATGCTTCAGGAGGCCGTGGACGCGCTGTTCGACAACGGCCGTCGTGGCCGTCCGGTCACCGGTCCGGGCAACCGGCCGCTGAAGTCCCTGAGCGACATGCTCAAGGGCAAGCAGGGTCGTTTCCGTCAGAACCTGCTCGGCAAGCGTGTCGACTACTCGGCCCGTTCGGTCATCGTCGTCGGCCCGCAGCTCAAGCTGCACCAGTGCGGTCTGCCCAAGGCCATGGCGCTGGAGCTCTTCAAGCCGTTCGTGATGAAGCGCCTGGTGGACCTGAACCACGCGCAGAACATCAAGTCGGCCAAGCGCATGGTCGAGCGTGCCCGTCCGGTGGTCTGGGACGTCCTCGAAGAGGTCATCGCCGAGCACCCGGTGCTGCTGAACCGTGCGCCCACGCTGCACCGCCTCGGCATCCAGGCCTTCGAGCCGCAGCTGGTCGAGGGCAAGGCCATCCAGATCCACCCGCTCGTCTGCACCGCGTTCAACGCGGACTTCGACGGTGACCAGATGGCCGTGCACCTTCCGCTCTCCGCGGAGGCGCAGGCCGAGGCCCGCATCCTGATGCTGTCCTCCAACAACATCCTGAAGCCGGCCGACGGTCGCCCCGTCACCATGCCGACCCAGGACATGGTGCTGGGTCTGTTCTTCCTGACCTCGACCCGTGACCCGGAGACGCTCCGCGGCGTCGGCCGCGCCTTCGGCGCGACCTCGGAGGCCGTGATGGCCTTCGACGCCAAGGACCTGGACCTGCAGTCCGAGATCGACCTGCGCCTCCCGCTGGGCACCGTGCCCCCGCGTGGCTGGACCCCGCCGGTCGACGAGGACGGCAAGGCCACCTGGCAGGAGGGCGAGCAGATCCGTCTGCGGACCACCCTGGGCCGCGCGCTCTTCAACGAGCTGCTGCCCGAGGACTACCCGTTCGTCGAGGACGAGATCAACAAGAAGGCGCTCTCCTCGATCGTCAACGACCTCGCCGAGCGCTACCCCAAGGTCGTCGTCGCGGCGACGCTGGACAACCTCAAGGCGGCCGGTTTCCACTGGGCCACCCGCTCCGGTGTCACCGTCTCCATCTCGGACGTCGTGGTCCCGCCGAACAAGCCCCAGATCCTTGAGGGCTACGAGGCGCAGGCCGAGAAGGTCCAGAAGCAGTACGAGCGCGGCCTGATCACCAAGGACGAGCGCCAGCAGGAGCTCGTCGGCATCTGGACCAAGGCGACCGCCGAGGTCGCCGAGGCGATGAACGCGAACTTCCCGAAGACCAACCCCATCTTCATGATGGTGGACTCCGGGGCTCGCGGAAACATGATGCAGATGCGTCAGATCGCCGGTATGCGTGGTCTGGTGTCCAACGCGAAGAACGAGACCATCGCGCGACCCATCAAGGCGTCGTTCCGTGAGGGCCTCTCCGTGCTGGAGTACTTCATCTCCACCCACGGTGCCCGTAAGGGTCTCGCCGACACCGCCCTGCGTACCGCCGACTCCGGTTACCTCACCCGTCGTCTGGTCGACGTCTCCCAGGACGTCATCATTCGCGAGGAGGACTGCGGCACCGAGCGCGGCCTCAAGCTGCCGATCGGTGACGTGGGCGAGGACGGCGTGCTGCGCAAGCGGGACGACGTCGAGACCAGCGTCTACGCCCGTGCGCTCGCCGAGGACATCGTCGTGGACGGGCAGGTGCTGGCCCCGGCCAACACCGACCTGGGCGACGTCCTGATCGACGAGCTGATCCGTCTGGGCATCTCCGCGGTCAAGACCCGCTCCATCCTGACCTGCGAGTCCGCCGTCGGCACCTGCGCCATGTGCTACGGCCGCTCGCTGGCCACCGGCAAGCTGGTCGACATCGGTGAGGCGGTCGGCATCATCGCCGCCCAGTCCATCGGTGAGCCCGGTACCCAGCTGACGATGCGTACCTTCCACACCGGTGGTGTGGCCGGTGACGACATCACCCAGGGTCTGCCCCGTGTCGTCGAGCTCTTCGAGGCCCGTAACCCGCGTGGTGTGGCCCCGATCAGCGAGGCCGAGGGCCGGGTCCGGATCGAGGACACCGAGAAGACCCGTAAGCTCGTCATCACCCCCGACGACGGCAGCGAGGAGATCGCCTACCCGATCTCCAAGCGCATCAAGCTGCGGGTGTCCGAGGGTGAGCACGTCGAGGTCGGCCAGCAGCTGACCAACGGCACGGTCAACCCGCACGACGTGCTGCGCATCCTGGGCCAGCGTGCCGTCCAGATCCACCTGGTGGCCGAGGTCCAGAAGGTCTACAACTCGCAGGGTGTGTCGATCCACGACAAGCACATCGAGATCATCATCCGGCAGATGCTGCGCCGGGTCACGATCATCGAGTCCGGCGACGCCGAACTGCTGCCCGGCGAGCTGGTCGAGCGGGGTCGCTTCGAGACCGAGAACCGTCGTGTGGTGTCCGAGAGCGGCCAGCCCGCCTCCGGCCGTCCGCAGCTGATGGGTATCACCAAGGCCTCGCTGGCGACCGAGTCCTGGCTGTCGGCCGCCTCCTTCCAGGAGACGACCCGGGTGCTGACGGACGCGGCGATCCACGCCAAGTCCGACCCGCTGCTGGGCCTCAAGGAGAACGTCATCCTCGGAAAGCTCATCCCGGCCGGTACGGGTCTGCCCCGCTACCGCAACATCCGGGTGGAGCCGACGGAGGAGGCCAAGGCCGCGATGTACTCGGCCGTCGGCTACGACGACATCGACTACTCGCCCTTCGGCTCCGGCTCCGGCCAGGCCGTCCCGCTGGACGACTACGACTACGGCCCCTACACCGGCTGACAGTCACCGCAGAGACCGCAGGGCGGCCACCCCATCCGGGGTGACCGCCCTGCGGCGTATCCGGCAACTCCGGTGTTCAGCACCCGCGTGCTCGCGCAGGCGCCCGGGTCAGCGGGGGAGTGACTCGTGGCCGGTCAGCCGGGCGCGGTCGGCCGCGGCGCGGCCCTGGGTCCAGCCCTCGTAGTCGCTGGCCCGCATCGAACGCCCGGCCGTGGTGTTGGGGAACATCCGCTCCGCCGACTCCTGCACGGCCTCCTCGCGGGCCGCCAGGACCGGCAGCAGGGCGGACGCCGCCGAGCCGCCGCCCCGCGCCCGCAGCCCGTCCAGGGCCTCCTCCGTCGCCACCGCCGTGGCCTCGGACAGCCGCTCGCGGATCCGCGCCGCGTAGGCGATCAGGAAGGACTGGCGGAACGACTTGGTACGCGAGCTGCCGGCGCCGCCGCGCTGTGTCCCCGCGCTGTTCATCGCGCCGGTCGCCTGCACCAGCAGCGAGGTGTAGAGCAGCTCCACCGCCTCCAGGTCGGCCGGGAAGCCGACCACGGTGCAGAAGCCCAGGTCCTTCGTCCACACCGACCGGGACCGGTTGGCGCCGGCGACCGCGTCCAGCAGCAGCGCCTTGGGAGCCTCGTAGGGGTTGTCGACGCCGATCCGGCAGGCGCCCGGTTCGGTCCTGCCGCCGGCGGAGGCGGCGAGCAGTGCCTCGTCGATGCTGTGCTGCGCCATCAGCTGCTGTGCCTTGGCGGTCAGCGCCTCGGCCTCCTCCGGGTACTCGGTCGACTCGGCCTTGGCCAGCAGCGCCCGGATCCGGCCGAGCATCCTCGGCTCGCTGCCGGTCTTCGGGACGAAGGAGATCGACGAGGTCGAGCGCTCCGCGCCCGGCGGGGGAGTGAGCAGGGTGATCGGGGGCAGCCGTCCGATCAGCCGGACCAGTTCCAGCAGCAGGGTGGCGACGGTGAAACGGTCGGCGCGCTCGCGCTGGGCGACGCCGGGGAGCAGCAGGTCGTCCTCGCCCCACCAGGCCGAGGCCTCCAACTCCCGCAACTGCCCGGCCCAGCGCGGGTCCAGCGCGGCGGCGGCATAGCTCCGCGACTCGGCGGCGACCAGGTCGACCACCAGCCGGGCGTGACGTGGCGTCAGCTCCCGGCGCACCGCCCGGACCAGGTCGGCGGGCTGCCATCCGGCCCGCCACAGCCGTACCAGCAGGGCGCCGCTGGCCGGCAGCACGGTCCGGCTGGTCTGCGGCCAGCGCGCGGCCGGCTCGGACAGCGCGCTGGCACCGAGGTCCAGCGCCAGGTGGTAGTCCACGTCGGCGGCGTGCAGCACTCCGCCGAAGGCCGCGTCCACGGCCTCCCGCAGGGAGGGTTCGCGGGGCGGCGCACCGGCCGGCCCGCGACGGCCGCCGTTGTCGCGGGAGTCACCGCGTGAGCCGCCGGCGGGGCCGGTGCCGCCACCGCTGCCGGCGCGACGGTCGGCGGTACCGGGGTCGGCGCCGCCATGGGCGGCCTGGGACGGCCGCTCCGGGCGGCCCGCTTCCCGCGCCCGCCGGGCGGCCCCGCGGCGCTCCTGGTTGCGCTTGCCCATCACAGCCCTCCTGTCCTGTTCCCGAATGCGACCGACCCCATTGTCCCGGAGCGCGCCGCACCCGTCCGACATCGGCTGTTCACCGACCGTGTCATGGTGGCAGCAGGGTGTGACAATGCCTGTTCGGTGACCCAGGTGATGCCACGTCAATCCCCGCCGCAGGGCCCGGACGTGGGCGTGAGCCCGGCGGCGGACACCCGCGACGGGCGGCACAGCGCGTTGTGGCAAGCTGTCCTCCGCCTCACGAGCCCCGACGGGGGCACCGTGACCACACACTCCACGGATGGACGGCTCCATGGCAGGCCCCGCGATAACCCGAGCACACCGCGCCCTCATCGGCGTGGTCGCCGCCGGCGCCTTCATCATCGCCGGGATCGGCTTCGCCGGTTCCTACTCGGCGGTGCGCACCCTCGCCCTGCACAAGGGTTTCGGCGTCTTCTCCTATGTGTTCCCGATCGGCGTGGACGTCGGCATCGCCGTCCTGCTGGCCCTGGACCTGGTGCTCACCTGGCTGCGCATCCCCTTCCCGCTGCTGCGCCAGACCGCCTGGCTGCTCACCGGGGGGACGATCGTCTTCAATGCGGCGTCGTCCTGGGGCGACCCGCTGGCCATGGCCATGCACGCGATCATCCCGGTGCTGTTCGTGGTCGTGGTCGAGGCCGCGCGGCACGCCGTCGGGCGGATCGCGGACATCACCGCCGACCGGCACATGGAGTCGGTGCGGCTGATGCGCTGGATCCTGTCACCGGTGCCCACCTTCCGGCTGTGGCGCCGGATGAAGCTGTGGGAGCTGCGCTCCTACGACGAGGTGGTCCGGCTGGAGCAGAACCGGCTCGTCTACCGCACCCACCTGCGGGCCCGGTACGGGCGCGGCTGGCGCCGCCATGCGCCGATCGAGACGCTGCTGCCGCTGAAGCTGGCCAAGTACGGCGTCCCGCTGGATCTGGACGCGGTCCGCACCGCCCCCGCCATCGCACCGGCGGCCGCTCCCGGCTACGCCCAGCCCGGGGTTGCGACTGCAGCCCCGGCTGCGGCCCCGATCGCCGCTCCGCCCGCCGCCCCCGGGTTCGCCCAGCCCGCGCCCGCCGGGGTCGGCCAGGCCCCCGTCCAGCCCGCGCCGCAGCCCGCCGCAGGCCCTGGGTTCGCCCAGCCCGCGGCCGCCGGCTACGCCCAGGTTTCCGGGCCCGCGCCGGTGCCGTCCGCGGTCACCGGTCAGGTCCCCGGTCAAGCCCCTGGGCAGGCGCCCGGGCCGGCACCGGTCGTCGACCCGGTCGCCGTCGGCGTGCTCACCAAGCTCGCCCTGCACCGGCACCGCCGCCCGCTGCACGACCCGGACACCAGCGCCGCCGCCGACGACCCGCAGCACCAGTCCGGGGCCGGCGTGGCCGCGCCGCGCGGTGTGGCCTGGCTGCCGATGCAGCACCCGGCCGACGGCGCCGGCGACGACGGGCCGGAGGCCTGGTTCGCGCCCAAGGTGCTGCCGGAGCAGGAGGCGGAGACCGTGGTGCCGGCCTTCGCCCCGTCCTTCGAGCCGGTCCAGGGCGCGCAGGCGGGACAGGCCGCCGATCCGATCGACACCTACCTCGACGGTCTGCTGAGCTTCAGGGACGCGTACGACAAGGACCCCGACCCGGCCGAGCTCTCCCGCCACCTCTTCACCGCGCACGGCCTCAGCGGCAAGACCGCCGACCAGCCGATCGCCGCCGAGACCCTGCGACGGCACTGGCCCGAACTCCAGCAGCGCTACGCCGCCCGCTACGAGTGAGCGCCGAACGCGGGCGGGTCGAACGCGAGCACGGGCCGAACACGAGCAGCGGTCGAACACGAGTGACGGCGGAACACCTCTGAGCGACGGCTGCTGAGTTTGTGTCACAAGTCCTCGACATGCTTCCTGGGCACGATGCGCTTCTCCCGATCGTCTTGCACTATGGGAACGAGGTCGTGCCACTGCCGACTCGGCAGCGGGCGCATTCGGGGAGGTCGCCGTTGTCCACGCAGCCGAAGCACCCTATGCAGCAGTGGCCCGATCCGGTGCCGCTCCGGAAGACCACGCCGATGGACCGGCGGCAGCCCCCGACCGGCGCCGCTGTTCCGGCGGCGCCGGGAGCGGCCACCGCGATGCGCGCGTCCCACGCGGACCGCGAACGCACCGTGGACGTGCTCAAGGCGGCCTACGCGGAGGGCCGGCTGACCTCGGCGGAGTACGACGACCGGGTCGAGCTGGTCTACCGCTCGCTCACCTACGGCGAGCTGTCCGGTCTGGTGGCGGACCTGCCCAGCGGTCCGATACCGGTGCCGTACCTGACTCCGGCCCCGTTGCTGCCGGCCGCCTTCGTGCCGTACCCGCCGGTGTACCTGGGCGCGCCGCATCCGTACCCCGCCCCCTACGCCAACCCCTTCGCGGCGCCGCCGCGCCGGCGCCGGACGAACCAGCTGTCCGGGGTGGCGCTGGCGCTGGCCATCGCCGAGATACCGACCTTTGGCCTGACCGCCCTCCCGGCGTTGATCTGCGGCCATGTGGCGCGGCAGCAGATCAGGGAGCGGGACGAGGAGGGCGACGGCATGGCCACCACGGCCGTGGTGCTCGGCTGGCTCGGTGTGGCGCTGTGGGTGTTCGTGTTCCTGGTCGCGGTGCTGGCATCCCACGGCGACCCCGGATCCGCCGTCCCGGCCCCGCCGCCTCCCGGCGGCTGACGCCGGGGCCGGTTCCCGCGCGGCGCGGGAGCGCCACGGCGGAGCGGCGCGGCGCCGGCGCCACCTCGCGGCGGCGCCCGGCGGCGCCCGGCGACCCCGCTACCGTCGTGACGTCGATGCACACTCTCGCCGGGGCCGCAAATCGGGCCCCGGGCCTCTCTGCGGCACCACGCTGACCTGCGTCTCCCCATTTGTTTTGACCCGCGCCGATGCGCTAGGTACGCTCTGACCTTGTGCCTGGGGTGTCCCCGGGTCTCTTGTGCGTGCGTGCATTTTGCCAGCCGCCGCGTCATGGGAACCGCGCTTCCACACCGCTCCTCCGCGAGGAGTCGAGGGGAATGGAAAGCGCTCGACACACCCGACCGCGTGGGTCGGACGTCGGCGAGACACAACCAGGGTAGTTTCACCAGAGATGGCACAGAGAAGACGGAGAAACGGTGCCTACGATCCAGCAGCTGGTCCGAAAGGGCCGGCAGGACAAGGTCGAGAAGAACAAGACGCCCGCACTGAAGGGTTCCCCTCAGCGTCGCGGCGTCTGCACGCGTGTGTACACGACCACCCCGAAGAAGCCGAACTCGGCCCTTCGTAAGGTCGCCCGTGTGCGCCTCACCAGCGGGATCGAGGTCACCGCTTACATTCCGGGCGAGGGCCACAACCTGCAGGAGCACTCCATCGTGCTCGTTCGTGGCGGCCGTGTTAAGGACCTGCCGGGTGTGCGTTACAAGATCATCCGCGGCTCCCTTGACACCCAGGGTGTCAAGAACCGCAAGCAGGCCCGCAGCCGCTACGGCGCCAAGAAGGAGAAGTAAGAATGCCTCGTAAGGGCCCCGCCCCGAAGCGCCCGGTCATCATCGACCCGGTTTACGGCTCCCCTGTGGTGACGTCGCTCGTTAACAAGATCCTCCTGCACGGCAAGCGCTCCACCGCCGAGCGCATCGTGTACGGCGCCCTCGAGGGCGTCCGCGAGAAGACCAACGCAGACCCGGTCGTCGCGCTCAAGCGCGCGCTGGAGAACGTCAAGCCGACCCTTGAGGTCAAGTCCCGCCGTGTCGGTGGCGCGACCTACCAGGTGCCGGTCGAGGTCAAGCCCGGCCGTGCCAACACCCTGGCGCTGCGCTGGCTCGTCGGTTACTCCCGCGCCCGTCGCGAGAAGACCATGACCGAGCGTCTGCTCAACGAGATCCTGGACGCCAGCAACGGTCTGGGTGCCTCGGTGAAGCGTCGCGAGGACACGCACAAGATGGCCGAGTCCAACAAGGCCTTCGCGCACTACCGCTGGTAGTCCGAACCCCGTCAGAAATAAGAAAGAGAGAGACGAGCCACCATGGCTGCAACCTCCCTTGACCTTGCCAGGGTCCGCAACATCGGGATCATGGCGCACATCGACGCGGGCAAGACGACCACCACCGAGCGGATCCTGTTCTACACCGGTGTCTCGTACAAGATCGGTGAGGTCCATGATGGCGCAGCCACCATGGACTGGATGGAGCAGGAGCAGGAGCGCGGCATCACCATCACGTCTGCCGCGACGACCTGCCACTGGACCGTTGATGATGTGGACAACACCATCAACATCATCGACACCCCGGGTCACGTCGACTTCACCGTCGAGGTGGAGCGCTCGCTGCGCGTGCTCGACGGTGCCGTCACGGTGTTCGACGGTGTTGCCGGTGTCGAGCCCCAGTCCGAGACGGTGTGGCGTCAGGCTGACCGCTACAACGTCCCGCGTATCTGCTTCGTCAACAAGCTGGACCGCGTCGGCGCGGAGTTCTTCCGCTGCGTCGACTCGATCATCGACCGTCTGGGTGCGACCCCGCTGGTCATGCAGCTGCCCGTTGGCGCCGAGGCCGACTTCCTCGGTGTCATCGACCTGGTGAAGATGAAGGCCCTGCTCTGGTCGGCCGAGGCCGCCAAGGGCGAGATGTACGACACCGTCGACATCCCGGCCTCGCACGCCGAGATCGCCGAGGAGTGGCGGGCGAAGCTCATCGAGACCGCCGCCGAGGGCGACGACGAGCTGATGGAGCTGTTCCTGGAGGGCGAGGAGCCCACCGAGGAGCAGTTGATCGCGGGTATTCGCCGCGGCACCATCGCCGGTAACTTCACCCCGGTGTTCTGTGGCACCGCGTTCAAGAACAAGGGCGTCCAGCCCCTGCTCGACGCGGTCGTGAAGTACCTGCCTTCCCCGATCGACGTCGAGGGCGTCATGGGCCACAAGCCCGGTGACGAGTCGGTGGAGATCTTCCGCAAGGCCTCGGACGACGAGCCGCTGTCGGCGCTGGCGTTCAAGATCATGTCCGACCCGCACCTGGGCAAGCTCACCTTCATCCGGATCTACTCCGGGCGTCTTGAGGCCGGCACCGCCGTCCTCAACTCGGTGAAGGGCCGCAAGGAGCGCATCGGCAAGATCTACCGCATGCACGCCAACAAGCGTGAGGAGATCGACTCGGTGGGCGCCGGCGACATCGTCGCCGTCATGGGTCTGAAGCAGACCACCACCGGTGAGACCCTCAGCGACGACAAGAACCCGGTCATCCTGGAGTCCATGGACTTCCCGGCCCCGGTCATCCGCGTCGCGATCGAGCCGAAGTCGAAGGGCGACCAGGAGCGTCTGGGCGTCGCGATCCAGCGGCTGGCCGAGGAGGACCCGTCCTTCCAGGTCAACACCGACGAGGAGACCGGCCAGACCATCATCGCGGGTATGGGCGAGCTGCACCTTGAGGTGCTGGTCGACCGTATGAAGCGTGAGTTCCGGGTCGAGGCCAACGTCGGCAAGCCGCAGGTCGCCTACCGCGAGACGATCCGCAAGGCCGTCGAGCGCATCGACTACACGCACAAGAAGCAGACCGGTGGTTCCGGCCAGTTCGCGAAGATCCAGATCGCGATCGAGCCGCTGGAGACCGCCGAGGGCTACGAGTTCGTCAACAAGGTCACCGGTGGCCGCGTGCCGAAGGAGTACATCCCCTCGGTCGACGCCGGTGCGCAGGAGGCCATGGAGTTCGGCGTGCTCGCCGGTTACCCGCTCCAGGGCGTCCGCGTGATCCTGCTGGACGGTGCGTCGCACGACGTCGACTCCTCGGAGCTCGCGTTCAAGATCGCCGGCTCGATGGCGTTCAAGGAGGGTGCCCGCAAGGCGTCCCCCGTGCTGCTTGAGCCGATGATGGCCGTCGAGGTCACCACGCCCGAGGACTACATGGGCGATGTCATCGGCGACATCAACTCCCGTCGTGGCCAGATCCAGGCCATGGAGGAGCGCAGCGGCGCCCGGGTCGTCAAGGCTCTCGTCCCGCTGTCCGAGATGTTCGGCTACGTCGGCGACCTGCGCAGCAAGACGTCGGGCCGCGCCAGCTACTCGATGCAGTTCGACTCGTACGCCGAGGTTCCCCGGAACGTGGCGGAAGAGATCATCGCTAAGGCCAAGGGCGAGTAGTCACGGAGTCCGTCCGGCGCCGTGAGGTGCCCGGACATTCCGGGATCTATCACCCCTTAGGCTGTAGGAGGAGTCCCGGGGGCGTCGCGAACAGCGACGTCTCCGGGCCCCCTCCGGCCCCCACCCCAGGGCCGGCACCGCGCGCAGCCCAGCTGCCGGGACCGGCGCGAATCCAGACCACCTGACGTCGTACGGCGTACAGAACCAGTCCTCAGGAGGACCCCAGTGGCGAAGGCGAAGTTCGAGCGGACGAAGCCCCACGTCAACATCGGCACCATCGGTCACATCGACCACGGTAAGACGACCCTTACCGCGGCGATCACCAAGGTGCTGCACGACGCCTACCCGACCCTGAACGAGGCCTCGGCCTTCGACCAGATCGACAAGGCGCCGGAAGAGCGTCAGCGCGGTATCACCATCTCCATCGCGCACGTCGAGTACCAGACCGAGGCGCGTCACTACGCCCACGTCGACTGCCCCGGTCACGCGGACTACATCAAGAACATGATCACCGGTGCCGCCCAGATGGACGGCGCGATCCTGGTCGTGGCCGCCACCGACGGCCCGATGCCGCAGACCAAGGAGCACGTCCTCCTGGCCCGCCAGGTCGGCGTCCCCTACATCGTCGTCGCCCTGAACAAGGCTGACATGGTGGACGACGAGGAGATCCTGGAGCTCGTCGAGCTCGAGGTCCGCGAGCTGCTCTCCGAGTACGAGTTCCCGGGCGACGACCTTCCCGTCGTGCGCGTCTCGGCGCTCAAGGCGCTTGAGGGCGACAAGGAGTGGGGCGACAAGCTGCTCGGCCTGATGGCCGCTGTGGACGAGGCCATCCCCACCCCGGCCCGCGAGGTCGACCTGCCGTTCCTGATGCCGATCGAGGACGTCTTCACGATCACCGGTCGTGGCACCGTCGTCACCGGCCGCATCGAGCGTGGCGTGCTCAAGGTCAACGAGACTGTCGACATCATCGGCATCAAGGAGACCAAGACCACCACCACGGTCACCGGCATCGAGATGTTCCGCAAGCTGCTCGACGAGGGCCAGGCCGGTGAGAACGTCGGTCTGCTGCTCCGTGGCATCAAGCGCGAGGACGTCGAGCGCGGCCAGGTCATCATCAAGCCGGGTTCGGTCACGCCGCACACCGACTTCGAGGCCCAGGCCTACATCCTGTCGAAGGACGAGGGTGGCCGTCACACCCCCTTCTTCAACAACTACCGCCCGCAGTTCTACTTCCGCACCACGGACGTGACCGGCGTCGTGACCCTCCCCGAGGGCACCGAGATGGTCATGCCCGGTGACAACACCGCCATGACGGTCGCGCTGATCCAGCCGATCGCCATGGAGGAGGGCCTGAAGTTCGCCATCCGTGAGGGTGGCCGCACCGTCGGCGCCGGCCAGGTCACCAAGATCATCAAGTAATTGATGCTCTGACCTGCCTGCACCAGCAGCGCACCAGGGGGCCCCGCGGCATCATGTGATGCCGCGGGGCCCCCTGCGCGTTCCGCCCGGACATATGCGCCCGGACACACACGACAGCCCCCTGGGATGCGCCGTCGGCGCTCCCCCAGGGGGCTGTCGCGGTCCTGCCTGCCCTGCCCCGGCTACGCCTCGGGCTTGGCGCTCACGCAGACGAACTCGTTGTAGCGGAACAGCTTCCCGGCCAGCCGCGGCAGCGGGAACGAGTACGTCCTGCGCACGTCGATGCCCGCGTCGGCCGCGATCGCCCGCAGCACGTCGAAGTCGACCCAGCGGATGTGGGTGGCGTCGCTCGCGAAACCCGCCTCCTGCGGGGTGATCATGACCACCCGTCCGCCGGGGCGGACATAACGCAGGTAGTCCTGCAGCAGCGACTCGGTGCCGGCCTTGTCGATGTGCTCCAGCACATGCGAGATCAGCAGCGAGTCGAAGGACCCCGGCACCGCGTCCGCGCTGGCGGCGAACTCCTCGGGCGTGTACGCGGTGAGCCCCCGTGACCGGGCCGTGGCGACCGAGTGGGCGTTGTGGTCCACCCCGACGCCGATGCCCCGGTTGTGCAGCAGATTCCGTCCGAGGCCGCAGCCGATGTCGAGCATCCGGCCGAGCTTGAGCCGGCGCAGGTGTGCGCGGTACGGCGCCTGGGCAGGGATCAGGCGGCGCAGTCCGGAGCTCTCCAGGCTCAGCAGGCGGTCGGTGTACGACTCGTCTGCGGTCGAAGGTTCTTGCTGGATCGCGTCGGGCGACGTCATACCGAACTCCCGGAATAAGGGCTCTCACGCATAGCTGGTGAGAGAGTATGCACATAGACGCGCACAGGGGAGGGGGTTCCTGTTCCGTTTTTTCAGCGGGTGCGCAGGCCCTCGACGAACGAACGGCACTCCTGGTAGCGCGGCAGCAGCCCTGATTCGAGGGCCGAGGCCAGCGAGGGGGCGGCGGCGTCCCGTGCGGAGAGCTGCGGGGCGTCGGTCGGCCAGGCGATGGCCAGGTCCGGGTCCAGCGGGTGGATCCCGTGCTCACCGGTCGGGTTGAAGGTCTCCGAGACCAGGTAGCTCAGCGTGGCGTCGTCGCTGAGCGCGCAGAAGCCGTGACCGAGGCCCTCGGAGATGTAGACCGCGCGGCGGTCCACGTCGTCCAGCCGGACGGCCTCCCAGGTGCCGAAGCTCGGGGAGCCCACCCGGATGTCGACGATCACGTCCAGCACCGCGCCGCGGATGCAGCTGACGTACTTCGCCTGCCCGGGCGGCACGTCGGCGAAGTGGATCCCGCGGACCACGTCGGCGGCCGAGACCGACATGTTGGCCTGGGCCAGCCGGAGCGGGTGCCCCACGGCGTCGGCGAGATGATCGAAGCGGTACCACTCCATGAACATTCCGCGCGGGTCGCCGTGCTGCTGCGGGGTGATCTCCCAGGCGCCCTCGATGCTCAGCGGCCGGATCTTCATGCGTCTTCCTTCTCGCTCAGCAGGCCGAGCAGATACGTCCCGTACCCGCTCTTCAGCAGCGGTTGGGCCAGTTCCCGGAGCTGCTCGTCGGTGATCAGGCCCACCCGCCAGGCGACCTCCTCGACACAACCGACCTTGAGGCCCTGGCGTTGTTCGAGGACCCGGACGTACTCGGAGGCCTGCACCAGCGACTCGAAGGTGCCAGTGTCCAGCCAGGCGGTTCCCCGGTCCAGAACTGTCACCCGAAGTTCACCCTGCTTCAGGTAGACCTCGTTGACGGCGGTGATCTCCAGCTCGCCCCGGGCGCTGGGCTTCAGGTCGCGGGCGATGCCGACCACGCGGTTGTCGTAGAAGTAGAGGCCGGGGACGGCGAAACGGGACTTGGGCTTGGCCGGCTTCTCCTCGATGGAGAGCACCGTGCCGTCGGGGGCGAACTCCACCACACCCAGCGCGCTCGGGTCCGCCACCGGGTAGGCGAACACCCGGCCGCCGACCAGGCCGTCGTTCTCGGCCAGCCGCGTGCCCAGGCCGCTGCCGTGGAAGATGTTGTCGCCGAGCACCAGCGCCACGGACTCGTCGCCGATGAAGTCGGCGCCCAGCACGAAGGCCTGGGCGATCCCCTCGGGGCGCTCCTGGACCGCGTACTGGAGCCGCAGGCCCCACTGCGAACCGTCGCCGAGCAGGCGCTGGAACTGGTCCTGGTCCTGCGGTGTGGTGATGATGAGGATCTCGTTGATCCCCGCCATTATCAGAGTGGTGAGGGGGTAGTAGATCATTGGTTTGTCGAAGACCGGCATGAGCTGTTTGGACACGGCTCGGGTGAGGGGCCAGAGTCGCGAGCCGGTGCCGCCCGCCAGGAGGATGCCACGCATGGGCGTAACTCTAGGTCCCTGCGGAGGGGCGGCGCTCCCTGGGCCCGGCTAACCCTGCTGGGTCAGCGCCGGAGCGGGCCCGTATAGTGGCGGGCACTATGCGCATCCTTGTCACCGGTGGCGCCGGGTTCATCGGCTCCGAGTTCGTTCGTCAACTGCTGTCGTCGTCCCGCGTCGAGCCGGACCTGCGGGTCACGGTGCTGGACAAGCTGACCTACTCCGGCGTCGAGGCCAACCTCGCCGCGGTCGCAGACCACCCCGGCTACGCCTTCGTGCGTGGCGACATCTGCGACCCGGAGGTGGTCGACCAGGTCATGGCCGGGCAGGACGCGGTGGTGCACTTCGCCGCCGAGTCCCACGTCGACCGGTCCATCGCCGGGGCCGGCCCCTTCGTCACCACCAACGTGCTGGGCACCCAGGTACTGCTGGACGCCGCCCGCAAGCACGGCGTGGGCCGCTTCGTCCACGTGTCCACGGACGAGGTCTACGGGTCCATCAGCGAGGGCTCCTGGACCGAGGAGTGGCCGCTGCAGCCCAACTCCCCGTACTCCGCCTCCAAGGCCGGCTCCGACCTGCTGGCGCTGGCCTACCACCGCACCCACGGCATGGACGTGGTGGTCACCCGCTGCTCCAACAACTACGGGCACTACCAGTTCCCCGAGAAGGTCATCCCGCTGTTCACCACCAACCTGCTGGACGGGCAGAAGGTGCCGCTCTACGGCACCGGTGGCAACATCCGCGACTGGCTGCACGTCTCCGACCACTGCCGCGGCATCGAGCTGGCGCTGCGGAAGGGCCGGGCCGGCGAGGTCTACAACATCGGCGGCGGCACCGAGATCACCAACAAGGAGCTCACCGGCCTGCTGCTGGACGCGGCCGGGGCCGGCTGGGACATGGTGGTCCCGGTCGAGGACCGCAAGGGCCACGACCTGCGCTACTCCCTGGACATCAGCAAGATCAGCGAGGAGCTGGGCTACGCCCCGCAGGTCCGCTTCGAGGACGGTCTGGCCGCCACCATCGCCTGGTACCGGGACAACCGGGACTGGTGGGAGCCGCTGAAGCAGAAGGCGGCGCTGGCCCAGTGAGCACGCCGCAGCAGCCGAGCCGCTGGCTCGTGGTCGGCGCGGGCGGGATGCTCGGCCGGGACCTCGTCGAGGTGCTCTCCGCCGACCCCGCGATCGCCGACCCCGCGATCCGGGTGGAGCAGCGGACCCGGGCCGAGCTCGACATCACCGACCCGGCCGCGGTGAGCGCGGCGGTCGCCGGATGCGACGTCGTGGTGAACGCGGCGGCCTGGACCGACGTGGACGGCGCCGAGACGGCGGAGCCCGCCGCCACGGCCGTCAACGGCACCGGGGTCCGCAACCTCGCGGCCGCCTGCGCCGGCACCGGCTCGCGCCTGCTGCACCTCTCCACCGACTACGTCTTCCACGGCGACGGGACCCTCCCGTACCGCGAGGACGCGCCGACCGACCCGATCAACGCCTACGGCCGGAGCAAGCTGGCCGGCGAGCGGGCCGTGGCCGAACTGCTCCCCGAGCACGGCTACACCGTGCGGACCGCCTGGCTCTACGGCGAGCACGGCGCCAACTTCGTCGCCACCATGCTGAAGCTGGCCGCCCAGCGCGACACCCTGGACGTCGTCGAGGACCAGCACGGGCAGCCGACCTGGTCCTACGCTCTCGCCCAGCAGCTGCGCGAGCTGGGCCTGGCGGCCCTCGCCGGCACCGCGCCGGCCGGGGTCTACCACGGCACCGCCTCCGGCAGCACCACCTGGTTCGGTCTGGCCAGGGCCAGCTACGAGCTGGCCGGTCTGGATCCCGAGCGGATCCGGCCCACCGACTCCACCGCCTTCGTCCGCCCGGCGCCCAGGCCCGGGTACAGCGTGCTGGGTCACGACCGCTGGGCGGCGGCCGGACTGAAACCCCTGCCGCACTGGCGGGAGAGCCTCGACGAGGCCCTGCGCCGTCCCGCCTTCGCGGCACTGGCCCGGGCCGCACACAGTCCACAGAGCCCCGGATGACCAACCCGCTGGCGAAGCTGCTGAGGGTCATCCCGCCGGGCACCCACCTGGTCATCGGCGGCACGATGATCCTGGGTGCGGCGTCGTACATCCAGATCTCGGTCGCCGGCCACGCCCTCAGCGGCGATCCCCAGCAGGCGGTCTCCGAGCTCTGGTCGCTGGTGATGACGCTGAGCCTCGGGCTGTTCTTCCCGATCGAGCAGGAACTCACCCGGGTGGTCGCGGCCCGCGTGGTGCGGGGCGAGGGCGTCGCACCGGTACTGCGCCGGGCCGCAGCGCTGACGGTGGGGCTGCTGGCGCTGATCGGCCTGGCACTGGCCCTGGCCGCGGGTCCGCTCGCGGACACCTTCTTCGGCCGGGACCGCGCACTGGTCTGGGCCTTCGCGGCATCGCTGGCGGGCATGGCGCTGGTCTACCTGACCAGGGGCATCCTGGCCGGCCTGGGCCTCTTCGACGCCTACGGCGTCTCGCTGGGCCTGGACGGGCTGCTGCGCATCGTGCTGGCCGGTGCGCTGTTCCTGGCCGGCAGCCACTCCGCACTGGACTACGCGCTGGTGCTGGCCGCCGCCCCGCTGGTGGCGATGCTGGCGACGCTGCGGACCACGCTGCGCGGCTGCCGTCCCGGCCCGCCGATGCCCTGGCGCGAGCTGTTCCAGAACATGACGATGATGATCTGCGGCTCGGTGCTGGCGCAGGTGATCGTCAACGCCGCCGTGATCACCACCGCGCTGGTCACGGTGGACAAGAGCCTCACCTTCGCGCTGCTCAGCGCCGGTGTGCTGTGCCGGATCCCGCTGTTCGTGTTCGGCTCGCTGCAGCCGACCCTGATGACCGGCCTGTCGACCTCCGCCACGGCGGGGGACCGGGCCGGGTTCCGCCGGATGCTGCTGCAGACCTGCGCGGTGATCGGCGGTCTGGGCCTGCTCGGCGCGGTCCCCGCGGTGTTCGGCGGCTCCTGGCTGATCTCGGTCTTCCTCGGCGCCAAGGACATCCTCGGGCCGATGGACTTCTTCTGGTTCTCGGCCGGGACCATGTGCTACATGCTGGCGATGGTGCTGGGCCAGGCGCTGATGGCGCTGGGCCGGCACCGCTGGCAGATGATCGGCTGGCTGCTGGGGACCGCGGTTCTGGTCGCGGTCACGGTGGCCCCGGGTCCGGTTGCCACGAGAGTCGAGGTAGCCTATGCCACTGGTTCACTGGTGACTGCTCTCTGCATGCTGCTCGCCCTGGTCCGAGGCGTCGCCCAGCCGGCCTCCGGTCCGACGAACTACGGAAAAGCGGCAGCTTCGGCGCTGGAGAACGCATGACCCGGCCATTCCCTCACCTCGGAGACGCAGTGAACGATTACCACGACACATGGCTGGTGATCCCTGTCTACAACGAGGGACAGGTCATCGCCGACGTGGTCGAGCAGGCACTCAAGGTCTTCCCCAACATCGTCTGCGTGAACGACGGCAGTTCCGACGACTCGGCGGAGCGGATCCTCGGCACCGGCGCACACCTGGTCCAGCACCCGGTGAACCTCGGCCAGGGCGCGGCGCTGCAGACCGGTCTCGCCTACGCCCTGGCCCAGCCCGGGGCGGAGTTCTTCGTCACCTTCGACGCGGACGGCCAGCACCAGACCCCGGACGCCGAGACCATGGTCGCGCTGCTGCGTTCGGACGCCGCGGACGTGGTCCTCGGCTCCCGCTTCATCGAACAGACCGAGCAGGTGCCGATGCTGAAGCGGGTGGTGCTGCGCACCGCGGCCGCGGTCAGCCCCACGGCCCGCCGGCTGAAGCTCACCGACTCGCACAACGGACTGCGCTCGCTCAACCGCAAGGCGGCCTCGCAGCTCCGGATCACCATGAACGGCATGGCGCACGCCTCGGAGATCGTCGGTCTGCTGGCCCACTCCGACCTGCGCGTCACCGAGGTCCCGGTGGACATCCTCTACACGGACTACTCGCGGGCCAAGGGCCAGTCGCTGCTCAACGGCGTCAACATCCTCTTCGACATCTCTCTGAGGGAGCGTGGGCGCCGATGAAGGGCACCCTGCTGATCCAGCTGATCCTGCTCCTGGGCGCCGGGTCGATGCTGTTCCTGTTCATCTGGCGGTGGCACACGGCGCACACCCGCGCCTGGAAGCGGATCGCCTTCTTCGTCTTCGTGGTCGCCAACGTGTACGCGGTGCTGCGCCCGGACGACGTCACCTGGGTGGCCCACCACCTCGGCGTCGGCCGTGGCACCGACCTGGTGCTGTACCTGCTGGTGGTGGCGGTCTCCTTCTACGCGCTGAACACCTACATGCGGTTCCGCTCGCTGGAGAAGCAGGTCACCGACCTGGCCCGGGCGGTCGCGCTGCGCGACGCGATGCTGCTCAACAGCGAGCGCCTGAGCAGCGGTCAGCTGAGCGGCGGGCATCTCGTCACCGAAAGCCTCGACCCGCAGGCCGAGGTACGGAGCACCGCGTCCTCGTCGTCCTGACTATTGGCGTCCTGAACACCGTCGGCTGAAGCACCCACGAGGCGAGACATTCCCATGCCCCTGTTCGACATCATGTTGCCCTACTACGGGGATGTCGCCCTGATGCAGGGGGCGGTGCGCAGCGTCCTCGCCCAGAGCGATCCCGACTGGCGGCTCACCGTCATCGACGACGGCCGGGAGCCGGGCGTGCCGGAGTGGTTCGCCGCTCTCGGTGACGACCGGGTGCGCTACCAGCGCAACCCGGAGAACCTGGGGATCACCCGCAACTTCCAGAAGTGCGTGGATCTGCTGGAGCTGGAGCGCGCGGTCATCATGGGCTGCGACGACCTGCTGCATCCGCACTACCTGGCGACCGTGCGGTCGTTGCTGGAACGGCACCCGGGCATCGGCATGGTCCAGCCCGGGGTCGAGGTGATCGACGGCACCGGCCTGGTCGTCGACGGTCTGGCCGACAAGGTCAAGAAGCGCCTCTACGCACCCTCGGTCGACGGCAGCCGGGTGATGGGCGGTGAGGAGCTGGCGGCCAGCGTGCTGCGCGGCAACTGGCTCTACTTCCCCTCCATCTGCTGGCGCTCGGACGCGGTCAAGCCGGTCAACTTCCGCGACGGGCTGTCCGTGATCCAGGACCTCGCCCTGGTCATCGACCTGCTGCAGGCCGGCGAGCAGATGGTCGTCGACACCGAGGTGGTCTTCCAGTACCGCCGGCACGCGATCAGCGAGTCCTCGGTGCAGGCCTTCAGCGGCACCCGCTTCACCGAGGCCGAGCGCTACTTCCACGAGGTCGCCGAGCGCCTGGACGCCCAGGGCTGGCCCAAGGCGGCCCGTGCGGCCCGCTTCCACAGCGCCTCCCGGCTGCACGCCCTGACCATGCTGCCGGGCGCACTGCGCCGGGGCGGGGTCGACGGCGTCCGCACCCTCGCCTCCCACGCCTTCAGCTCCGGTTCGTCCACCGGCTGACGGGAGTTCACGGGGGAGTGCGGGGACGGGCTCGCGGCCGTCGCGGCCTGGAGATCACAGGTTAGGCACACAAGGGGGCTCTGCCGGACCGGTCACGGATCCTCCTGCAGGCTGTTGCTAAGTTACCCGAGCGGCAGGCCCGGCCGTTCACGGCAGCAGGACACCTGCCCCGTTCGATGGCCGGAGGTCGTGCACGCCCTCCCCAGCAGAGAGAAGTCGTTATGGAGACCCTGAGCCCGGGGCGGACGGACCGCCCGGAGGGGACGCCGCCGAAGGCGGCGCCGCGTGGCCGGGCGTCGTCGGCGATCGGCGGCAGGCCCCTTCCCGGATGGGCTCCGGCCGCGCTGGAGATCGCCGCGAGCTTCACGGTCGCCCTCGGCTTCCTGCTCTGGATCTACCTCACCGTCCGGGTGAACCCCATGATCCGGATCGGACAGGTGAGCGGTCTCGCCGAGCTCCAGCTCAAGGCGGCGTTCGTCGGTCTGCCGATTCTGGGCGTGCTGACCGCCACCGCCTTCCGCGGCCCGCTGCACCGCTTCGCCCTGGTGCGCCGGCTGGCGTGCGCCGCGCTGGCGGGCCTGGCCAGCGGGATGATCGCCGGTGGCGTCGCCATCATGCTCAACGGCACCCCGTGGGCGCTCGGCGCCCAGTCCGGGGACCCGGGCGGCGTCCAGGGCATGGCCCTGGAGATCATGCGCGGCCACCTGCCCAACATCTACCCGCCGGGCTTCCCGGCGGCGGTGGCCGGCTGGGCCGACCTGTTCCGCAACGGGCACGTCGGCTATGCGATGAAGGACCTGCAGCTGCTCTGCTCCGCGCTCGCGGGTCCGGTCACCTACGTGGTCTGGCGCAAGCTGCTCAGCCCGGTCTGGGCGCTGGTCATCTCCGCCACCGCGGTGGTGGTGTTCCTGGACCCGATCCGGCCGTACAGCCATCAGGTCATGTTCGTGCTGCTGCCGCTGGCGATCATCTTCCTGCGCGGCATCGGTCGGCTTCCGCAGTGGACGACCAGGGCCGCGCTGACCCGGGCCGGGCTGATCGGCGTGGCCTTCGGCCTGCTCTTCCTCTGGTACTCCGGCTGGTTCCTCTGGTCCCTGCCGGGCCTGGTCGTGCTGACCGGCTTCCTGATCCCCTGGCGCGCCGGCAAGCAGGCGCTGGTCCGGGTGGGCACCTACATAGGCGTCACCGCGCTCGCCGCGGTGGTCGTCGCCGCACCGCTGGTCTGGAACGTGCTGCGGGAGGGTGCCAGCACCCCGGACCGCTTCGCCTACTACGACGTCTACATGGATCCGGCGTACGTCATGGGCTGGCACACCGACCGGCCCGGCGTGATGGGCGCGGGGACCTGGATCGCCAACACCGACGGCAGCCTGGCGGGGCAGAGCGCCTTCACCCTGCTGCTGCTGTTCGCGGTGGCCCTCGCCGTCGCCCTGGGCCTGCGGCTGCTGCTGGTACGGGCGACCCTGACGGTGCTGGTCAGCGCCTGGCTGATGCGGTTCTGGTTCGCGGCGCACATGGCGCAGACCCAGAGCGTGCAGCTGTACCCGCGGACCACCTGGCTGATCATGTACTGCCTGATCATCCTCGGGGTCCTGGGGATCATGCTGACCGGACGGGCCGTGCTGCGGCTGCTGGAGCACCTGGGGCAGGACCGTCCCGAGGGCAGCCCGCTGCGCGTTCCCCGCACCCTCGGCCGCCGGCTCGCCGCCGCGGCGGTCTGCGTGACCGCCCTGTTCGGGACCATGGGCGCCTCCTGGTCGGTGAACCGCTACATGCCGGTCGACCCCAGCCTGTCCAGCGCGCAGAACATGGGCGTCGACGCCTGGCGTTCGCAGACCAAGCAGACCTGGGAGGGCACCTGCTCCCGGTTCGCGCCCGGGCACACGTGCACCAAGCCGTGGATCACCACCCCGCCGCCGCGGGTGGCGCCCAACCCGTTGCTGTACTGCTCGGGCATCACCACCGGCGAGTGGTGGGACACCTGCGGCCACTCGATGAAGGCCGCGACCGCCATCCCGAAGAAGAAGTAGGCAGGCGAGGAAGCCGGCTACGACCAACGCCCCCCGGGTCACCCGGGGGGCGTTCGTCGTAGCAGCGGGGCCCGCTCCGCGTGCTTCGTTCGTACGGGTCAGCCGGCGACCGGCTGCGGTGTGCTGGTCTGCAGTCCGTCCTGTCGTGCGACCCCGCCGGACCGCGTCGGCACGAACGCCATCACCAGCAGTGCCTGGCAGCCGAGCAGCAGCCCGTAGGCACAGACCCAGAGCACCCAGGTGCCCGGCGGCTGCCAGTGGGCGTGCAGCGGGATCAGCGACCCGTGGCTGCCGACCAGGTAGCGGCGCAGCGCCCAGAAGAACGCCATCAGGTCGGCGAAGGCGAGCACCACGATCGACACGCCCACCAGCCGGCCGAGGACCGCGGTGGCCAGCGGGTCGTACCTGGCGATGGTGAAGGCCGCGAGGATCGGCAGTCCCGCGGCGAAGGGCAGCAGATAGCGCCCCTGCCAGATCGGGCCGAGCTGGGCCTCGGCCGCGCCGGCGAGCATGGGCACCAGGAAGATCCCGATCGCGATCCCCAGCATCGCCAGGCCTTCACGCCACCGGCCGCAGGCCCAGGCCAGCAGCACCAGGCCGACGATCACGCCGGGCCAGAGCAGCATGGTCACCTCGGGGGAGGGCGCGTCGAGCCAGCCGAAATCGCCGACCATGTGGACGATGAAGCGCGGCGTGAGGTTGAAGGTCCATTTGGCGACCTGGCCCGCGGTCATCATCTTTCCGCCGGTGGACGAGTTGTCCGGGTGCGTCATGTTCCACACCTCGCCGCCGAGCAGCGCCGCACCGGCGATCGCGGACCAGAACCACAGGGCCCGGCGGCGGAGCACCGCCCGGAGGGTTCCGCGTTCGGCGACCAGCAGCGCGCAGGCCAGCGCGGCGGCGACCCAGGCCAGGCCCAGCGGGCGGATGCAGAACAGCGTCGCCGAGGCGATGCCGGCCCTGGCCAGCCGGTGCTTCAGCAGCAGGGGGTCGGGAGCCATGAAGACCGAGAGCAGCGAGGCCCAGGCGAGAATCCCGGCGGAGCACTCGACCGAGTTGGGATTGACCACCCCGCCGAGGAACAGCACCATCGGAGTGGCCGCGCCGCAGACTCCCAGCACCGCCGCCCCCGGGCGGCGCCACTCGCTGGCGGTGACGACCGCGCTCGCCAGCAGCGCGGCGCAGATCGCCGCGGTGAGCAGGCGCATCGCGTAGAGGCCGTCGAGGCCGTTGAGGAACAGCGTGGGCCAGCCGACGGCGAGGTAGTACAGCGGGTTGTAGCGGCCCGCCGCGGTGGTCATGTCGGTCAGCTGGCTGCCGCCGTGGAACGAGGAGGCGCAGCCTGCGGGGATCCACGACCGGTCGGAGTAGCAGTCGTGCATGGCGTTCAGCGACAGGTAGCGTTCGGGCAGCCGGATGCCGGTGACGATCTCCTCGCGGGGGATCCCCGCGACCGTCGTCTCGGAGCGCACGTCCGGGCCGTTGAACTCGCCCCGGACGACCGAGGCGGCGCGGGTGATGTGAGCGGGCTCGTCCGGTGCCGCGGTCATCGGCGAGGCGAAGCTCCAGCACGCCATCAGAGCGAAGAAGAGGGCGAAACCGGCGAGCCAGACGCGACGGCGACTCGCGGTTGCCCTCAGCCCGATGGCGCCGAGTAGCGAGGACATCTTGTACCAGTACCCCTTCGGTTCAGCCCGTGGGCCGGGTGTAGATCATGTTGAGCCAGGACTGGTCGCCGTCTTTCGAGCACTGCCCGTTCGGCGCGTACTTGGGACACTTCCCGTTGACCATGCGCACGGTCTGCGAGACCCAGGGAAGGATCTGGTAGGTGTTGGTCTTCTGCGGCATGTAGCGGTCCGACTGCGCCGAGCCCATGGAGCCGAGCAGCATCAGCAGGCCGCAGAAGACGCCGATCACGGCGGGTCCGCGCCGGGGCAGCCGGGCGCCCCAGCGGCGTACCGCGAGCCACACGGCCAGCCCGACGAAGACCAGGCCGCAGTAGAGCAGCTGGTTGTCGGTGCGGATCCAGAGCTGTACCTGGCCGGTGCTGAACATCTGCGAGGCGAAGTACATCCGCATCAGCCAGGCGCTGGTGAAGATGGCGACGCTGGCCACCACCACGGAGCGCCGCAGCCCCAGCCACAGGGCCACGCCGAGCGCGACGAAGAGCAGCGCGGTGAAGACGCTGACCCCGCCGATCTCGCCGGGTGGCGGCCACTGGCCCACCTGCCCCGGCATGTCGGTCCGCCACATGGAGAAGAAGGCCGGGTCCGTGTAGGCGTCGAAGCCGTAGTCGGTGTCGGCGGTGCCGGAGTTCTGCAGCAGCACCACCACGTACCAGCCGGCCGTCGCGAGGAAGACGGCGGTGGTGGTGCCGAGGAAGGCGAGGCTCCGCAGCCGGCCGGCGCGTCCGTGGGCGCGCCAGGGGAACAGTGCCAGTACCGCCGCGAAGGTCCCCAGGGCGCTCCAGACGAACCAGCCGGAGTAGGTCAGCAGCAGCAGGGCCATCAGCAGGCCGAGGCCCGCTCCGGAGAGCAGCAGCGGACGCCAGTCCCGGGTCGCCGAGCGCCGGAACGCCCGCAGGAAGGCCGCGAGCACCGGCAGCAGCAGGATCAGCACGGTCGCGCTGTAGGGCTTGTAGGAGTCGATCAGCGCCATCATCGGGACCAGGCCCACGACGACGGACCAGAGCGGGCTGAGGATCATCCGCCAGCACAGGTAGGCCAGCGGCCCGGTGATCGCCGCGCCGAGTATCTCCAGGTCCTTGAACGCGTAGCCGGCGTTGCCGCCGTGGAAGTACTTGGCGAACACCGCGAGGCTGTACAGCGGCACCGGCGGGTACAGCGGCTCCGGGTTGGCCTGCCCGTGCATGATCGTGGTCGCCCACTCGACGATTCGGCCGCTGTCGCCGTTCAGCCCGAACATCGGCCACGGAGTGCCCAGCAACGAGACGACGGCGCCCGCCGCCACGAAACCGCTGGCCATGCCGGCCAGCGCGGCGCAGCTCAGCCGGGTCGCCACGTCGAAGTGCCGGCCGCCCCGGAACCGCCTGGCCGCCAGCAGCAGGCCGATCAGCACGATGCCGAGCAGGGTGAACCGCAGCTGGATCGCGGCCAGGCCGCTGACCGCGCCGAGCCGCGACATCGGGTTCACCGCCATGCCGCGGGCGAGCGCCGGGAGCAGCAGGCAGGAGGCGAAGGCCACCACCGCCTCGGCCGCGGTCAGCCTCCAGGTGCGGCCGCGCGCGCCGCGCCACAGGGCCGTCAGGGACCCGGGGGTGACCGGAGCGGTCTGCATCGTCATCGTGCTCACGTGGGCGTCCCGGGGGATTCGCGGAGTGTGGACTCGGCGGAGGGGGCGCCGCACGGCGCCTGTGCATACCCAACCGCCGCGTCACCCTACCCCAGTTCGTCAACGGGGTACGGTCCGGCCGGGGGTCGGTCAGCCGCCGGCCGGGTGGACCTCGACGTCCATGTCGGGGTGGGTGCTCGCGTAGGCGAGGGCGTCCCGCCGGACCGTCGCGGAGTCGGTCACCACCAGCAGCGGGTGGTCGAGCGTCTCCAGCTGCGCGGGCAGCGTGTGCGGGACGGTGTTGACCCGCTCGATCGGGACGAAGCCCCAGCTGGCCAGCTGGCCGGCCGTCCCGGAGGTGCGGTTCAGCACGTTCACCCACAGCGTCGCGTAGTAGTTGCCCTGGACCTCCTGCTTCAGCGAGTCGAGGAGGATCAGCGTGGCGATGGGCCGGTGCGCGCTGTCGGTCGCGCCCGCCTCCCGCAGCGCGGTCCTGGCGACGGCGTCCTCGCCGCTGGTGCCGTACAGGTAGCCCGTGGCGCGGTCCATGGACGAGACCGCGGGCGAGCCGTCGGCCTGCGCGTTGTAGAAGAGCGTCAGCAGTACGCAACCGCAGGCCGCCAGCGAGAGCAGCGGCGCCCACATCCTGCTGCCCTCGGCCGCGCGGCCGAGTGGCCGGAGCACCGCCGCGGAGCCGGTGGCCACCAGCGCCGTCACCGTGAGCTGGTGCAGCATCTTCTCGTAGTAGTAGGAGCTGTGTCCGATGGTGTGGGTCTGGTAGGCCAGGACGGCGGCGGCCGCCAGCCCGGACGCGAGCAGCGCGAGGCAGGTCACCCGGGCGGCCCGCTCGCCGTGCGCCAGCGCCAGCAGCGACAGCACCGCGACCAGGGCCACCAGGGGGATCAGCAGGTGCCGGTTGACGAGGATGATGCCGCCGGGGATGTTCAGTGCCGCGCTGGAGTTCATCACCGACCAGTTGGCCGCCACCGGGACCACCGTCAGCACGGCGGTCACGCCGCCCAGGCACAGCAGCGCCAGCGGGTTGCGCCCGGTGAGCGACGCGCGCCGGTGCACCAGCAGTGAGGCGAGCACCACGGCGCCGCTGACCGGGACCCACAGGTAGTAGCTGAAGCTGATGCCCACCAGCAGCGCCGACAGCAGCAGCAGTTGCTCCCTGGGCCGCCCGACCGGGCGCACCGCGACCGCCAGCAGCACGGCGAAGAGCCCGAGGCCGAACATCTCGCTGAGGAAGCCGTCGTCCAGCATCGCGGTGCCCTCGACCAGGCAGAGGTAGGCCGAGGTGAGCACGGCGAGCGGCAGCGCGACGGCCCCGCCCAGCCGCGGCCCGGCCACCCGGCAGGCGGCCCAGCTCACCGCGACCACGAAGCCGGCGCAGGTCAGGGTGGTCAGCATCAGGAAGTGCGGCAGTTCGGTGACCGGTGTGCCGGCGCCGGGATTCAGGAAGCGGTCGAGCAGGGCCAGCTCGAAGTGGCTTCCCTGCGGGTAGGCCGCCATGCCCAGCTGCAGCACGTCGGCGTTCCGGCCGGTGTTCAGAAAGGCGAAGGAGCCGAAGTGGCGTATCGAGTCGAAGAGCTCGAAGTGCCGGGCCAGGTCCTCCGCGGTGATGTACGTCGAGAGCCGCGCGGTCGAATTCGCGCCCAGCAGCGGCCACAGGTAGAAACAGGTCACGGCCGCGGCCGTGACGGTCAGTACCAGGTCCCTGGCCGGGAAGCGGCGCGGCAGGGCGAAGTCGCGGCCGGTCGCGTACCCGGCCGCCAGCAGCACGCAGACCCCCAACTCGCCCACTGCCACCGGCTGCAGACCCCAGGGCCAGACCGACAGCAGCAGCCCGAAGGCCGGCAGCGCCCCGGCCACCAGCGCCGCGGACAGCAGCAGGCGGTCGAACAGGGTGTCACCGGCCCGCAGCAGTCCGGCGGTGCCGACCAGCAGCGCCAGCGGCACGACGGCGTCCGCGCCCAGCAGCGAGGCGATCGGCGGCAGCAGCAGGAGCGGGGACAACAACAGCCAGCCGGGGCGCCGGCGGTGCCGGGCGGTTCCAGCGGGAGCGGATCCGGCTACCGGCGCCGGTGGAGCGAACTCTTCCGTCGACCCGCCGTGCTGGGCAGGAGGCATGTCTGTCCTTGGTGATGTGAGAGATGGATGCCGTGCGCCGCCCGGGCGGAGTAACCCGCTCCGCAGCTGCTGACCGGGCGTACTATGATCCGCCGATTGGCGCCCCGTGTGTCCGGTATGGCACACTAGCCAAGTTGCTCGGTTGAGCGCCGATGCTGCGCGCCTCCCGTCGGGAGGACCAGAAGCGAGTCCCACAGTACTCGTCGTGCCCGTGATGGCCGTTGCCTAGTTGATTGTGACAAAGCGCGGCAGCTGCGGCACGGACGTACGGGAATCTTCCGGGAAGTGCAGGCAGGGCCTCGATCCGGCGTCTCGCCCCAGTGTGGCCGGGTGTTTCCGGCCGCTCGGGGCCCAGGAGTTCGACCAAGGCTTTTTTATGGCGGGCAGCGCGACACGCCCGACCGCGTGGGTCGAACGAGACGCCACCGGAGACTCCACCCGGAGGATTCGGTCGAAGAAGCAAACGACGACAGAAGGACTACGAAGTAGCCATGGCGGGACAGAAGATCCGCATCCGGCTCAAGGCCTACGACCACGAGGTCATCGACTCCTCGGCGAAGAAGATCGTCGAGACGGTGACGCGTACTGGTGCGCAGGTCGCGGGCCCGGTGCCGCTGCCCACTGAGAAGAACGTGTACTGCGTCATCCGCTCGCCGCACAAGTACAAGGACTCGCGCGAGCACTTCGAGATGCGCACGCACAAGCGTCTGATCGACATCCTCGACCCGACCCCCAAGACCGTTGACTCTCTGATGCGACTCGACCTGCCGGCCGGCGTCGACATCGAGATCAAGCTCTGAAGGGCGGGAGCTGAAGATGGCTAAGCAGATTAAGGGCATCCTGGGCGAGAAGCTCGGCATGACGCAGGTCTGGGACGAGAACAACCGGATCGTTCCGGTGACCGTCGTCAAGGCCGGCCCGAATGTCGTGACCCAGGTCCACACCGCCGACGGCACCGGCTACGACGCCGTGCAGTTCGGCTTCGGCGAGATCGACCCGCGCAAGGTGAACAAGCCCCTCGCGGGCCACTTCGCCAAGGCCGGTGTCACCCCCCGTCGCCACCTCGTCGAGCTGCGCACCAGCGACGCCGGCGAGTACACCCTGGGCCAGGAGATCACCGCTGAGGTGTTCGAGGCCGGTGTCAAGGTCGACGTGACCGGCACCAGCAAGGGCAAGGGCTTCGCGGGTGTCATGAAGCGCCACAACTTCCACGGTCTGGGCGCCGGCCACGGTGTGCAGCGCAAGCACCGTTCGCCCGGCTCGATCGGTGGCTGCGCCACCCCGGGTCGCGTGTTCAAGGGCATGAAGATGGCCGGTCGCATGGGCCACGTCCGTGTGACCACCCAGAACCTGACCATCCACGCCGTTGACGCGGAGAAGGGCCTGCTGCTCATCAAGGGCGCAATCCCCGGTCCGAACGGCGGCCTCATCCTGGTCCGCACTGCGGCAAAGGGGGCCTGAAGCAATGAGCACCATCAATGTTCTCTCCCCTGCGGGTGAGACCGTCGGCACCGTCGAGCTGCCGGCCGAGATCTTCGACGCGAAGGTCAGCATTCCGCTGATCCACCAGGTCGTCGTCGCCCAGCTGGCCGCGGCCCGCCAGGGTACGCACAAGACCAAGACCCGCGCCGAGGTCCGCGGTGGTGGGCGCAAGCCCTACCGCCAGAAGGGCACCGGTCGCGCCCGTCAGGGTTCGACCCGCGCTCCGCAGTTCGCCGGCGGTGGCGTCGTGCACGGCCCCCAGCCGCGCGACTACTCGCAGCGGACTCCCAAGAAGATGAAGGCCGCCGCTCTGCGTGGCGCCCTCACCGACCGGGCCCGCAACTCCCGCATTCACGTCATCACCGGCGTGACCGCGACCGAGGCGCCGTCCACCAAGGCTGCCCGCATCCTGATCGGCAAGATCAGCGAGCGCAAGAACGTCCTCCTCGTCGTCGAGCGCGACGACGAGCTGGCGATCAAGAGCGCCCGCAACCTGCCCGAGGTGCACATCCTGGACGCCGGTCAGCTGAACACCTACGACGTGCTCGTCTCCGACGATGTGGTCTTCACCCAGGCCGCCTTCGAGCGCTTCGTGACCGGCCCTGCCGCGTCCGCGAAGGCCGTTGCCTCTTCGAGCGAGCTCGAAGGGAGCGACGCCTGATGAGCGACGCGACGATCACCAGCAAGACGTTCACGGACCCCCGTGACGTGCTGCTCAAGCCGGTCATCTCGGAGAAGAGCTACGCGCTCCTCGATGAGGGCAAGTACACGTTCATCGTGGCGCCGGGCTCGAACAAGACCCAGATCAAGCAGGCCGTCGAGGCGGTCTTCGCGGTCAAGGTCGCCAACGTCAACACGATCAACCGGGTTGGCAAGCGCAAGCGCTCCAAGACCGGTTTCGGCAAGCGCAAGGACACCAAGCGCGCCATCGTGACGCTGGCAGAGGGCAGCAAGCCCATCGACATCTTCGGGGCTCCGACCACCGCCTGACGGCGAGTCGGATAACCGAAACGGACGAGGACAGAAGAAGCCATGGGCATCCGCAAGTACAAGCCGACAACGCCGGGCCGTCGTGGCTCCAGCGTTGCCGACTTCGTCGAGATCACGCGGTCCGAGCCGGAGAAGTCGCTGGTCCGCCCGCTGCACAGCAAGGGCGGTCGTAACAACGCCGGTCGCGTCACTGTCCGCCACCAGGGTGGCGGTCACAAGCGCGCGTACCGCGTCATCGACTTCCGTCGTCACGACAAGGACGGCGTTCCGGCCAAGGTCGCTCACATCGAGTACGACCCCAACCGCACCGCACGCATCGCGCTGCTGCACTACGCAGACGGCGAGAAGCGCTACATCATCGCTCCGGCCAAGCTGGGCCAGGGCGACCGGGTTGAGAACGGCCCCACGGCCGACATCAAGCCGGGCAACAACCTGCCGCTGCGCAACATCCCGGTCGGTACGGTCATCCACGCCATCGAGCTGCGGCCCGGTGGCGGCGCGAAGATCGCCCGTTCCGCGGGTTCCTCCGTGCAGCTGCTCGCGAAGGAGGGCGTCTACGCCCACCTCCGCATGCCTTCCGGCGAGGTCCGCCTGGTCGACGCCCGCTGCCGCGCCACGATTGGCGAGGTCGGCAACGCCGAGCAGTCGAACATCAACTGGGGCAAGGCCGGCCGTATGCGCTGGAAGGGCGTTCGCCCGACCGTGCGTGGTGTCGCCATGAACCCGATCGACCACCCGCACGGTGGTGGTGAGGGTAAGACCTCCGGTGGTCGCCACCCGGTTTCGCCGTGGGGTCAGAAGGAGGGTCGTACTCGTTCGCCGAAGAAGGCGTCCAACAAGTACATCGTCCGCCGCCGCAAGACGAACAAGAAGCGCTAGGAGCAGTCTCGATGCCGCGCAGCCTCAAGAAGGGGCCCTTCGTCGACGACCACCTCATGAAGAAGGTGGACGTCCAGAACGAAGCTGGTACCCAGAACGTCATCAAGACCTGGTCCCGGCGCTCGATGATCGTGCCGGCCATGCTGGGCCACACCCTCGCGGTGCACGACGGCCGCAAGCACATCCCGGTGTTCGTCACCGAGTCGATGGTCGGCCACAAGCTCGGCGAGTTCGCGCCGACCCGCACCTTCCGCGGCCACGTCAAGGACGACCGCAAGTCGAAGCGTCGCTGACGAGGCGGGTGCGAAGACCATGACAGACACCATCAAGGGGACAACCATGGAAGCCAGGGCACAGGCGCGGTACATCCGCGTGACGCCCATGAAGGCCCGCCGCGTGGTGGACCTTATCCGTGGCATGAATGCCACGGAGGCCCAGGCGGTCCTGCGATTCGCTCCGCAGGCCGCGAGCGTGCCGGTGGGCAAGGTGCTCGACAGCGCCATTGCCAACGCCGTGCACAACTACAACCACAACAACGTGGAGTCGCTGTACGTCGCTGAGGCGTTCGTCGACGAGGGCCCGACCCTGAAGCGTTTCCGTCCGCGGGCCCAGGGCCGCGCGTACCGGATCCGTAAGCGGACGAGCCACATCACCGTGGTTCTTGCTGCGAAGGAAGGGACCCGGTAATGGGCCAGAAGATCAACCCGAACGGGTTCCGGCTCGGCATCACCACGGACTTCAAGTCCCGCTGGTACGCCGACAAGCTGTACAAGGACTACGTCAAGGAAGACGTCGCCATCCGTCGGATGATGACGTCCGGCATGGAGCGCGCGGGCATCTCGAAGGTTGAGATCGAGCGCACCCGTGACCGCGTGCGGGTGGACATCCACACCGCGCGTCCCGGCATCGTCATCGGCCGTCGCGGCACCGAGGCCGACCGCATCCGCGGCGACCTCGAGAAGCTGACCGGCAAGCAGGTCCAGCTGAACATCCTCGAGGTCAAGAACCCCGAGATGGACGCTCAGCTGGTCGCTCAGGGTGTTGCGGAGCAGCTGTCCTCCCGCGTCTCCTTCCGTCGCGCCATGCGTAAGAGCATGCAGGGCACGATGAAGTCGGGCGCCAAGGGCATCAAGATCCAGTGCTCCGGTCGTCTCGGCGGCGCCGAGATGTCCCGCTCCGAGTTCTACCGCGAGGGCCGCGTGCCCCTGCACACCCTGCGTGCCAACGTGGACTACGGCTTCTTCGAGGCCAAGACCACCTTCGGTCGCATCGGCGTGAAGGTCTGGATCTACAAGGGCGACGTCAAGAACATCGCCGAGGTCCGTGCCGACAACGCAGCCGCCAAGGCCGGCAACCGTCCGCCCCGTGCGGGTGGCCCGGCCGAGCGCCCCCGTCGCGGTGGCGAGCGCCCCGCCGGTGGCGAGCGCGGTGGCCGTGGCCGTCGTCCCGCCACCGAGGCTCCGGCCGCGGTGACCGAGGCGCCGGCGGCGGAGGCCGCAGCACCTACCACTGGAACGGAGGCCTGACCCAATGCTGATCCCTCGCAGGGTCAAGCACCGCAAGCAGCACCACCCCAAGCGGCGTGGCATGGCTAAGGGCGGTACCGAGCTGGCGTTCGGCGAGTACGGCCTGCAGGCCGTCACGCCGGCGTACGTGACGAACCGGCAGATCGAGTCCGCTCGTATCTCCATCACTCGTCACATCAAGCGTGGCGGCAAGGTCTGGATCAACATCTACCCGGACCGTCCCCTCACCAAGAAGCCCGCCGAGACCCGCATGGGTTCCGGTAAGGGTTCGCCGGAGTGGTGGATTGCCAACGTGCACCCCGGACGCGTGATGTTCGAGTTGTCGTACCCGAATGAGAAGACTGCGCGCGAGGCGCTCACCCGCGCCGCGCACAAGCTTCCGATGAAGTGCCGGATTGTCCGGCGCGAGGCAGGTGAGAGCTGATGTCGGCCACCACCACGGCTGCAGAGCTTCGCGAGCTGGACAACGAGGGTCTCGTTGCCAAGCTCCGTGAGGCCAAGGAGGAGCTGTTCAACCTCCGCTTCCAGGCGGCGACCGGGCAGCTCGACAACCACGGACGGCTCAAGCTCGTCCGTAAGGACATCGCGCGGATCTACACCCTGATGCGCGAGCGCGAGCTGGGCATCGAGACGGTAGAGAAGGCCTGATGACTGAGAACAGCACCGAAGAAGCACGCGGCTTCCGTAAGACCCGTGAGGGTCTGGTCGTCAGCGACAAGATGGACAAGACCGTCGTCGTCGCCGTCGAGGACCGCGTCAAGCACGCGCTGTACGGCAAGGTCATCCGCCGTACGAACAAGCTGAAGGCGCACGACGAGGCCAACGCCGCGGGCGTCGGCGACCGTGTCCTCCTCATGGAGACCCGGCCGCTGTCCGCGACGAAGCGCTGGCGCGTCGTCGAGATCCTCGAGAAGGCCAAGTAGTAACGAACGCGATTGGGCGCGGCTCGTATGTGCCTGAGGTTCCCCTCCGGGGGAGCGCTCGGGTGAGCAGCGGGCCGGCCCGGTCCCGATCGTTGACGATCAGGAGAAAGCTGTGATCCAGCAGGAGTCGCGACTGCGTGTCGCCGACAACACTGGTGCGAAGGAGATCCTTTGCATCCGTGTTCTCGGTGGCTCCGGCCGACGCTACGCGGGTATCGGTGACGTCATCGTCGCCACCGTCAAGGACGCGATCCCCGGTGGCAACGTGAAGAAGGGCGACGTCGTCAAGGCGGTCATCGTCCGCACCGTGAAGGAGCGCCGTCGTCCGGACGGTTCCTACATCCGTTTCGACGAGAACGCCGCGGTCATCCTCAAGAACACCGATGGTGACCCGCGCGGAACGCGCATCTTCGGCCCGGTGGGCCGCGAGCTGCGCGACAAGAAGTTCATGAAGATCATCTCGCTTGCGCCGGAGGTGCTCTAATCATGGCGAACAGCATGAAGATCAAGAAGGGTGACCTGGTCCAGGTCATCACCGGCAAGGACAAGGGCAAGCAGGGCAAGGTCATTCAGGCCATCCCTACGGAGAACCGCGTCCTGGTCGAGGGTGTCAACCGGGTCAAGAAGCACACCAAGGTCGGCCAGACCGCCCGTGGTGCCCAGACCGGCGGCATCGTCACGACCGAGGCCCCGATCCACGTGAGCAACGTTCAGCTCGTCGTGGAGAAGGACGGCAAGAAGGTCGTCACCCGCGTCGGTTACCGCTTCGATGACGAGGGCAACAAGATCCGCGTTGCCAAGCGAACCGGTGAGGACATCTGATGACCGACACCTCTGTTGAGAAGGTGACCCCCCGTCTCAAGGAGCGCTACCGCTCCGAGATCAAGGGTCAGCTGCAGGAGCAGTTCTCGTACGAGAACGTCATGCTGATCCCCGGCCTGGTCAAGGTCGTGGTCAACATGGGTGTGGGCGACGCCGCCCGCGACTCCAAGCTGATCGACGGTGCGGTCAAGGACCTCACCGCGATCACCGGCCAGAAGCCGACCGTGACCAAGGCCCGCAAGTCCATCGCGCAGTTCAAGCTGCGTGAGGGCCAGCCGATCGGTACCCACGTCACCCTCCGCGGTGACCGCATGTGGGAGTTCCTGGACCGTCTGGTGTCGCTGGCGCTGCCGCGTATCCGTGACTTCCGCGGTCTGTCGCCGAAGCAGTTCGACGGCAAGGGCAACTACACCTTCGGTCTGACCGAGCAGGTCATGTTCCACGAGATCGACCAGGACAAGGTCGACCGTCAGCGGGGCATGGACATCACGGTGGTCACCACTGCCCAGACCGACGACGAGGGCCGGGCGCTGCTGCGTGCCCTTGGCTTCCCGTTCAAGGAGAACTGAGCACATGGCGAAGAAGTCCCTCATCGCGAAGGCCGAGCGCAAGCCGAAGTTCGCTGTCCGGGGTTACACCCGGTGCCAGCGCTGCGGCCGCCCGCACTCCGTGTACCGCAAGTTCGGCCTGTGCCGCGTGTGCCTTCGTGAGATGGCCCACCGCGGCGAGCTGCCGGGCGTCACCAAGAGCTCCTGGTAGTCCAGTAGTTCTGGGCAGGTAGGGTCTCCGGCCCGGCCACCGTTTTGGAACTCCTCCGGGAGTCCCGTAAGGTGGCTAGGTCGGGGCCCCGCGCCCCTGATTCGTCTTACTACACCGCAGGTCCCCGCGCCGCGCCCGCTCTGGTTCATCCCCGGGCTGCGCGCTTCGGGAAACCGCGGTGAGAGAGGCCACAGGCCATCATGACCATGACCGACCCGATCGCAGACATGCTGACGCGTCTGCGAAACGCGAACTCGGCCTACCACGACACTGTCGTGATGCCCCACAGCAAGATCAAGACTCACATCGCCGAGATCCTCCAGCAGGAGGGCTACATCACGGGATGGAAGGTCGAGGAGCCGAAGGAGGGCGAGGTCGGCAAGAAGCTGACGCTCGACCTCAAGTTCGGCCCGAACCGTGAGCGCTCGATCGCGGGCATCAAGCGGATCTCCAAGCCGGGTCTGCGGGTCTACACCAAGTCCACCGCTATGCCGAAGGTGCTCGGCGGCCTGGGAGTGGCGATCATCTCCACGTCCGCAGGTCTGCTCACCGGACAGCAGGCAGCCAAGAAGGGCGTGGGTGGGGAAGTCCTCGCCTACGTCTGGTAACTCAGGGAAACGGAGGTACAGCAATGTCTCGCATTGGACGGCTGCCCATCCCGGTTCCCGCCGGCGTGGACGTCACCATCGATGGCCGCACGGTCTCGGTCAAGGGTCCCAAGGGTTCCCTTAGCCACACCGTTGCCGCGCCGATCGACATCGCCAAGGGTGAGGACGGCACTCTGCTCGTCGCGCGCCCCAACGACGAGCGTATGTCTAAGGCCCTGCACGGCCTGACCCGCACGCTGGTGGCGAACATGATCACCGGCGTGACCGCGGGCTACCGCAAGTCGCTTGAGATCAGCGGTGTTGGCTACCGCGTCACGGCGAAGGGCTCCGACATGGAGTTCGCGCTGGGATACAGCCACCCGATTCTGGTCCCGGCCCCGGAGGGCATCTCCTTCGTTGTCGAGTCCCCCACCAAGTTCCACGTGGACGGGATCGACAAGCAGAAGGTCGGCGAGGTCGCGGCGAAGATCCGCAAGCTTCGCAAGCCCGACCCGTACAAGGCCAAGGGTGTCAAGTACGCCGGCGAGGTCATCCGCCGCAAGGTCGGAAAGAGTGGTAAGTAACCCATGAGTGTCGGTGTGAAGATCGGCAAGGGCAACGGTTACAAGGCCGCCGCCCGTAAGCGCCGCGCCATCCGCGTCCGCAAGCGCGTCTCCGGTACGCCGGTGCGTCCGCGCCTGGTCGTGTCTCGTTCCAACCGCCACATCGTGGCGCAGGTGATCGACGACCTCGCGGGCCACACGCTGGCTTCGGCGTCCACCCTGGATGTGTCCATCAAGGGCATCGAGGGTGACAAGACCGAGCAGGCCAAGAAGGTCGGTGCCCTGGTCGCTGAGCGCGCCAAGGCTGCCGGCATCGAGTCGGTCGTCTTCGACCGCGCGGGCAACCAGTACGCCGGGCGCATCGCCGCCCTGGCGGACGCCGCCCGTGAGTCCGGGCTCGACTTCTGACCCGCTCGCCCAAGCTGGCGGACGTAAACGAGAGAGGTAAATCCAATGGCTGGACCCCAGCGCCGCGGTAGCGGCGCCGGCGGCGGCACCGGCGGTGGCGAGCGGCGTGACCGTAAGCGGGATGGTCGTGACGGCGCTCCCGTCGTCGAGAAGACCGCGTACGTCGAGCGTGTTGTCGCGATCAACCGTGTCGCCAAGGTTGTCAAGGGTGGTCGTCGTTTCAGCTTCACCGCGCTGGTCGTGGTGGGCGACGGTGACGGCACCGTAGGTGTCGGTTACGGCAAGGCCAAGGAAGTTCCCGCGGCCATTGCCAAGGGTGTCGAGGAAGCGAAGAAGAACTTCTTCAAGGTTCCCCGCATCCAGGGCACCATCCCCCACCCGATCCAGGGTGAGAAGGCCGCGGGCGTCGTCCTGCTCAAGCCGGCTTCGCCGGGTACCGGTGTTATCGCCGGTGGTCCCGTGCGTGCCGTGCTCGAGTGCGCCGGCGTTCACGACATCCTGTCGAAGTCCCTGGGCTCCGACAACGCCATCAACATCGTGCACGCCACGGTCGCCGCTCTGAAGGGCCTCTCGCGCCCCGAGGAGATCGCCGCCCGTCGTGGCCTGCCGCTTGAGGACGTCGCTCCCGCAGCCCTGCTGCGTGCGCGTGCGGCTGGGCAGGGGGCTGCGTAATGGCTCGCCTGAAGATCACCCAGACCAAGTCCTACATCGGCAGCAAGCAGAACCACCGTGACACCCTGCGTTCGCTTGGTCTCAAGCGCATGCACGACGTGGTCGTGAAGGAGGACCGTCCCGAGATCCGCGGGATGGCCCAGACCGTCCGCCACCTCGTCACGGTCGAGGAGGTGGACTGAAATGGCGGAGCAGAACCCGCTGAAGATCCACAACCTGCGTCCCGCCCCGGGTGCCAAGACCGCCAAGACCCGTGTCGGTCGTGGTGAGGCATCCAAGGGTAAGACCGCCGGTCGTGGTACCAAGGGCACCAAGGCCCGTTACCAGGTTCCGCAGCGCTTCGAGGGTGGCCAGATGCCCCTTCACATGCGCCTGCCGAAGCTCAAGGGCTTCAAGAACCCGTTCCGCGTGGAGTTCCAGGTCGTGAACCTGGACAAGCTCGGTGCGCTCTACCCCGAGGGTGGCGAGGTCACCGTCGAGGACCTGGTCGCCAAGGGCGCGGTTCGCAAGAACTCGCTCGTCAAGGTGCTCGGCACCGGTGAGATCACGGTCGCGCTGCAGGTTTCGGTTGACGCCGTCTCCGGTTCCGCCGCCGAGAAGATCACCGCCGCCGGCGGCACCGTCACCGAGCTCATCTGAGACCCTTCCGGGTCTCGGCGCTCGCGCTGACAGCACGGCTCTTCGGACCCGTTCGCTCTTTGGAGCGAACGGGTCCGTCGGCGTTTCCGCCTCCGGCGGGTGGCGCTTGGCACGGTGTGGCGGAATGTGGCGGAGCATGGCAGTTCGCCGGCGGGCAGTGTCCGGAGGTGTCCGGAGCGGTTGGACACCGCGCGGAGGGACCGCGGCTGTGCGAGCGAAGGGGTGGGTAGAGTCGATGGTGGAGGAGGTCACTGCGATGGAACTGAAGCGGCTGGAGACCAAGGTCGACGCCGTCCGGGCGGACGTCAGCGTCGTCCGGGAGGACGTGGCGGTGCTGACACGCTCGTTTGACCTGATGGAACACCGGATCGGGGCCAACCACCAGACCGCCATGGGGCGGCTGAACCAGTTGGAGTCCACGATGGACGAGCAGTTCGGGCAGGTGAACGAGCGCTTGGACCGGCTGGAAGGCGAGGTGCGCAGCGGTAACGCGGCGATCATCGAGCTGCTGTCGAACCTGGCCGGGCAGCGCCCGGAGTAGTCGGCCGAGTAGTCGGAGCGGATGAACAGCGGGTGGTCCCGGAGCGAGATGGGGCCACTCGCTTCATTCGAGTGGCCACAGACTGTTAGAGTCCGTGGAGTCCACTTGTAGGTTGTCCGCAGGCTGTGTCCGCGCGGCGTCCATACCGGTGGCGGCAATCCCCGTCCGGCCCCGTCGCGATTCGTGCGGGCCCCAGAATCACCGTCCCTCCCGCCGCCCTCGGCAGGGAGCTGCAGGAGGCACCGTGCTCACCGCGTTCGCCCGGGCGTTCAAGACGCCCGACCTGCGCAAGAAGCTGCTCTTCACGCTGGGCATCATGGTTGTCTTCCGGATGGGTGCTCATATCCCTGTACCCGGGGTCAACTTCCATGCTGTCCAGGCATGCGTCACCGCGTCGCAGAAGAACGGCGCCGGGCTGCTCGGCCTGGTCAACCTGTTCAGCGGCGGTGCACTGCTGCAGATCACGGTCTTCGCGCTGGGCATCATGCCCTACATCACCTCCAGCATCATCCTCCAGCTGCTGACGGTGGTGATCCCGCGTCTGGACGCCCTCAAGAAGGAGGGCCAGGCCGGCCAGACCAAGATCACGCAGTACACCCGATACCTGACCATCGCCCTGGCCGTGCTGCAGGCGACCGGCATCGTGGCCACGGCCTCGAACGGTGCGCTGTTCAGCGGCGTCCAGTGCGACACCTCCCAGATCGTGCCGGACCACGGCTTCTTCCGGATCGCGACGATGGTCATCACGATGACCGCGGGCACCGTGGTCATCATGTGGCTGGGCGAGCTGATCACCGACCGCGGCATCGGCAACGGCATGTCGATCCTGATCTTCACCTCGGTCGCGGCCGGCTTCCCGTCCTCGCTGTGGCTGATCAAGACCAGCCACGGCTGGCTGACCTTCGCCTTCGTCATCATCATGGGCCTGGCGATGGTGGGCCTGGTGGTCTTCGTCGAGCAGGCGCAGCGCCGGATCCCGGTCCAGTACGCCAAGCGCATGATCGGCCGGCGTGCCTACGGCGGCACCTCGACCTACATCCCGCTCAAGGTCAACCAGGCGGGTGTGATCCCGGTCATCTTCGCCAGCTCGCTGCTGTACATCCCGCAGCTGGTCGTTCAGTTGAGCGGCAGCCACGGCGCCTGGGCCAACTGGGTGTCGGCAAACCTGGTCAAGAGCGACAAACCGCTCTACGCGGGGCTCTACTTCGTGCTGATCGTCTTCTTCGCCTTCTTCTATGTGGCCATCTCGTTCAACCCTGACGAAGTTGCCGACAACATGAAGAAGTATGGTGGCTTCGTCCCGGGTATCCGGGCCGGCCGCCCGACGGCCGAATACCTGAACTATGTGCTGACCAGGATCACTTGGCCGGGCTCCCTGTATCTGGGCCTGATCGCCATGGTGCCGCTGGTCGCACTCAGCGCGTTCGGTGCGTCTCAGAACTTCCCGTTCGGCGGTACGAGCATCCTGATCGTTGTCGGTGTCGGCCTTGAAACTGTGAAGCAGATCGAGAGCCAGCTCCAGCAGCGCAACTACGAAGGGTTCCTCCGCTGATGCGTATCGTCCTCGTCGGGCCGCCCGGGGCCGGGAAGGGTACTCAGGCGACACTGCTCGCCAAGACCCTGTCCATCCCGCACGTGTCCACCGGTGACCTGTTCCGCGCCAACATCAGCCAGGGCACGGAGCTCGGTCTCGCTGCCAAGAGCCTGATGGACGCCGGCAAGCTCGTCCCCGACGAGGTGACCATCGAGATGGCCAAGGACCGCCTGGCCCAGCCCGATGCCGCCCACGGGTTCCTGCTCGACGGTTTCCCCCGCAACGTGGCCCAGTCGGTCGCGCTGGACGGGATCCTGAAGGAGTGGGGCATCGAGCTCGACGGCGTGCTGGACCTGGAGGTGCCGGAGGACGAGGTGGTCCGCCGGATCGCCGGTCGCCGGATCTGCCGCAACGACGGTGGCCACGTCTACCACGTGGAGTCCCACCCCCCGGCGGCCGAGGGCATCTGCGACGTCTGCGGCGGGGAGCTGTACCAGCGCTCGGACGACACCGAGGACAAGGTGCGCACCCGGCTGGAGGTCTACCACACGGAGACCGAGCCGATCATCGAGTACTACCAGAAGCAGGGCCTGGTCACGACCATCGCCGCACTGGGCAGGGTCGACGAGGTGACGCAGCGCGCGATCGAGGCGCTGCGGAAGAACAAGGACGAGGGCTGATCCTCAGCCGGCAGTCCTGGAGTCAGTGAGCACACCGGCCGTGACGCCCTGACGGGTGTCACGGCCGACGCATGTTCCGGACGGGGCACGTACCCGCCGGGAGCCGTACCGTGGAACGGTCGGCAGCGACGTTGGGACCACTGGCAGCGAGACCAGTGGCCGCGAGACCAGTGGCAGTGGGAAGGCGAGAGCGCGATGGTGGAGATCAAGACCCCCGAGCAGATCCTGAAGATGCGGGAGGCGGGCCTGATCGTGGCCGAGGCGCACAAGGCCTGCCGGGAGGCGGTGGCGCCGGGCATCACCACCGGCGAGCTGAACGCGATCGCGGCCAAGGTGATCGAGAGCCACGGGGCGACCTCCAACTTCCTCGGTTACCACGGCTTCACCGGTGTGATCTGCGCCTCGGTCAACGACGAGGTGGTCCACGGCATCCCCGGTGACCGCGTGCTGGCCGAGGGCGACATCATCTCCATCGACTGCGGCGCGATCGTCGACGGCTGGCACGGCGACGCCGCGATCACCCTCTTCGTCGGCGAGGGCCACGCCCCCGAACTGCACCAGCTCAGCCAGGTCACCGAGGACTCGATGTGGGCCGGCATCGCGGCGGTGAAGAAGAACAACCGGCTCTCGGACATCAGCCGCGCCATCGAGACCTACATCCGCCGCCAGCCGCTCCCGCCCCGGGGCAAGTACGGCATCATCGAGGACTTCGGCGGCCACGGCATCGGCTCGGCCATGCACATGGACCCGCACCTGCTGAACTACGTGGACCGCAAGCGCGGGCGCGGCCTCAAGCTGGTGCCGGGCTTCTGCATCGCGATCGAGCCGATGGTCAGTCTGGGCACGCCCAAGACGCACACCCTGGCCGACGAATGGACCGTCAAGACCAACGACGGCACCTGGGCCGCGCACTGGGAGCACTCGATCGCGCTCACCGAGGAGGGCCCGCTGGTGCTCACCGCCTTCGACGGCGGCCGGGCCAAGCTGGCCGAGCTGGGCATCACCGCCGCCCCCGACCCGCTGGGCTGAGCGGGCGGATTTCGCTATCGCTTGCCTGCTGACGTAGACTGCTGTGTCGGCTCACTCGTAGCTTGCTCCCGCATGCCCCCGCACCTAGTGGCAGGGGTGGACTTAGCGGTCCCTGCGTGAGTGCCGACTACGGTAGTCGAACCCCGGAAGGCGATACCCGCAGGACATGGCCAAAAAGCAAGGCGCCATCGAGATCGAGGGCACCGTCATCGAGTCTCTGCCGAACGCCATGTTCAAGGTAGAGCTTCAGAACGGGCACAAAGTCCTCGCCCACATCAGCGGCAAGATGCGTATGCACTACATCCGCATCCTCCCGGACGACCGGGTCGTCGTCGAGCTAAGCCCGTACGACCTGACCCGTGGACGCATCGTCTACCGGTACAAGTAACCAGCAGATCCCGACCCGGAGAACCTGAATCCCATGAAGGTCAAGCCGAGCGTCAAGAAGATCTGCGACAAGTGCAAGGTGATCCGCCGTCACGGTCGGGTCATGGTGATCTGCGAGAACCTGCGCCACAAGCAGCGCCAGGGCTGAGCAGTCCCCCCGCACGGGTCGTAACTCTTCGCGCGACGCGAAAAACAACATGAAGCGGGATGCCCGATCCGATCGTTCTCGCGAATGATCGGACTGCCACCCTCGGTCCGGAGGCCGGGGCTCCCTCGACGAGAGTCGAAGGAGAGGCATCGCGCCAGACCTCCGAAGGAACACAGGAGCCACATTCATGGCACGCCTCGCCGGCGTTGATCTCCCCCGCGAAAAGCGGATCGAGATCGCCCTCACCTACGTGTACGGCATCGGCCGTACCCGCTCGCAGCAGGCTCTGGCCGAGACCGGTGTGAACCCGAACATCCGTGTTCGCGACATCACCGAGGAAGACCTCGTCAAGCTGCGTGAGTTCATCGACGCCAACTACAAGGTCGAGGGTGACCTCCGCCGTGAGGTCGCCGCTGACATCCGCCGCAAGGTCGAGATCGGCAGCTACCAGGGTCTGCGACACCGTCGCGGCCTGCCGGTCCGCGGTCAGCGCACCCACACCAACGCCCGTACCCGCAAGGGTCCGCGTCGCGCGATTGCCGGCAAGAAGAAGCCCGGCAAGAAGTAGTCCGCCCCAACACCGGACTTGAAATCCGGCCCGCTGGGCTAGCGGACCGATCACCTCAGTAGGAGAAACAGACTTATGCCCCCCAAGGGTCGTCAGGCTGCAGGCGCGAAGAAGATCCGCCGCAAGGAAAAGAAGAACGTCGCTCACGGCCACGCGCACATCAAGAGCACGTTCAACAACACCATCGTCTCGATCACGGACCCCTCGGGCAACGTGATCGCGTGGGCGTCCTCGGGCCACGTCGGCTTCAAGGGCTCCCGCAAGTCGACTCCGTTCGCCGCGCAGATGGCCGCCGAGGCCGCCGCGCGTCGCGCCCAGGAGCACGGCATGCGCAAGGTGGACGTCTTCGTGAAGGGTCCGGGCTCCGGCCGCGAGACCGCGATCCGCTCCATCCAGGCCACCGGCCTGGAGGTCGGCTCGATCCAGGACGTCACCCCCACCCCGCACAACGGCTGCCGCCCGCCGAAGCGCCGTCGCGTCTGACGTTCGCAGCGGACGCTTCGTCCATGCGAGTGTCACGCAGGCGCCGCGCTTGACGCGGTGGTGCACCGGATACGGCCCCCGTTCGCTCGGGGGCCGTATCCTTGCTTTCGTCGGCATCAAATAGTGGGTGCCGAAGATCTATCTGGAGGATTCACCTCATGCTGATCGCTCAGCGTCCGTCGCTGACCGAAGAGGTCGTCGACGAGTTCCGCTCCCGGTTCGTGATCGAGCCGCTGGAGCCGGGCTTCGGCTACACCCTCGGCAACTCGCTCCGCCGCACGCTCCTCTCCTCGATCCCCGGCGCTGCTGTCACCAGCATCCGGATCGACGGTGTCCTGCACGAGTTCACCACCGTGCCGGGCGTCAAGGAGGACGTCACCGACCTCATCCTCAACATCAAGCAGCTGGTCGTCTCCTCGGAGCACGACGAGCCGGTCGTGATGTACCTGCGCAAGCAGGGCCCGGGTCTGGTCACCGCCGCCGACATCGCGCCCCCGGCCGGTGTCGAGGTGCACAACCCCGAGCTGGTCCTGGCCACGCTCAACGGCAAGGGCAAGCTGGAGATGGAGCTGACCGTCGAGCGCGGTCGCGGCTACGTCTCCGCCGTCCAGAACAAGCAGTCGGGCCAGGAGATCGGCCGTATCCCGGTCGACTCCATCTACAGCCCGGTGCTCAAGGTCACCTACAAGGTCGAGGCGACCCGAGTCGAGCAGCGTACCGACTTCGACAAGCTCATCGTCGACGTCGAGACCAAGCCCGCCATGCGTCCCCGTGACGCCATGGCCTCGGCCGGTAAGACCCTGGTGGAGCTGTTCGGTCTCGCCCGCGAGCTGAACATCGACGCCGAGGGCATCGACATGGGCCCGTCCCCCACGGACGCCGCCCTGGCCGCCGACCTGGCGCTGCCGATCGAGGAGCTGGAGCTCACCGTTCGGTCGTACAACTGCCTCAAGCGCGAGGGCATCCACACCGTGGGTGAGCTCGTCGCCCGCTCCGAGGCCGACCTGCTCGACATCCGCAACTTCGGTGCGAAGTCGATCGACGAGGTCAAGGCGAAGCTGGCCGGCATGGGCCTGGCCCTCAAGGACAGCCCGCCCGGATTCGACCCGACCGCCGCCGCCGACGCCTTCGGCGCCGACGACGACGACCCGGGTTTCGCGGAGACCGAGCAGTACTGAGATTGATCGACTAGGGGATCGCCTCGGCGATCCCCTAGTCTTGTCAGCTGTGCTTTACTGTTCAGCTGTGCTTTGAAAGAAAGTCGTATCGGCAACCGCGCCGGTACGCCCGCCCCGGTACCTGATACGGCCGGGGGCCGGAGATCCAAGGAGACACCATGCCTCGCCCCGCCAAGGGTGCCCGCCTCGGTGGCGGCCCGGCCCACGAGCGTCTGCTGCTCGCCGGTCTGTGCCGTGAGCTCTTCCAGTACGGCCGCATCACCACGACCGAGGCCAAGGCCCGTCGGATGCGTCCGCTCGCGGAGAAGCTGATCACCAAGGCCAAGAAGGGTGACATCCACAACCGCCGTGAGGCCCGCAAGGTCATCACCGACGTGGCTGTGCTGCACACCCTCTTCACCGAGATCGCGCCTCGCTACGAGAACCGCCCCGGTGGCTACACCCGCATCACCAAGATCGGCCCCCGTCGTGGCGACAACGCCCCGATGGCCGTCATCGAGCTGGTCGAGGCCCTGACCGTGGCCCAGACCGCTGTCGGCGAGGCCGAGGCCGCGACGAAGCGCTCCGTCAAGGAGACCGAGGCTGCCGCTCCGGCCGCCGAGGTCGTCGAGGACGCCGCTCCGGTCGAGGAGACCGAGGAGGCCTGATCGCCTCCGCTGCGGGCCCGCCTTCCCCTCGGGGGAGGCGGGCCCGTTTCGCTTGTCAGGGTGCCCGTTCTCGCGGCCGGCCCGTTCTTGCAGGTGGAGAAAGACATGAGTGACTGCGTGGAACCGCCGGTCGGGCAGCACGGACCGGTGGCGGGACACCTGCGGGTGCGGCTGGACCTGTCGTACGACGGGACGGACTTCTCCGGCTGGGCCAAGCAGAAGGGCGGCCGCCGGACCGTCCAGGGCGAGCTGGAGGACGCGATCCGGGTGGTGCTGCGGCAGCCCGAGGTGTTCCCGCTGACGGTCGCCGGACGCACCGACGCGGGCGTGCACGCGCGCGGCCAGGTCGCGCACGTGGACCTGCCGGCGGAGGTCTGGGCCGCGGAGGGCGAGAAGCTGCGCCGGCGGCTGGCCGGGCGGCTGCCGGGGGACATCAGGGTGTGGCGGGTGGCCGAGGCCCCGGCGGGCTTCGACGCCCGCTTCTCGGCGATCTGGCGCCGCTACGCCTACCGCGTCTGCGACCACCCCGCCGGGGTGGACCCGCTGCGCCGGGCGCACGTCCTGTGGCACGACCGTCCGCTGGACGTGGACGCGATGAACCGGGCGGCCCGGCAGCTGGTGGGTGAGCACGACTTCGCCGCGTACTGCAAGAAGCGCGAGGGCGCGACGACCATCCGCGAGCTGCTGGACTTCCGCTGGGAGCGGGTGTCCGGCGACGACCTGCTCGGGCCGGAACTGCCCGGTCTGATCATCGGTACGGTCCGGGCCGACGCCTTCTGCCACAACATGGTCCGGGCCCTGGTCGGCTCGATGCTGCTGGTCGGTGACGGGCACCGACCGGTGGACTTCCCGGCCGAGGTGCTGGCCGGGGGCGTGCGCAACTCCGCGGTGAACGTGGTCCGCCCCTACGGGCTGACCCTGGAGGAGGTGGGCTACCCCGCCGACGCCGACCTGGCCACGCGCAGCAGAGCCGCCCGCAACCTGCGGGTTCTCATGCCGAAGTAGCTGCGCTTTCGGGGCGCGGGGCTCTGCTTGATCAACTTCCTGCGCTGCCAGCCCTCTACGGAGGTGCATGGTTGGCAGCGCAGTTCCCCGCGCCCCCAACGGCTAAGGCCTGCCGGCGAGTTCGGTGCGGGCGCGGGTGACCAGGTTCTCGAAGACCATGCTGCCCATGTCCGCGCCGGCCGCCAGCGCGCTGGTGTCCGTGGCGGGGACCGGCTTGCCGGTGGTGTAGCCGGACACGGTGAGGTAGGCGTAGCGGCCGAAGGCGTTGACGCTGAGCCGGCAGGCGACGGCGTGGCAGAAGACCGGGAGGGTGCCCCCGGCCAGCGGTTCGAGGTTGCCGGCGGTCCCCTGCAGCTTGACCGCCTGGGCCTGGGCGGCGGTGTCGAAGACCGCGACGCCGACGGTGACCGCGGTGGTGCCGCTGGCGTAGGTGGCCCGGAACAGCTCGCGGCAGCCGCTCCGGGTGAGCAGCGTGGCGAGAGGGGCGGTGGCGGCCGGTGCACAGGGCGTGGTGGCGGTGAGCACCCGGGTGTAGCCGTGCCCGCCAACGGTGACCGAGCTGCCTGGGAAGACGGTCGCCGCGGAGAGCGGCGCAGTGTCCGTGGCGGCGCTGGAGAGGACGGTGGCCGGGCCGGGCGCGGGCGCGGCGGTGGCCGACGGCGCGTCCGAGGGGGGGCCGAGCGGGCCGCCCGGGGGAGTGGGGCCGCCGGTGGCCGCGGTCGGTGCGGAGGGGCTGGCCGGGGCGGCCGAGGACGTCGTCGCGGCGTTGTGCGGGCGGGTCAGCAGTACGGCCCCGGCCCCGGCCAGGCAGAGCACGGCGGCCAGGGCGGCGCCCAGCCGGAGACGGCGTCGGCGGCGGTCCTCGGCATCCTTCTTGTCGGCTATCGCCGTGAAGATGTCCTCGGCCGGCGGCCGGGGGACGCCGGGCCTGATCGCGTAGCCGCCGCCCGCCGTCGCAGCCGCGGTGGTCGCCGCGGCGGTCTGGTTCGCCGTCCCCCCGGCCGCCCGGGCCGACCCGGATCCCCCGGCCGACCCCGCGCCCCGGCGCGGCTCGGATGCGACCAGGTCGGGTGCCGGTGGCTCCAAGGTCGAAAGCTCCGAGGCCGAAAGCTCCGAGTCCGCAAGCTCCGGTGCCGGCAGATCCGGAGACCCGGGGCGGATCCGGTACTGGTGCTCCGCCAGCCCTTCGCGTACCGGGTTGCCCGGACCGTACTGGGTGGGGATGCGGCCGGGTGTCCCCACGCCCCGGCGCGGGAGCGGATTGCCCGTGGTCTCCGTCTCATTCCCATGGCTCATGGGCGGCGAGCATAACGGGATTCACCGGGTCCGGTCCTGCCGTCCTGGTCCGCGGCCCGCACCCGCCCCGAGCCCGCCCCGGGCCGCCGATCCGGGCCGCCGAAAAAATGTGGTTGGGCGGGGGCCCGGGCCAGCGGAGAATTGCCCACCATGGGACACGTCGAGATTTCACACCTGGAGTACTACCTGCCGGACGGGCGGGTGCTGTTCGACGACGCGTCCTTCCGGGTCGGCGAGGGCGCCGCGGTCGCGCTGGTGGGCGCGAACGGCGCCGGCAAGACCACGCTGCTGAAGCTGGTCGCGGGCGATCTGCAGCCGCACGGCGGAACGGTCACGATCAGCGGCGGCCTCGGCGTCATGCGGCAGTTCGTGGGAACCACCGGCCGAGGCCCCCAGCCGGAGGGGGACGCGCGCGAGCAGGGCGGGCAGGGGCTGCCGGCCGACGCCTCGGTACGGGACCTGCTGGTGTCCGTCGCGCCGCCGCGGATCCGTACCGGCGCGCGGGCGGTGGACGCGGCCGAGCTGGCGATGATGGCGCAGGACGACGAGAAGGCCCAGCTGGCCTACGCCCAGGCGCTGGCCGACTGGGCCGACGTCGGCGGCTACGAGTACGAGACCACCTGGGACGTCTGCACCACGGCCGCCCTCGGCATGCCCTACGACAAGGCCCAGTGGCGCGGCCTGAACACCCTCTCCGGCGGCGAGCAGAAGCGCCTGGTGCTGGAGGCGCTGCTGCGCGGGCCCGATGAGGTGCTGCTGCTGGACGAGCCGGACAACTACCTGGACGTCCCCGGCAAGCGCTGGCTGGAGGAGCAGATCCGGACCACGCCCAAGACGGTGCTGTTCATCTCGCACGACCGGGAGCTGCTGGCGAACACCGCCGAGAAGATCATCAGCGTCGAGCCCGGACCGGCCGGCAGCCGGGTGTGGGTGCACGGCGAGGGCTTCGCCTCGTTCCACGAGGCGCGCGCCGCGCGCTTCGAGCGGCTGGAGGAGCTGCGCCGCCGCTGGGACGAGGAGCACGCCAAGCTGAAGCAGCTGGTGAACACCCTGAAGACCAAGGCGGCGTTCAACGACGGCCTGGCCTCCCGCTACCAGGCGGCGACCACCCGGCTGAAGAAGTTCGAGCTGGCCGGCCCGCCGGAGATCCCGCCGCGCGATCAGCAGATCACCATGCGGCTCAAGGGCGGCCGTACCGGTGTGCGGGCGGTGACCTGCGAGGGGCTGGAGTTGACCGGCCTGATGCGGCCGTTCGACCTGGAGCTGTACTACGGCGAACGGGTCGCGGTGCTGGGCTCCAACGGCTCGGGCAAGTCGCACTTCCTGCGGCTGCTGGCCGGTGAGCCGGTCGCGCACGGCGGCGCCTGGAGGCTCGGCGCGCGGGTGGTCCCAGGCCACTTCGCGCAGACCCACGCCCACCCGGAGCTGTTCGGCCGGACCACCCGGGAGATCCTGGAGTCCGAGCACGCGATGGACCGCAAGGCGGCGATGAGCGCGCTGCGCCGCTATGAGTTGCATCACCAGGAGGACAACCGCTTCCAGGACCTCTCCGGCGGCCAGCAGGCCCGGTTGATGATCCTGCGGCTGGAGCTGTCCGGCGCGACCGCGCTGCTGCTCGACGAGCCCACCGACAACCTGGACCTGGAGAGCGCGGAGGCGCTGCAGGAGGGGCTGGAGGGCTTCGAGGGCACGGTGCTCTCGGTGACCCACGACCGCTGGTTCGCCCGCTCCTTCGACCGCTTCGTGGTCTTCGGTTCGGACGGCAGGGTCTACGAGGCGCCGGAGCCGGTCTGGGACGAGTCCCGGGTGGTCCGGGACCGCTGAAACCCGTCGGCTGGCCGTGGGGCTCGTGGCGGGCGCGTAGACTGGGGGCGACTTGCGGGGTATCGCTGGTCCGCTACGGGCAATTTTGACCCGTACGGCTCCGTGCCGGTATCCTGCGAGTTCGTTGTGCGTATTGGCTCGCTCCATCTCACGTGAGAGGTCGGTACGCCGGTCCACCGGGCCGATAAGCAGCGACGTGCTCATCCGATTGCGTCCGGGGAAGCATGTCCTGGCTGCTTCTGATCGTCCGGGTGGTCCAGTCAGGACACACTCACTGAAAAGCGAAGGCTACGACCGTGCGTACGTACAGCCCCAAGCCCGGCGACGTCCAGCGTCAGTGGCTCGTCATCGACGCTCAAGACGTCGTTCTGGGCCGCCTGGCCTCTCAGGCCGCCAACCTCCTCCGGGGTAAGCACAAGCCGGTGTACGCGCCGCACGTTGACATGGGTGACTTCGTCATCATCATCAACGCGGACAAGGTGCACCTGTCCGGGAACAAGAAGACCCAGAAGCTGGCTTACCGCCACTCCGGCTACCCGGGTGGTCTGCGCTCCGTGCGCTACGACGACCTCCTGGCGAACAACCCGGAGAAGGCCGTCGAGAAGGCCATCAAGGGCATGATCCCCAAGAACTCCCTGGGTCGTCAGATGCTCTCGAAGCTGAAGGTCTACTCGGGCGACCAGCACCCGCACGCTGCCCAGCGTCCGGTGCCGTTCGAGATCACCCAGGTCGCGCAGTAATACCGGCCACCACCCCAATCAGAAGAAGTAGCTGAGGAGAACCGTGGCCGAGACCACTGCCGAGATCCCGCTCGAGGTCGAGGAGACCTTCGAGGTCGAGGAGACCGAGTACACCAGCGAGTCCCTGGCGGGCCGCTTCGTCGAGGCCGTTCCGGCCGCCGGCCTGGGCCGTCGCAAGGAGGCGATCGCCCGCGTGCGCATCGTCCCCGGCACGGGCCAGTGGAAGATCAACGGTCGCGCCCTGGAGGACTACCTCCCCAACAAGGTGCACCAGCAGATCGTCAACGAGCCCTTCAAGCTCCTGGAGCTGGACGGCCGTTACGACGTCATCGCCCGCATCAACGGCGGCGGCATCTCCGGCCAGGCGTACGCCCTGCGCCTGGGCGTCGCCCGTGCGCTGAACGAGGTCGACGTCGACGCCAACCGCCCGGCCCTGAAGAAGGCCGGCTTCCTCACCCGTGACCCGCGCGCCGTCGAGCGCAAGAAGGCCGGTCTGAAGAAGGCTCGCAAGGCGCCGCAGTACAGCAAGCGCTAAGCCTCCCCGCTTCGGCCTCCGTCGGAGCTGGACTGTCACGCCCCGGGAGCACACCATGTGCCCCGGGGCGTGCTGCGTTGTGTGCAGGACCTACGGGGGTAGGCAGGGGGCGGGACGTCCCCTCTTCATCGCGATCAGCCGCGGAGGACGATCAGTGGGACGACTCTTTGGGACGGACGGCGTACGCGGGCTCGCGAACGTGGACCTCACGGCCGAGCTGGCGCTGGGCCTCTCGGTCGCGGCGGCGCATGTGCTCGGTGACGCGGGAGCCTTCGAGGGACACCGGCCGGTCGCCGTGGTCGGCCGTGACCCGCGTGCCTCGGGCGAGTTCCTGGAGGCCGCGGTGATCGCCGGGCTGGCCAGCTCGGGCGTGGACGTGCTGAGGGTCGGCGTGCTGCCGACGCCCGCCGTCGCCTTCCTCACCGACGCCCTGGACGCGGACTTCGGCGTGATGCTGTCCGCGAGCCACAACCCGATGCCCGACAACGGCATCAAGTTCCTCGCGCGCGGCGGGCACAAGCTCGACGACGAGATCGAGGACGCCGTCGAGGCGAACTACGAGCGCTTCGGCGGTCACGACTGGACCCGGCCCACCGGTGCCGCCGTGGGCCGGGTACGGATGCACGAGGAGGGCTTCGAGCAGTACCTGGCACACCTGCTGTCGGTGCTGCCGAACCGCCTGGACGGGCTCAAGGTCGTCATCGACGGCGCGCACGGCGCGGCCTCCCGGGTCTCGCCCGAGGTGTTCCGGCGGGCCGGTGCCGAGGTGGTGCACACCATCGGCGACGCCCCCGACGGCCTCAACATCAACGACGGCATCGGCTCCACCCACCTGGCCCCGCTGCGGGCCGCCGTGCTGGAGCACGGCGCGGACCTGGGTATCGCCCACGACGGCGACGCCGACCGCTGCCTGGCCGTGGACGCCGACGGCAACGAGGTGGACGGCGACCAGATCCTGGCCGTGCTCGCCTGCGCGATGCGGGAGTCCGGGGCGCTGGGCAAGAACACCGTGGTCGGCACGGTGATGTCCAACCTGGGCTTCACGCTCGCCATGCAGCGCGAGGGCATCGACCTGGTGCAGACCGCGGTCGGCGACCGCTATGTGCTGGAGTCGATGAAGCAGCACGGCTACACCCTCGGCGGGGAGCAGTCCGGGCATGTGATCTTCCTGGACCACGCGACCACCGGCGACGGCACGCTGACCGGCCTGATGCTGGCGGCCCGGATGGCCGAGACCAAGCAGTCGCTGGCCGAGCTGGCCGCCGTGATGACCCGGCTGCCGCAGGTGCTGGTGAACGTCAAGGGCGTGGACAAGGCGCGGGCCGCGACGGACGAGGGCCTGCTGCTCGCGGTCGCCGAGGCGGAGGCCGAGCTGGGCGCGACCGGGCGGGTGCTGCTGCGGCCCTCCGGCACGGAGCCGCTGGTGCGGGTCATGGTCGAAGCAGCGGAGCTCGCGCAGGCGGAAGTTGTCGCGGAGCGGTTGGCCGGGGTCGTGCGCGAGCGGCTCGGGTAGCACAACAGGGGCGCGGGGAACCGCGCTGCCAACCATGCACCTCCGTAGTGGGTTGGCAGCGCAGTTCCCCGCGCCCCTTGTTGTTGCTGCTCGCTTGCCTAAAGCTTGCGGAGCCGCACCCTTTGGACCTTGTGGTCCGCGCCCTTGCGCAGTATCAGGGAGGCGCGGCCCCGGGTCGGGGCGACGTTCTCCAGCAGGTTGGGCCGGTTGATGGTGCGCCAGACCTGACGGCCGTAGTCCAGCGCCTCCTCCTCCGGCACCTCGGTGAACCGCTGGAAGTACGAGGAGGGGTCCTGGAACGCCGTCTGCCGCAGCTTGCGGAACCGCTCCAGGTACCAGCGCTCGATGTCGTCGGCCCGGGCGTCCACGTAGATCGAGAAGTCGAAGAAGTCGGCGAGCGCCACCCGGGTGCGCCCGTCCAGCCCGGGGAGGGCCGGCTGGAGCACGTTGAGGCCCTCCACGATGAGGATGTCGGGGCGGTGCACGGTCAGCCGCTCGTCCTCGACGATGTCGTAGACCAGGTGCGAGTAGACCGGGGCGGTCACCTCCTCCCGGCCCGACTTCACGTCGGCCACGAAGCGGGTGAGCGCGCGCCGGTCGTAGGACTCCGGGAAGCCCTTGCGGGCCATCAGCCCGCGCCGCCGCAGCTCGGCGTTGGGGAGCAGGAAGCCGTCGGTGGTGATCAGCTCCACCCGGGGGTGCTCCGGCCAGCGGGCCAGCATCGCCTGCAGCAGCCGGGCCGTCGTGGACTTGCCGACGGCGACGCTGCCGGCCACGCCGATCACGAACGGGGTGCCCGGCTGGGTGTGGGTGTGCTCGTTGCTGTCCAGGAAGGCGTTGAGCGCCCCGCGCAGCCGCCCGGTGGCCGTCACATAGAGGTTCAGCAGGCGCGAGAGCGGCAGGTAGACGTCCTGCACCTCCTGCAGGTCGATGACGTCGCCAAGGCCCCGCAGGCGCTCCAGTTCGTCGGCGCTGAGCGGTAGCGGGGTGCGCTGGTGCAGCGCGCTCCACTCCGCTCGGTCGAGGTCGACGAAGGGGGACGCGTCAGCGCGGCGTTGGGCTTCCAGCGTGGTCGGCACCCGTCCATTGTCGGGGCGGCCGGAACAGATGGGCGGGTCGGCGGCCTGCCAGTGGGGAGAGATTCGTCTCAGCGGCACCGCCGCGGCGGCCGGTGGCACGACGGCGGGCGCGGGGTGACTTGCCGGTCGAATATTGGGCATGTCCATGAAGTGGTGATGGCCGTGCCGCCCGGTCGCGGTGCGGCAGGATGAAGGCGGGCGCGCTGAGCGAGGGAGCGTAGGGATGATCATCGGCGTCGGTATCGACGTGGCGGCCATCGACCGGTTCGAGGCGTCGCTGTTGCGGACCCCGACCCTGGCCGACCGGCTGTTCACCGAGCGGGAACTGCACCTGCCGAGCGGGGAACGGCGCGGGACGGCGTCACTGGCGGCACGCTTCGCGGCGAAGGAGGCGCTGGCCAAGGCGCTGGGCGCGCCGGGCGGGCTGTCCTGGACGGACGTGGAGGTGCGCACCGAGCCGTCAGGGCGGCCGGTGCTGGAGGTACGCGGGACGGTCGCCGCGCGGGCGGCGGAGCTCGGGGTGCGCACGTGGCATCTCTCGCTGAGCCATGACGCGGGCGTAGCGTCGGCGGTGGTGATCGCCGAGGGCTGAGGAGTGGGCCATGCGCTACGCACACACGGTCGAACAGGTGCGGGAGGCAGAAGAGGCTGCTGCGCGAAGCGCAACGGACAAGGGTGGCGGCGGGCGACGGGAGGGCTCGTTGATGGCCCGTCTGCCGGACGGGGTGCTGATGCAGCGGGCTGCGGCCGGACTTGCCGCGACCTGTTCCGGCCTGCTCTCGGACGGCCGGCCCGGCCGGGTGTACGGCAGCCGGGTGGTGGTGCTGGCGGGCAGTGGCGACAACGGGGGTGACGCACTGTTCGCCGGCGCCCGGCTGGCCGCACGCGGCGCGCGGGTGCACGCGGTGCTGCTGGCCCCGGCGCGGGCGCACGGCGCGGGCCTCGCGGCGCTGCTGGACGCCGGCGGCAGGGCGCTCGCCCCCTCCGCCGACCGGACGGAGGATCAGCGCCGGGGCCTGGCCGAGATCGAGCGGGCGGACCTGGTGCTGGACGGGATCGTCGGCATCGGCGGCCGGGGCGGTCTGCGCGCCGGGGCGCTGCCGTACGTCCGGGCGGCGGAGCGGTCGGGCGTGCCGCTGGTCGCGGTGGACCTGCCCAGCGGGGTGGACGCGGACACCGGCGAGGTCCCGGGCGAGGCGGTGCGGGCGACGGTGACGGTGACCTTCGGGACGCACAAGCCGGGGCTGCTGGTCGACCCCGGCGCGGGGTACGCGGGGGTGGTGCGCCTGGTCGACATCGGCATCGAACCGCCGGCCCCGGTGCTGACGGTGCTGCAGCACGCCGATGTCGCGGCGCTGCTGCCGCGCCCGGCGGCGGAGAGCGACAAGTACCGGCGCGGGGTGGTCGGCGTGGCCGCCGGCTCCGAGCGGTACCCGGGGGCCGCGGTGCTCGCGGTGGCGGCCGCGCTGCACGGTGGCGCGGGCGCGGTCCGCTATGCGGGCTCGGCGGCGCGCGAGGTGGTCCGGGCGCACCCGGAGGTGCTGGTGACCGAGGCCGGTCCCAAGCACGCGGGCCGGGTGCAGGCATGGGTGGTCGGTCCGGGGCTGTCCGACGGCGCCGAGGCCGAGCAGACCCTGGAGCAGGCGATCGCGGCCGGTGTGCCGCTGCTGGTGGACGCGGACGGGCTGCGGCTGCTGGCCCGGCGCGGCGGCACGGCCCACCCCGGGATGCTGCTGACGCCGCACGCCGGGGAGGCGGTGGCGCTGTTCGCCGGTGCGGGCGAAGAGGTGACCCGGGATCAGGTCGAGGCGGCGCGGTTGGAGCATGTCCGGCGGCTGGCCGCGCTGTACCGGTGCACGGTGCTGCTCAAGGGCTCGACCACGGTGGTCGCCGGGCCGGAGGGCCCGGCCCGGGTCAACCCCACCGGCACCTCCTGGCTGGCCACGGCGGGCAGCGGCGACGTGCTGTCCGGGCTGGCCGGAGCGCTGCTCGCGGCGGGCCTGGCACCGCTGGACGCGGGCTCGGTGGCGGCGTACCTGCACGGCCTGGCGGCCAGGATCGCGGCGGCCGGGGCGGCGGGCCGGGCCGGGGCGCGGATCACGGCCGTCCCGGGGGCCGTCTCCGGGGCGCCGGTGACCGCGACGGAGGTGGTGGCGGCGCTTCCTGCGGCGTGGCGGAGTGTGAGCGGCGGGCAGGAAACCGTACTGTCCGATTTGGACCGCTTTCGCTGACGTGCTGTCAGATCGGGAGCGGCTCCCCGAAGCGGACCACAAGGCGGCAGACGGAGGTCAGGGTGCAGGTGGAGCAGACGGAACCGGCGACGATGTCGGACGGGGCGGGAGACCGCCGGACGCGGCGGGTGCTGCGGCGGACGGCGGTGCTGCTGGCGACGGCAGGCCTCGCCCTCACCGGGGCGGCCCAGCCGCAGGCGAACGCGCAGGCCCGCCCGAAGGCGACGCCGGCGCACGGACGGGTCGAGGCGCGCGGGCGGGTCGAGGCGCACGGCAGAGCCGAGGCGCACGGGCGGACCGCTGGGCACGGGCGGGCGCAGTGGCACGGGCGCATGTCGGCGCACACCGCGCCCGCCAGGCCCACGGCGGCGTTCTGCCCGACCGACGCCGGGCGGGTCGCCTGCGTCGACCTCACCCACCAGCGGATGTGGGTGCAGAGCGGCGCGAAGGTCGTCTTCGGCCCGGTCCCGATCCGCAGCGGCCGCCACGGCTACATCACCCGGACCGGCCTCTTCCACGTCTACTGGCGCGACCGGCACCACTGGTCCACGCTCTACCACGTCGCCATGCCCTACAGCCAGTTCTTCTCCGGAGGCGAGGCGTTCCACAGCGTCAACGATCCGCTCTCGGGGACGCCCGGCTCCCGGGGCTGCGTCAACATGACCCGCTCCGACGCCCGCGCCCTGTGGAGCGTGCTGCAGCTGCACGACTCGGTCCGGGTCTTCGGCCACAGGTCGGGGAGCTGATCCGGCGCGGCCGCCGCGCCGCACGCGCAGTCGCGTGACCGGTCCCGCAGCAGGGTTCCGGTCGACCCCCGGCGCCCGCGCCGGGGGTCCCGGCCGCTGTGACCGACCCGCCCGGGCCCGGGGTTGTCCCCGGCCCTGCGGCGTCTGGGAGAATCAGCGGCAATGGAGACTGCTATGCGTGTCGATATGCGTGCCGAAGCCGTGGTGGACCTGGCGGCGCTGCGAGCGAACATCCGCTCGCTGCGGGCCAGGACCGGCTCGGCCGCCGTCATGTCCGTGGTGAAGGCCGACGGCTACGGGCACGGCGGGGTGCCCTGCGCCCGGGCGGCGCTGGAGGCCGGGGCGACCTGGCTCGGCACCGCCACGCCCGAGGAGGCGCTGGCCCTGCGCGCCGCCGGGATCACCGCCGAGCAGGCCCGGGTGCTCTGCTGGCTGTGGACCCCGGGCGGGCCCTGGGAGCAGGTGGTCCTCGCCGACATCGACATCTCGGTGAGCGGCGAGTGGGCGCTGCGCCATGTGCTGGACGCGGTCCGCGCGACCGGCCGCCCGGCCAGGGTCCACCTCAAGGCCGACACCGGCCTGGGTCGCAACGGCGCGCAGCCGCACGACTGGCCGGACCTGGTCGCCGCCGCGCGGGCCGCCGAGGCGGAGGGCCTGATCGCGGTCACCGGCCTCTGGTCGCACTTCGCCTGCGCCGACGAGCCGGGACACCCCGCCAACGCGGCCCAGCTGGCCGCCTTCCGGACGGCTCTGGCGGTGGCCGAGGCGGCGGGCCTGCGCCCGGAGGTCCGGCACCTCGCCAACTCCCCGGCCACCCTGCTGCTGCCGGAGGCGCACTTCGACCTGGTGCGGGCCGGCCTCGCCCAGTACGGCCTGTCGCCGGTGCCCGACCTGGGCGGCCCGGCGGACTTCGGCCTGCGCCCGGTGATGACCCTTCAGGCGCAGATCGCGCAGGTGAAGCGGGTCCCGGCCGGACACGGCGTCAGTTACGGCCATACCTACACCGTTCCGGGCGACACCACGCTCGCCCTGGTCCCGGTCGGCTACGCCGACGGCGTGCCCCGGCACGCCAGCGGCACCGGTCCGGTGTGGCTGGCCGGGAAGTGGCGCACGGTCGCCGGTCGGGTCGCCATGGACCAGTTCGTGGTGGACCTGGGCGGGGACCACGCCGAGGTCGGCGACCTCGCAATCCTGTTCGGCCCCGGGGACCGGGGCGAGCCGACGGCCGAGGACTGGGCCCGCGCCGCCGGGACCATCTCCTACGAGATCGTCACCAGGATCGGCGCACGCGTCCCGCGGAGGTATCTGGGCGCCGGGCAGGGCGACGGGGGATGAGCGAGGCGAGCAGCTCCGGCGCCGCCGAGGCGGTCAAGCAGGTACGGGCGGTGGCCGGCTCGGTGGTCGACGACGTGGCCTCCGGCCGCTGGCGCCGGGTGGGCCTGGTCGGCGTGTCCCTCGGCGTGGTCGCGGTGGGCGCGGCGGCCGGCATCGCGGCGGAGCGGCTCACCCTCGGCCGTGAAATGCGCCGCAGGGCCGGCGCGGAGATCGAGGCCGCGGCCCCGTTCGGCTCGCTGCACGGCACCCCGCGCACGGTGGCCGCCCCCGACGGGACCGAGCTGTACGTGGAACTGGACGGCAGCGGCTGGCCGGAGACGGTGCGCAGCCCCGTCCCGGCGGAGTCCGGCGCCGACGCGCCGACGCCCGGGCCGGCCACCGCCGGACCGTGGCCGGCCCGGGGCGACGCCGAGGCCCAAGCCCAGAACCGGGCCCAGGCCGCAGCCCAGGCCCAGCCTCCAGCCCAGCTCCAGGCCCAGAACCGGGCCCGGGGTCAGGACCAGGCCCGCACCGGACCGGCGCCGGCGCCGGCCGGACCGGCCCCCGCCCCGGCCCCCCGGGCCGCGCGGAAGGGGTGGCTCGGGCTGTTCCGGGGGACGGCCGCGCAGACCGCGGACGAGGCGGCGGACGAGGCGGAGGCCGGTCGGCCCGCGGCGGTCGAGCCGTTGCCGCTGACCGTGGTCTTCTGCCACGGCTACTGCCTCAGCCAGGACTCCTGGCACTTCCAGCGGGCCGCCTTCCGGGACGGCCTGCGGCTGGTGTTCTGGGACCAGCGCAGCCACGGGCGCTCGGAGCGCAGCCGCAGCCATCTCGCCGGGGAGCCGGCCGGCATCGACCAGCTCGGCGGTGACCTGAAGGCCGTCCTGGACGCGGTCGCCCCGGAGGGGCCGCTGGTGCTGGTCGGCCACTCGATGGGCGGAATGACCGTGATGGCGCTGGCCGACCGGTACCCGGAGCTGATCCGGGACCGGGTCGCCGCCGTCGCGCTGTTCGGCACCACGGCGGGCAGCTGGTCCGGCGTCACCCTCGGGCTGCCCGCGTACGGGGCGAAGGTGCTGCACCGGGTGGCCCCCGGGGTGCTCCGGGCCCTGGGGCGGCAGCGCGACCTGGTGGAGCGCAGCCGGCGCCTCGGCAGCGACCTGACCTCGGTGCTGTACCGGAAGTTCTCCTTCGGCTCCGACGACGTGGACCCGGCGGTCGAGCGCTTCGCCCAGCGCCTGCTCGAAGCCACCCCGATCGACGTGGTGGCGGAGTTCTTCCCGGCCTTCCCGCAGCACGAGAAGACCGCCGCGCTGGCCGCCTTCCGGGACATCCCGGTCCTGGTCATGGCCGGCGACCGGGACCTGCTCACCCCGCCCGCCCACAGCGAGGCCATCGCCGCCGAACTGCCCGACGCCGAGCTGGTCATAGTCCCGGAGACCGGGCACCTGGTCATGCTGGAGCGCCCCGCCCTGGTCGACGCCGCGCTGGCCCGGCTGCTCGAACAGGCAGCCGGGCGCACCGGTGCCCCGCTGCCGCAGTCCGTACGCGACCTCGCCCTCGGCGAGGTGCTGACCTCCTAGCCCCGCCCCGCCCGTACCGCCTCCGGAGAGGACCGCCCCGCACCATGGGCAACGCCACCACCGTCACCGTTCCCGCCGCCGCGGCCATGCAGCAGCTCGGCCGCGCCCTCGCCGCGCTGCTGCGCCCGGGCGACCTGGTCCTGCTCTCCGGCGAACTGGGCGCCGGCAAGACCACGCTGACCCGGGGCCTGGGCGAGGGCCTGGGCGTGCGCGGCGCGGTGACCTCGCCGACCTTCGTCATCGCCCGGGTGCACCCCTCGCTCGGGGCCGGTCCGGCCCTGGTCCACGTGGACGCCTACCGCCTCGGCGGCGGCCTGGACCAGATGGAGGACCTGGACCTGGACGTGTCGCTGCCGGACTCCGTGGTGGTGGTGGAGTGGGGCGAGGGCAAGGTCGAGGAGCTGTCCGACTCCCGGCTGGAGGTCAGGATCGAGCGGGCGCTCGGCGGAGCGGAGCTCGCCGGCGAGGGAAGGGCGGGCGAGGGAAAGCCGGGCGAGGAAACGGCGGACGCGTCGGCGTACCCCCAGGAGGGTGACGACCCGCGACTCGTCACCCTTACGGGTCTGGGTGACCGCTGGCACGGCGTGGACTGGACGGCGCTGGCGGCCTGACCGAGGGTGACGGTTGTTATTCCGACGCGCTGTCGGGAAGATGTTGCGTGCCGCGCGGTGTCATGGTCACATGGTGCCGAGGGTTAGGTATGCCTAACTACGGGAGGCGACATGTCCGGCACGACCCCCCGCGACGGGGACCCGCCCACCAGCCCGGTGAGCATGACCGACCTGCTGGCCGCGACTCGGGCCGCCAGGGCCGTGTGCACGCCGCCGACCTCGGCCGACGACGGGACGGACGAGACCGGGCCCGCCGTACCGCCCCACCTGGACGCGCCGGCCGCCGCCTGACGCGCCCGGCCGTCGGAGTCGCGGTGGCTCAGGGACGCAGTGGCTCAGGGGATGACGACGACCTTGGTGCCCTTGGGGGCGAAGGCGAACAGCGCCTGGCCGTCGCCCAGGGCTTCCCGGATGCCGCCGGTGCGCAGCGTCGGGTCCGGGCTCGGCATGGTGCCGTCCACGGCCGCGCTGAAGCCGATGCGGACGCCGGTGCGGGTGGCGAAGAGCACGCCGTCCTTGATCTTCACGCCGTCCGACCCGGTGTAGGGCGAGGCGATGGTGGTGTCCACGGTGTAGGTCGCCGCGAGCGGGCTGACCGGGCTGGGCATCACCGCGAAGGTCCGGTCGCCGCCGGGGTTGCCCGGGTCGACCAGCCAGACCCGCTTCGCCTTGAGCGAGTACACCACCCGCTTCCCCGAGCCGGAGTCGGCGGGGACCGCGGGCGGCTTGGGCGCCGCGCTGGGCTGCCCCTGACCCGGCGTGGAGCCGGACGCGCTGGCCGAGGCGCCGGGCTTGGCACCGGCCGTCGTGGTGGTCGACGCGGAGCTCTTCGCCTGCAGCGCGAGCATCGTGACCAGTGCGAGCGCGGACGCGGTCAGCACGGTGACGACGGCGCCGGACCCGAACCGTGCCACATCTCCTCCAGAGCTCGGCAAGCGTGTGAATACTCAGCTTCTCATCCCGCACCCCGGATCCGACTAACCTGGTGGGGTGCTTCTGCTTGCGTTCGACACCGCGACCCCCGCCGTCACCGCGGCCCTCCACGACACCGACAGCGGTGAGACCCTCGCCACCGCCGACGCGGTCGACGCCCGGCGGCACGGTGAGCTGCTGCTCCCGGCCGTGGACCGGGTGCTGCGCGAGGCGGGTGTCGGCAAGGAGCAGCTCGGCGCGGTGGTCGTCGGCGTCGGGCCCGGCCCCTACACCGGGCTGCGGGTGGGCCTGGTCACGGCGGCCGCGCTGGGCCACGCGCTGGGCATCCCGGTGCACGGCGTCTGCACCCTGGACGGCATCGCCCACGCGGCCCGGTCCGCCGGGCTGACCGGGCCGTTCACCGCCGCCACCGACGCCCGCCGCAAGGAGGTCTACTGGGCCCGCTACGACGCCTCGGGCGCCCGCGTGGACGGGCCGGCGGTGGACCGTCCGGCGGAGCTGCCGGAGGGGCTCGGGGACCTGCCGGCCGTCGGCGCCGGCGCCGTGCTCTACCCGGAGACCTTCCGCGCCCTGGTGCCGGGGATGCCGGAGCACCAGTCGGCCGCCGCGCTGGCCGCCTTCGCCGCGGCCGAGCTCGCGGCCGGGCGGGAGCTGCTCGCCCCGACGCCGCTGTACCTGCGGCGGCCGGACGCCGAGGTGCCGAAGAACTACAAGACGGTCCTGCCCGCATGACCGGTACCGCCGCGCGGGTGGACCTGCGTGAGATGCGCTGGTGGGACATCGAGCCCGTGCTGGCCCTGGAGGCCGAGCTGTTCCCCGAGGACGCCTGGTCGGCCGGCATGTTCTGGTCCGAGCTGGCCGACGCGCGCCACCCGCGCGCCACCCGCTGGTACACCGTCGCCGAGGACGCCGAGGGCCGGCTCGTCGGCTACGCGGGCCTGATGGCGGTGGCCGGCAGCGGCGACGTGCAGACCATCGCGGTGGCGCGGGAGCACTGGGGCACCGGCCTCGGCGCCCGGCTGCTGACCACCCTGGTCCGCCAGGCCGCCGACGCGGGCTGCACCGAGCTGCTGCTGGAGGTCCGCGTCGACAACGGCCGCGCCCAGCGCCTCTACGAGCGCTTCGGCTTCCAGCCGATCGGCCTGCGCCGCAACTACTACCAGCCCTCCGGGGTCGACGCCCTGGTCATGCGGCTCGACGACCCCGGCCACAGTGAAGCGAACAACGTAGGAGCAATGAGCCACGATGGCTGACGAACCGCTGGTCCTCGGCATCGAGACGTCCTGCGACGAGACCGGCGTCGGCATCGTCCGGGGCACCACCCTGCTCGCGGACGCCGTCGCCACCAGCGTCGAGGAGCACGGCCGCTTCGGCGGGGTCGTCCCGGAGATCGCCAGCCGGGCCCACCTGGAGGCCATGGTCCCCACCGTCCAGCGCGCCCTGGACGAGGCCGGGATCAAGGCGAGCGACCTGGACGGCATCGCGGTCACCGCCGGCCCCGGCCTGGCCGGCGCGCTGCTGGTCGGCGTCTCCGCCGCCAAGGCCTACGCCTATGCGCTGGACAAGCCGCTGTACGGGGTGAACCACCTGGCCTCGCACATCTGCGTGGACCAGCTGGAGCACGGGCGGCTGCCCGAACCCACCATGGCGCTGCTGGTCTCCGGCGGGCACTCGTCGCTGCTGCTGACCTCCGACATCACCAGTGACGTCCGCTCGCTGGGCGCGACCATCGACGACGCGGCCGGTGAGGCCTTCGACAAGGTCGCCCGGGTGCTCGGCCTCGGCTTCCCCGGCGGCCCGGTGATCGACCGCTACGCCGCCGAGGGCGACCCGTCCGCGATCGCCTTCCCGCGCGGGCTGAGCGGGCCGCGCGACGCCGCCTACGACTTCTCCTTCTCCGGCCTGAAGACCGCGGTCGCCCGCTGGATCGAGGCGAAGCGGCGGGCCGGCGAGGAGGTGCCGGTGCGGGACGTCGCCGCGTCCTTCCAGGAGGCGGTCACCGACGTGCTGACCCGCAAGGCGATCCGGGCCTGCCGGGACCACGGTGTGGAGCACCTGATGATCGGCGGCGGCGTCGCGGCGAACTCGCGGCTGCGGGCGATGGCGCGCGAGCGCTGCGAGCGCGCCGGGATCGAGCTGCGGGTGCCCCGGATGAAGCTGTGCACGGACAACGGGGCGATGGTGGCCGCGCTGGGCGCCGAGATGGTGTGGCGGAACCGCACGCCGTCCTCCTTCGACCTCTCCGCCGACTCCTCGCTGCCGGTGACCGAGACCCACGTCCCGGGCACCGTTCCCGACGCCGGCCCTGACGCCGTCCCGGTCTCGCACGACGAGCTGCACCGGCTCTCGGAGTGACATCCCCGGGTTCCCGCTGGGCGATGGCTGGGAACCGGCTGTGAGGCGGTAGCGTCCCCAGCAGCAATCGGCACGAGCGCGGGGAGCACGGCACAGTGAAGCGGTACGGCAGGACCCTGGCAACGACGGCTGGGGCCCTGGCCCTCGCGGCGCTGGCCGCCGGCTGCGGCGGCAGCGCCACCGGCGCGGCCCCGCAGAGCGCACCCTCCGGCCCGGCGACCGGCACGGCCCCGGGTTCGGGCGCGGGCTCGGACGCCACCGCGGGTGCGGGCTCGGGGATGGCGACGGACCCGGCGGTGTGGGCGAAGTGGGGGCTGACCCCGCTGCCACCGACGCCGGCCGCGCCGAGCGACAAGCCGGTCAAGCTCACCAGGACCGGCAAGGTCCCGGTGTTCCGCAACATCCCGACCGACCAGAAGGTCGTGTTCATCACCCTGGACGACGGCGCCGAGAAGGACCCCCGGTTCGTGCAGATGATGCAGGACCTGCGGATCCCTTTCACGATGTTCCTGATGAACGACACCATCAAGTCGGACTACGGCTACTTCAAGCCGTTGCAGGCGCTGGGCAACAGCATCCAGAACCACACCCTGCACCACCCGGCGATGAGCACCATCTCCGAGGCCCGGCAGCAGAACGAGATCTGCGGCGACCAGAAGATCATCACCACCCAGTACGGCACCGCGCCGTTCCTGTTCCGCCCGCCCTACGGTGACGGCGCCTACTCGGCGAACCTCAACACCGCGGTCCAGGCCTGCGGCCCGCGCGCCGTCGTGTACTGGAAGGAGACCATGCAGATCACCGGTTTCCAGTACCAGGGTCCTGACCACAGACTCCAGAACGGGGACATCATCCTGGCCCACTTCCGGGGCCCCTCGGAGCTCAAGGGCGAGTCGATGACGGCGATGTTCGCCAACATGGTCAAGCGGATCCAGGAGCAGGGTTTCACCGTCGCCCGCCTCGACGACTACATCCAGCAGCCGTAGCCGCCGCCGTCAGCCCTCGGCCGGGTGCCCCAGCAGCATGCTCGGGGCGCCGTCCACCCGGGTCAGGAAGACGGTGCAGGAGTTCACCCCTTCGGGTCGGAGCTTGCGCCGCAGCTCCTCCGGCTCGATCGCCGAGCCGCGCTTCTTGATGACCACGGTGCCGACGCCGCGCTCGCGCAGCAGCGCCTTCAGCCTCTTCAGCCCGAACGGGAGCACGTCGGTGATCTCGTAGGGCGTGGCGAACGGGGTGGGCCGCAGCTCGGCGGCGGTGAGGTAGGCGATGGTCGGGTCGATCAGGGTCGCGTCCAGCTGCTGCGCCACCTCGGCGACCAGGTGCGCGCGGATCACCGCGCCGTCCGGCTCGTAGAGGTAGCGGCGCACCGGGCCGACCGCGGGGTCGGCCAGCCGGCCGCCGGTGAGGCTGTGCCCGTACGGCAGCAGGGTGGCCCGGTGCGGCTGGTCCGGCTCGGCGCCGAACCAGAGCACGGCCTCCTTGACGTCGCCGCCGTCGGACACCCACTCGGCCTCGGCGCCCTCGGGGACCGCCTCGTGCGGGATGCCGGGCGCCACCTTCAGGGCCGCGTGCGGGGCCTGCCGCGCGGCGGCCACGGCCCAGCTCAGCGGCGGCGAGTAGGCCTCGGGGTCGAAGATCCGGCCCCGCCCGCCGCGCCGCGCGGGGTCCACGAAGACCGCGTCGAAGCCGCCGAGGTCCACCTCGTCGACCGAGGCGCAGCGCTGTTCGATCAGCTCCCGCAGCCCCAGCGCGGCGGCGTTGGCCTCCGCCACCGCGCAGGTCAGCGGGTCGCGGTCGACGGCGAGCACCGAGATCCCGGCGCGGGCCAGGGCGATGGCGTCGCCGCCGACGCCGGAGCAGAGGTCGGCCAGCCGCCGTACCCCGAGCCCGGCGAAGCGCCGCGCGCGCCACTCGGCGACGCTGGTCCTGGTCGCCTGCTCCACGCCGTCCGGGGTGAAGTACATCCGGGCCGCGTCCGCCGCGCCGAACTTCGGCACCGCGCGCTGCCGCAGCCGGGCCTGCCCGATCGCCGCCGACACCAGCTCCGCGGGGTGGTCCCGGCGCAGCCGGGTGGCCAGGGCCAGCTCCTGTCCGGGCGAGTAGTCGGCCAGCTCGGCCAGCAGGGTCCGGCCCTCGTCGGTCAGCAGGGCCAGGAACGATTCGATCTCCACGGCACCATCATCCCGGCTGCGCGGGGCTGCGGCCGCACGGCTGTCTGCCACGGCCATTAGGGGACGCGTTGGCACTCTGGTTGACTGAGTGCTAACGGCGGCCTAGTGTCGTCGTTGGCACTCTCCAGGTGAGAGCGCTAACCGCGAAGAGGCGCGTCCGGCACCGCGACGGCGGCCGTGCCACAGATCTTCGCGACCCAAGACATGAATCACCCCGTGATCTCCGAAGGGGGAGGTCGGAACGTGACGACCACCAGCTCCAAGGTTGCCATCAAGCCGCTTGAGGACCGCATTGTGGTCCAGCCGCTCGAAGCCGAGCAGACCACGGCCTCTGGCCTGGTCATCCCGGACACCGCGAAGGAGAAGCCCCAGGAGGGCGTCGTCCTGGCCGTGGGCCCGGGTCGCTTCGAGGACGGCCAGCGCCTGCCGCTCGACGTCGCCGTCGGCGACGTCGTGCTGTACAGCAAGTACGGCGGCACCGAGGTCAAGTACAACGGCGAGGAGTACCTCGTCCTCTCGGCGCGCGACGTCCTCGCGATCGTCCAGAAGTAACACCCAGCTGTTCGCAGCTGCGACGCTGACCGCAGAGTCGTGACCCGCCCGGACCCCCGGCCGCCACTCAGTGAGTGCTGCACTGAGTGCAGTTCTCACTGAGTGGCGACGGGGGCCCGGGCTCGGTTGTTTGAGAGGGAATCCCTAAGCATGGCGAAGATCCTGCAGTTCGACGAGGACGCCCGCCGCTCGCTCGAGCGCGGCGTCAACAAGCTTGCCGACACCGTGAAGGTGACGATCGGTCCCAAGGGCCGCAACGTCGTCATCGACAAGAAGTTCGGCGCGCCCACCATCACCAACGACGGCGTCACCATCGCCCGCGAGGTGGAGCTGGACGACCCGTACGAGAACCTTGGCGCGCAGCTCGTCAAGGAGGTCGCCACCAAGACCAACGACATCGCGGGTGACGGCACCACCACCGCGACCGTGCTGGCCCAGGCCCTGGTCAACGAGGGTCTGCGCAACGTCGCCGCCGGCGCCGGCCCGGCCGGGCTGAAGAAGGGCATCGACGCCGCCGTCAAGGCCGTGTCGGACCACCTGCTCTCGGTCGCCCGCGAGATCGACGGCAAGGAGGACATCGCCGCCGTCGCCGCGCTGTCCGCCCAGGACCCGCAGGTCGGCGACCTGATCGCCGAGGCCATGGACAAGGTCGGCAAGGACGGTGTGATCACCGTCGAGGAGTCGAACACCTTCGGCCTGGAGCTCGAGTTCACCGAGGGCATGCAGTTCGACAAGGGCTACCTGTCGCCCTACATGGTCACCGACCAGGAGCGGATGGAGGCCGTCCTCGACGACCCGTACATCCTGATCCACCAGGGCAAGATCTCCTCGATCCAGGACCTGCTCCCGCTGCTGGAGAAGATCCTGCAGGGTGGCGCCAGCAAGCCGCTCCTGATCATCGCCGAGGACGTCGACGGCGAGGCGCTGTCCACCCTCGTGGTGAACAAGATCCGCGGCACCTTCAACGCCGTCGCGGTGAAGGCCCCCGGCTTCGGCGACCGCCGCAAGGCCATGCTCGGCGACCTGGCCACCCTCACCGGTGCCACCGTCATCGCCGAGGAGGTCGGCCTCAAGCTCGACCAGGCCGGTCTGGACGTGCTGGGCACCGCCCGCCGGGTGACCGTCTCCAAGGACAACACCACCGTCGTCGACGGCGCCGGTGAGTCCTCCGAGGTCGCCGGGCGCGTCGCGCAGATCAAGGCCGAGATCGAGAACACCGACTCGGACTGGGACCGCGAGAAGCTGCAGGAGCGCCTGGCCAAGCTGGCCGGCGGGGTCTGCGTGATCAAGGTCGGCGCGGCCACCGAGGTCGAGCTCAAGGAGAAGAAGCACCGCCTTGAGGACGCCATCTCGGCGACCCGCGCGGCTGTCGAGGAGGGCATCGTCGCCGGTGGCGGCGCCTCCCTCGTGCACGCGCAGAAGGTCCTCGACGGCGGCCTCGGCCTGTCCGGCGACGAGGCCGTCGGCGTGCGGGTGGTCCGTCGCGCGCTCGTCGAGCCGCTGCGCTGGATCGCCCAGAACGCGGGCCTTGAGGGCTACGTCATCACCACCAAGGTGGCGGAGCTGGAAGAGGGCCAGGGCTTCAACGCCGCGACCGGCGAGTACGGCGACCTGATCAAGGCCGGCGTCATCGACCCGGTCAAGGTCACCCGCTCCGCGCTGCAGAACGCCGCGTCGATCGCGTCGCTGCTGCTCACCACGGAGACGCTGGTCGTCGAGAAGCCCGCCGACGAGGACGCGGCTGCCGCCGCGGGCCACTCGCACGGCGGCCACGGCCACTCGCACTGAGGCCACGCACGACCGACGCACCACGCTGAGGCCCGCCCGCACCGACTCCGGTGCGGGCGGGCCTTTGGCGTGTCTGCTCCACGCCCGCCCGAGGGCGGGCCCGCGATGCAGGACCGCCGCAGGGTGGCGTGGAGAAACGATTTTTCAGATGGCTCCTCGGTCGTGCGCGACTCCTCAGCCGTGGACCAGGGTGCTGGCCTCGATGGCGGCCACGACGTCGACAGGGCGGTGCCGGGCCCGGCCCAGCAGTTCCTCGCGGTCGTCCTCGGTCAGCCCGCCCCAGACGCCGTAGGGCTCACGTACGGCCAGTGCGTGGGCTGCGCACTCGGTCCGCACCGGGCAGCGCATGCACACTTCCTTGGCCGACTGCTCGCGCGAGCTGCGCGCGGCTCCGCGCTCTCCCTCGGGGTGGAAGAAGAGCGAACTGTCGACGCCGCGGCAGGCGGCGGAAAGCTGCCAGTCCCAGAGGTCCGCGTTGGGGCCGGGGAGGCGGGAGAAGTCTGCCATTGCTCATTCCCTCGGTCGTTCGGGAGCGGAGACCGGCGCGGCGCTGACCGAACCGGTCTGAGTAGATGGAAATATGACCCATGTAGATGTAATCGGACAAGAGGCCAACCGCGTTGCATATAGGCCATAAGTCCTGAAAATCTCACAAATCGGACGAAGTGGGGCAGTGCAGGGCCGTCGGAGGCGTCCGAATGGATCAGCTCGAACGGATCAGCTCGGGGAGGTGGCGTGTCCTGCGTGTGGGGGTACTCGTTGGGACTAGAGGCAAGCGCGGTGTCCGCGCGCCGCCCCGCGCTCGACCCCCGGAGTTCCCGCGTGCACGACGCGCGAGCGGCGCATATGCGCCGGAGTGCACCGCGGGGTGGATGATCTGTAGCGGGTCAACCACGTAGAGTGGTGGAGGCGGCTGCCGACCCCGTAACTCATTCGAGTGACGGTCGTTGGGAGTGCGGAGGCGGTGTACGGCACGGGCGTCGGGGAAGACGTCGGTCGCCGGGCCCGTGTCGGTGACGATTCGTACCAGCCAGGAGGCTCAACGTGACGCGGATCAGCTGCGGAGGACGGTCATGACATCCGTTCTCGTCTGTGATGATTCACCGCTTGCCCGGGAGGCGCTCCGCCGCGCGGTCGCGACCGTGCCCGGAGTCGATCGGGTGACCACGGCGACGAACGGTGAGGAGGTGCTCCGCCGCTGGGTGGCCGACCGGTCCGACCTGGTCCTCATGGACGTGCGGATGCCCGGCCTCGGCGGCGTCGAGACCGTGCGCCGACTGCTGTCGGCCGATCCCGGTGCCCGCATCATCATGCTCACCGTCGCCGAGGACCTCGACGGCGTCGCCCTCGCCGTGGCCGCCGGTGCGCGGGGCTACCTGCACAAGGACGCCTCGCGGGCGGAGCTGCGGGCCACGGTCACCCAGGCGCTGGCCGACCCGACCTGGCGGCTCGCGCCGCGTCGGCTGCGCTGTGCCGAGATGGGCGCCGCGCCGACGCTGACCGCCCGGGAGATCCAGGTGCTGGAGGGCATGAGCCACGGCCGCAGCAACGCCGAGATCGGCCGTGAGCTGTTCCTCTCCGAGGACACGGTGAAGACCCACGCCCGGCGCCTGTTCAAGAAGCTCGGCGCCTCCGACCGCGCGCACGCGGTCGCCCTGGGCTTCCGCTGGGGCCTGGTGCGGTAGCGCCCGCGCACAGAGCGGGGGCACCCCCGCCCGCTGGGCGGGGGTGGGTGTGGCCTGTTTCCCGGCCGAGGACGCACCATGGGAGGTATGGACCTTCAGAACGGTGCGTCGCGGCGCGCCGCGGGCGGGAGGGGTGGACGGTGGCGCATAACGTTCCGATGCACAAGTCGGGGTGCGGTGCCACGTTTTCCGTGGCGACCAGGCACCATGGACCGGTGCGTGACGACGAAGTGACTGCGACCGCAGGGGCTCCTGTGCCCATCGGTGCGCTCGTGGTCCGCGCGGTCGCCGGGGAGACCGAGGCCACGGACGAGCTGCTGGCCCGGGTCCACCCGCTGGTGCTGCGGTACTGCCGGGCCCGGCTGATGCGACTGCCCGGGGGCGCGCGGCACCACGTGGACGACGTGGCGCAAGAGGTCTGCCTCGCCGTGCTGTGCGCGCTGCCGCGCTACCGCGACGAGGGCCGGCCGTTCGAGGCCTTCGTCTACGGCATCGCCGCGCACAAGATCGCCGACCTGCAGCGGGCCGCGATGAAGGGCCCCGGCCATGCGGTGTTCCTGGCCGAGGAGCTGCCGGAGACCCCCGATGACGCGCTGGGCCCCGAGGAGCGCGCGCTGCTGAGCAGCGACGCCGCCTGGGCCCGGGAGCTGCTGGCCTGCCTGCCGGCCCGGCAGCGGGAGCTGGTGCTGCTGCGGGTCGCCGCCGGGCTGACCGCGGAGGAGACCGGCGAGGTGCTCGGGATGTCCGCCGGCGCGGTCCGGGTCGCCCAGCACCGTGCGCTCAGCCGGCTGCGGGCCCTGGCGAGCAACGGCCCCGAAGACCTCTCGGCGTAGCCCGCCACAACAAGGGGCGCGGGGCTCAGCTTGATCAACTGCGTGCGCTGCCAGCCCTCTACGATCTGCATGGTTGGCAGCGCACGGTGTTCATCCAACAGAGCCCCGCGCCCCCCAGGCCCGGCACGGCGCGCGCGGAGCGCGGTGTGGCGCGGGGCACATGGGGGCTTTGCGGCGCAAGGGTTGCGGTTGTGAGCCGGTAGTCTTAAGTATCGGTGCCGAGCTGCCTCGTCTGCGGCCCCCGGTGGCGCCGTGTTGCGCGGGCGGGAGCGGTCGGAAGTCTTCCCCCGTCCGGAGATCCATCGGGATGGTACGGGAAGGTGCCCCTCATGTCTTTGAATGCCGCAGGTGTACCCGAGAAGTTCGCGATGCTCGGGCTCACCTACGACGACGTCCTGCTGCTTCCGGGTGCCTCCGAGGTTCTGCCGAACATGGTGGACACCTCCTCACGGGTGTCCCGGAACGTGCGCGTCAACATTCCGCTGCTCTCCGCCGCCATGGACAAGGTCACCGAGGCGCGGATGGCGATCGCCATGGCCCGCCAGGGCGGTGTCGGCGTGCTGCACCGCAACCTCTCCATCGAGGACCAGGTCAACCAGGTCGACCTGGTGAAGCGGTCCGAGTCCGGCATGGTCACCGACCCGATCACGGTCGGCCCCGAGGCCACCCTGGCCGAGGCCGACGCCCTCTGCGCCAAGTTCCGGATCTCCGGCGTCCCGGTCACCGACGCCGAGGGGCGGCTGCTGGGCATCGTCACCAACCGCGACATGGCCTTCGAGTCGGACCGGAACCGTCAGGTCCGCGAGGTCATGACGCCGATGCCGCTGATCACCGGCGAGGTCGGGATAAGCGGTGAGGACGCCATCGCGCGGCTGCGTCGGCACAAGATCGAGAAGCTGCCGCTGGTCGACGCCGACGGCCGGCTCAAGGGTCTGATCACGGTCAAGGACTTCGTCAAGGCCGAGAAGTACCCGCTGGCCGCCAAGGACGCCGAGGGCCGGCTGCTGGTCGGCGCGGCCGTCGGCGCCAGCGCGGAGTCGCTGGAGCGGGCCCAGGCGCTGGCCGCCGTCGGCGTGGACTTCCTGGTCGTCGACACCTCGCACGGCCACAACAGCAACGCGCTGAGCTGGATGGCCAAGATCAAGTCGGCCGTCGGCGTCGACGTGGTCGGCGGCAACGTCGCCACCCGGGACGGCGCCCAGGCGCTGATCGACGCCGGTGTCGACGGCGTCAAGGTCGGCGTGGGCCCCGGCTCCATCTGCACCACCCGGGTGGTCGCCGGCATCGGCGTCCCCCAGGTCACCGCGATCTACGAGGCCGCCCTGGCCTGCCGCGAGGCCGGGGTTCCGGTCATCGGCGACGGCGGGCTGCAGTACTCCGGCGACATCGGCAAGGCGCTGGCCGCCGGCGCCGACACGGTGATGCTGGGCAGCCTGCTCGCGGGCTGCGAGGAGTCGCCGGGCGAGCTGCTGTTCATCAACGGCAAGCAGTTCAAGTCCTACCGGGGCATGGGCTCGCTGGGCGCGATGCAGTCGCGCGGCCAGGCGAGGTCCTTCTCCAAGGACCGCTACTTCCAGGGCGACGTCAGCTCCGACGAGAAGCTGATCGCCGAGGGTATCGAGGGCCAGGTGCCCTACCGCGGCCCGCTCTCCGCGGTGCTGTACCAGCTGGTCGGCGGCCTGCGGCAGACCATGGGCTACGTCGGTGCGGCCACCGTCGCCGAGATGGAGTCCAAGGGCCGGTTCGTCCGGATCACCTCGGCGGGCCTCAAGGAGAGCCACCCGCACGACATTCAGATGACCGTCGAGGCGCCGAACTACCACAGTAAGTAACCGCACGTTCCACGGAAGGGCCGCCTCGGCGGCCCTTTCCGCGTTGTACGGGATACTGGTGCACGGCAGTGGAGCAGTGACAGGTTGAGCGAAGGGCTGGACGTGACCGAGATCGAGATCGGGCGGGGCAAGCGGGGCCGACGGGCGTACGCCTTCGACGACATCGCCGTCGTACCGAGCCGCCGGACCCGGGACCCGAAGGAGGTCTCGATCGCCTGGCAGATCGACGCCTACCGCTTCGAGCTCCCATTCCTGGCCGCGCCGATGGACAGCGTGGTCTCCCCGGAGCAGGCCATCGCCTTCGGCCGGCACGGCGGCCTCGGCGTCCTCAACCTCGAAGGCCTGTGGACCCGGTACGAGGACCCGACCCCGCTGCTGCAGGAGATCACCGAGGTCAAGGACGAGGCGGTGGCGACCCGCCGGCTCCAGGAGATCTACCGCGAGCCGATCAAGGCCGACCTGATCGGCCGGCGCCTCAAGGAGATCCGCGACTCCGGTGTGGTCACCGCCGCCGCGCTGTCGCCGCAGCGCACCGCCGAGTTCTCCAAGGTGGTCGTGGACGCCGGGGTCGACATCTTCGTGATCCGGGGCACCACGGTCTCCGCCGAGCACGTCTCCGGCGCGGCCGAGCCGCTGAACCTCAAGCAGTTCATCTACGAGCTGGACGTCCCGGTGATCGTCGGCGGCTGCGCGACCTACACCGCGGCGCTGCACCTGATGCGGACCGGCGCGGCCGGCGTGCTGGTCGGCTTCGGCGGCGGCGCGGCGCACACCACCCGCACCGTGCTCGGCATCCAGGTGCCGATGGCGACCGCGGTCGCCGACGTGGCGGCGGCCCGCCGCGACTACATGGACGAGTCCGGCGGCCGGTACGTGCACGTCATCGCGGACGGCGGGGTCGGCTACAGCGGCGACCTGGCCAAGGCGGTGGCCTGCGGCGCGGACGCGGTGATGATCGGCGCGGCGCTGGCGCGGGCCCACGACGCCCCGGGCAGGGGCTTCCACTGGGGCATGGAGGCCGTGCACGAGGAGCTGCCGCGGGGCAAGCGGGTGGACCTTGGGACGGTCGGTAGCACGGAGGAGATCCTGCACGGCCCGTCGCACACGCCGGACGGCACCATGAACCTCTTCGGGGCGCTGCGGCGGGCGATGGCCACGACGGGGTACTCCGAGCTCAAGGAGTTCCAGCGGGTCGAGGTCACCGTCGCGCCCACCGCTGCGCACCGCTGAGGGTTCTGTTTCTCAGGGGCGCGGGGAACGGCGCTGCCAGTAGTGCACGGAGGTGCACGGTTGGCAGCGCAGTTCCTCGCGCCCCTTTGTTGTGGCTGAGCGGGCGGCGGGGATTCCCGGCAGACTGGGGGCGAGGGTTCAGCCGGAGAGAACCATGTGCGGAGGCAGCCTTGCGGAGCACGAAACTGGGGCCGACCGAGAGGGTGGAGTCCCTCGCCCGGATGGCCGAGCGGGAACTGGACGTGCTGGTGGTCGGCGGAGGGGTGGTCGGCGCCGGAACCGCGCTGGACGCCGCGACCAGGGGTCTGACGACCGGTCTGGTCGATGCGCGGGACTGGGCGTCGGGCACGTCGAGCCGGTCCAGCAAACTGATCCACGGTGGCCTGCGGTATCTGGAGATGCTGGACTTCGCGCTGGTCAAGGAGGCGCTGAAGGAACGCGGGCTGCTGCTGCAGACGCTGGCGCCGCATCTGGTGAAACCGGTGCCGTTCCTGTATCCGCTGCAGCACCGGGGCTGGGAGCGCCCGTACGTAGGGTCGGGCGTGGCGCTGTACGACGCCATGTCGGTGGCCGGCGGCCATGGCCGGGGCCTGCCCGTGCACCGGCACCTGTCGCGGCGTCAGGCCCTGCAGCAGGCCCCCTGCCTGCGGAAGGACGCGCTGGTCGGGGCGGTGCAGTACTACGACGCGCAGATGGACGACGCGCGCTTCGTCACCACGCTGGTGCGCACCGCCGCCTCGTACGGGGCGTTCGCCGCGAACCGGGCCCGGGTGGTCGGGTTCCTGCGAGAGGGCGAGCGGGTGGTCGGCGCCCGGGTGCACGACCTGGAGCAGGGCGGCGAGTTCGAGGTACGCGCCCGGCAGGTCGTCAACGCGACCGGCGTGTGGACCGACGAGACCCAGGCGCTGGTGGGCGAGCGCGGGCAGTTCCATGTGCGGGCCTCGAAGGGCATCCATCTGGTGGTGCCGCGCGACCGGATCCACTCGTCGACCGGCCTGATCCTGCGGACCGAGAAGAGCGTGCTCTTCGTCATCCCGTGGGGGCGGCACTGGATCGTGGGCACCACGGACACCGAGTGGAATCTGGACAAGGACCACCCGGCGGCCAGCAGCGCCGACATCGAGTACCTGCTCGACCATGTGAACTCGGTCCTGGCGGTGCCGCTGACCAGGGAGGACGTCGAGGGCGTCTACGCCGGCCTGCGTCCGCTGCTGGCCGGGGAGTCGGAGGCGACGTCCAGACTCAGCCGTGAGCACGTGGTGCAGCACGCGGTGCCGGGCCTGGTGGTGGTCGCCGGCGGCAAGTACACCACCTACCGGGTGATGGCCAGGGACGCCGTGGACGAGGTGGTGCACGGGCTGGACCAGCGGGTGCCGGTCAGTTGCACCGAACGGGTGCCGCTGGCGGGCGCGGAGGGCTACCAGGCGCTGTGGAACGGGCGGGCCGAGCTGGCCAGGCGCAGCGGGCTGCACGTGGCCCGGATCGAGCACCTGCTCAACCGTTTCGGGTCGATGGCCGAGGAGGTGCTGGAGCTGATCGCCCAGGACCCGTCCCTGGCCGACCCGCTGACGGGCGCCGAGGACTACCTGCGGGCCGAGGTGGTCTATGCGGCGCGCTACGAGGGCGCCCGGCACCTGGACGACGTGCTGGCGCGGCGGACCCGGATCTCCATCGAGACTTTCGATCGCGGAACGGAGTCGATGCGGGAGGCGGCGGAACTGATGTCCGCCGAACTGGCGTGGGACAAGGGGCAGGTGGACCGCGAGGTCGAGCACTACCGCAAGCGCGTCGAGGCGGAGCGGGAGTCGCAGCAGCAGCCGGACGACCTGACCGCCGACGCCGCGAGACTGGGGGCACAGGACATCGTCCCGCTGCGGTAAGGGACGATGGGGGTGCGCGCTCGCACCACAGTTCGGAGGGGACGTCATCAGCATGACCAGTGACCTGGACAGTGACCGGGATCTGACGGAGCGGCTGCTCGCCGGGCGCTACCGGCTCCGCTCGGTTCTCGGCCAGGGCGGCATGGGCACGGTATGGCGGGCCAAGGACGAGATGCTCGGCCGCGACGTCGCGGTCAAGCAACTGCGCTTCGAGGCCGGGGTCAGCGAGGACGAGCGGCGCCGGCGGGTCGCCCGTACGCTCACCGAGGCCAAGGCGATCGCCCGGATCCGGCACACCGCCGCGGTCACGGTGTTCGACGTGGTCGAGGAGGACGACCGGCCCTGGATCGTGATGGAGCTGGTGGAGTCCCGGTCGCTGAGCGAGGTCATCCGGGCGGAGGGGGTGCTGCCGCCGCGACGGGCCGCCGAGATCGGCCTGGACCTGCTGGGCGTGCTGGCCGAGGCGCACCGCTCCGGCATCCTGCACCGGGACGTCAAGCCGTCCAACGTGCTGATCGGGCATGACGGGCGGGTGGTGCTCACCGACTTCGGCATAGCCCGGGTCGAGGGCGACCCCTCGGTGACCTCCACCGGGATGCTGGTCGGCGCGCCCTCGTACATCTCACCGGAACGGGCCCGGGGCCGGATACCCGGCGCCGCGGCCGACCTGTGGTCGCTCGGCGCGACGCTGTACGCGATGGTGCAGGGGCGTCCGCCGTACGACAAGGGCTCGGCGCTGGCCACGCTGACGGCGGTGATGACGGAGGACCTGGAGCCGCCGGCCAACGCCGGGCCGCTGAGGCCGGTGATCGAGGGGCTGCTGCGGAAGGAGCCGGAGGACCGCTACGACGAGGCCACTACGCGACGGATGCTGCGCGCGGTGCTCGCCGAGCTGGACGCGGAGCCGGAGCCGGGGGCACAGCCCGAGCGCGGGGCGGAGCCGGGGACGGATCGGGCGGAGCGGGCCCCGGGTCGGGGTCCATCGGGTTCGTCGGGTTCGGGTTCGTCGGGCTCGGCTTCGTTGGGCTCGGAGCGGGAGCCCGGGTCCGGGTCGGGTGCGGAAGCGGGGTCTGGGGCGCCGTCGGCGGCCTCGGGGCGTGCGGCGGGCGCGGCGGCGGAGATCGTCGCGATGACGTCCGTGCGGCAGGCCTCGCCGAAGTCGTCGAAGCCTGCCCCGGAGGCGACGGCGCAGCCGCAGCCGCAGCCGCAGCCGCAGGCGTCGTCCGTGCCGCCGCTGCTGCCGTCGTCCGGGGCGGGCGCGGGCGCGGGGGCGCCGGTCCCGGTGGTGCAGCGGGCGCCGGGACGGCGCAGCCGGGTGCTGCTGGCGGCGGTACTGCTGGTGCTGCTGGTGGCGGGTGCCGGGGTGTGGCTGGCGCTGGCCTCGCAGGGCGGGTCGGCCGCGAGTGCGGGCCACTCCGGCACCTCCGGGGGCCGGGCCTCGGCGTCCGGCTCCGCTTCCGCTTCCGCTTCCGCTTCGGCTTCGGCTTCGCGTTCGGGCTCGGCTTCGGGCCCGTCGTCCGGCTCCGCGTCGCAGGGGCCGGTGGCGTCGTCGGCGCCGGGATCCGCCGCGCCGTCGGCGTCGGGGGCGGGCTCGGTGGTGGGCGCGTACCACGTGGTCCAGGGGCCGGGCGGGGCCACGATCGAGGTTCCGGCCGGGCTGGTCCTGGTCAGCCAGAGCAGTTCCAGCTGGAAGTACCGGGGCCCGGACGGCACCCTGCAGATCGACTGGACCGGCACCCCGGGCCCGAGCGCGGTGGGCGCCTGGCGGCAGAGCGAGCAGCAGGTCTCCGGCACCTTCCCCGGGTACCGGCGGGTGACGCTGGCGACCGTCGCGTACCGGGGCTGGGACGCCGCCGACTGGGAGTGGACCTACGACTCCGGCAGCGGCCGCCAGCACGCGCTGAACCGGGGCTTCGTGACGGACCCGCAGCACGGCTACGCGATCTACTGGACCGCCGCCGACGCGACCTGGGCCGGTGCCAGGAACCAGGAGCTGGTCAGCCACTTCCTCGCAAGCTTCCGGCCTGCGGGCTGATCGTCCCCGGGGACGTACGCTGGGGCCGACGGGGAAGGGAGGCAGGGTGGCCCGATCAACGGGATCGCCGCGCAGAGGCGCGCGATCCGCCGGACCCGCGCCCGGCGTCCCCGCCGCCGGCGGCCGACTGCTGGCGGAGCGTTACCGGCTGACGGGGCGTCCGCTGGGTACCGGCGTGTCCGGTACCGACGTGCGCAGTGGCGCGGGGGTACAGCTCGACGCGGTGCCGCTGCCGGAGCTGGTGGTCGCCGCGGCCGAGCCGTTCGACCAGGTGGAGCTGGCGGCGGCGCGTACCGACGGGACCAGCGGCCGGGCGCTGCGGCAGGCCGCCTATGTGGCCGCCGGGGTTCCGGACCATCCCCGGCTGAGCCAGGTGTTCCAGGTCTTCGAGGAGAACGGCTACCTGTGGGTGGCCGGTGAGGCCCTGCCGGGGATCTCGCTGGCCGCGCTGCTGGAGCACGGGCCGCTGTCCCCGTACCGGGCGGCCGAGGTGGTGCACGACCTGGTCGCGGCGCTCGGCGCGGTGCACGCGGGCGGCCTGGTGCACGGCAACGTCACCGCCGACACGGTGATGGTCTGTGAGGACGGGACGGCGCTGCTGGGCGGGCTGGTCGCCGGGGTCGCCCAGGAGGCGCTGTGCGGGGGGCCGGGGGCCGAGCGACCGGGCGCGGAGACGCCGGCCGGGCCGTGGTCCCCGGCGCGGATCCGGGCCAGGGACGCCCGTGCGGTCATCGTCGGCCCGGTGCCGGAGCGGTGGGCGCCCGAGCAGCTGGGTCCGGGCGAGGGCGGAGCGGTCGACGCCGCCGCCGGCCGGGCCGCCGGTCCGGCGTCGGACATCCCCGGGGGCGGTCTCGCGGCGGCCGGTCCGCCCGTCGGCCCGGCCGTGGACAGCTGGGCCCTGGGGGTGCTGCTGTACCGGGTGCTGACGGGCGCTCCGCCGTTCCCGCAGACGGACACCGAGGCGCTGTTCGCCGCTGTGCGGGCGGTCGGGGCGGCGCCGGACACGACGGGTTGCGGTCCGCTGGCCCCGCTGGTCGGACGGCTGCTGCGGTCCGATCCGGCCGAGCGCCCCGGACTGCCCGAGATCGCGGCCGGGGTACGGGCGTTGCTGCACCGCGCGCCGGAGCCGATCGAGCAGGACGAGGTGCTCGCGGTCGCCGCGCTGCTGCCGGCCCAGCGCCGCCGCGGGGAGCTGCTGGAGCACCCGGACTTCCCGCACCACCACGCCGCGCCGCGCCGCGGCCGGCTGTGGCGCGGACGTTCGTCCGGGCCGCTGCTGGTCGGCGGAGTGCTGCTGGCAGTGGTGTTGGCGCTGGTCGTCGCGGTGCTCACGGCCGGCCCGGGATCGCACTGAGGATCACAGCCCGGTCACGTGAGCGGCCCTCCGGTTCCGGTGCGCCGGGGCAGTGCATAGGCTGTGCTGCAAACCAGGGTGTTTTATCGTGCGGTCCGGGTTCCTGCCACAGCCGCGGGTCTCCACGGCAGGCGTAGGCGAGGGGGAGCACGTGGGTACGGACGAGGAGCAGCCGGTGGGTTCGGCTCGGGGTGAGGGAGCCGGTCCGGGCGCGGGCGCGCGGGGACCGGCGACGCAGGTGGACGCCCAGGCGCCGCGGATGCTGGCGGGGCGCTACCTGCTGGGCGCGCGGCTCGGCCGGGGCGGCATGGGCACCGTGTGGCGGGCCCAGGACCAGATGCTGGACCGCGAGGTCGCGGTGAAGGAACTCTCGGTCGGGCATCTGGCCGAGGAGGACCTGGCGATCGTCCAGTCCCGGATGAAGCAGGAGGCCCGCGCCGCCGCGCGGATCAAGCACCCCGGCGTGATCACCATCCACGACGTGCTGGAGCAGGACGGCAAGCCGTGGATCGTGATGGAGCTGATCGACGGCCGCTCGCTGGCCGAACTGGTCGAGCAGGAAGGCACCCTGAACCCGCGTGAGGCGGCCGGGATCGGCGCGCAGGTGCTCGCGGCGCTGCACCGGGGCCATCTGGCCGGGGTCATCCACCGCGACGTCAAACCGGCGAACGTGCTGCTGGAGCGCGGCAGCGGACGGGTCGTCCTGACCGATTTCGGTATCGCCACCTTCGAGGGCGACTCCGCGCTCACCCGTACCGGCGACCTGATCGGATCGCCCGACTACCTCGCCCCCGAGCGGGTGCACGGCTCCCGTCCGGGGCCGGAGTCGGACCTGTGGGGCCTGGGCGCGACCCTGTACGCGGCGGTGGAGGGCCAGTCGCCGTTCCGCCGCGAGTCGCCGCTGACGACGCTCGCGGCGGTGGTCGCCGACCCGCTGCCGGAGCCGCGCAACGCGGGCGCGCTGGCGCCGGTGCTGCATGCGCTGATGTCCAAGGACCCGGCCGAACGGCCGTCCGCGCCCGAGGCGATCCGGATGCTGGAGCGGGTCGCGGCCGGCGAGACCACGAACATCAGCGTTCCGCCGAGCACGCTGCGCAGCCCCACCGAGGCGGTGCCGGTGGTCGACCGCAGCGAGCCGGACCAGCGCGACGCGGACGGCGGGAGCGGCCGCGACGGCGGTCGCGGCCGGAAGCGCTGGGAGGCCCGCACGGTGCGGAACACCGCCGCTCCGGCCGCCGAGCGCGGGGACGGGCGGCCGGCGGAGCACGCGCACGCGCCGACGGTGAAGTCCGAGCCGATCCGTCCCACCTTCGTCGAGCACGAGTACCGCCACCCCGGCCCGCCGCCGGGCTCCGGCGGCGCCGGTCAGCGGCCCGCGCCGGGCGGGTCGCGGCGCAGACTCTGGCCCTGGCTGACGGTCGCCGCGCTGCTCGCCGCCCTGGCCGGGGGCGGCGCCGCGTACGAGCTCAGCCGGCGGCACTCGACGGGGTCGGCCGGTCCGGCCCAGCATTCCCTGACGTCCGCGCCGTCCGCGTCGGCCACCCCGAACGGCACCACGCAGGGCGGCTACAGCCGTACCATCCCGACCGGCTACTCGGCGCAGCACGACCCGGCCGGCTTCACCTTCCCGCTGCCGAATCCGACGCCGGGCTTCACCTGGGTCAACATCGCCCACACCAGCCTGGGCGCCATCGACTACAGCCCGGACAGCGGGAGACACCTGCTGCGCTTCGCGGTGACCGCCGGCCAGGGGATCACCCCGTTGGAGCACGCCAAGGAGATGGAGAAGAGCGTCATCTCCTTCGACGCCAGCTACCAGCTGCAGAGCATGGAGCCGGACCAGCTCGACGGATTCGTCGGCGCGCGCTGGGAGTACACCTTCGTCCGCAAGGCGGACGGGGTACCGCACCACGCCATGGAGCAGTTGTTCAAGGACGACAAGGGGACCGAGTACGACATCCTGGTCGACTACCCCCAGTCCGACTGGCAGACCGGCTACCAGCGCTTCCTGGACATCGTCAACGGTTTCAGCACGCCCTGACGGTCCGGCGCGCCCGTCGGCGACGGTCGTCGGCATCATCCCCGGCGCCGGTCCCGCCGACCACAGGACGCCGGGCAGCCCGCCGAGTACGGTGGAACGACACAGGCCTCCACCCACAACGCTGGGAGCCGATCATGGTTGCCCCCGCAGTTCTCGCACCGGATGCCGTCGTCATCGGAATGGGCCCCGCCGGGGAGGAAGTGGCAGGCCGGCTCGCCGACGCCGGGTGGGACGTGGTCGGAGTGGACGAGCGCCTGGTCGGTGGGGAGTGCCCGTACTGGGGCTGCATTCCTTCCAAGATCATCGTGCGGGCCGGGAACCTGGTCAGCGAGGCGCACCGGATCCCCGGCAGCGCGGGGATCAGCCGGGTGCACAGCGACTGGCGGCCGGTCGCGCGCCGGCTCAGGGAGGCCACCGACGAGTGGGACGACAAGGTCGCGGTGGACCGCTTCACCACCCGCGGCGGCCGTTTCCTGCGCGGCACCGGGCGGCTGACCGGCCCCAGCGAGGTGACCGTGGCCGGTCCCGACGCCAGCGAGACGCTGCTGCGCCCGAGGGCCGCGGTGGTACTCGCGACCGGGTCGCAGCCGAGCGCCCCGCCGGTGCCGGGGCTGGCCGGGACGCCGTACTGGACCAACCGGGAGCTGATCGAGGCCCCGGAACTGCCCGAGTCGCTGCTGGTACTGGGCGGCGGCGCGGTGGGGCTGGAGCTGGGGCAGGCGCTGCAGCGGCTGGGCTGTGCGGTCACCGTGATCGAGGCGCAGTCGCGGCTGCTCGGGCGGGAGGAGCCGGAGGCCGCCGACCTGCTGATGCGGGTGCTGACCACCGAGGGCCTGTCCATCCACACCGGGGCGGAGCTGGTCGGGATCGGCTACGACGGGGAGCGGTTCACCGCGCAGTGCCGTCGCGGCGAGCGCTTCAGCGCGGAGCGGCTGCTGGTCTCCGCGGGCCGTCGCATCGACCTGAACCGGCTGGGCGCGGCGGCGCTGGGGGTGCCCGACGAGGCGCGGGCGCTTCCGGTGGACGATCGGCTGCGAGTGCTCGGCGCGCCGGGAGTGTGGGCGGTCGGCGACGTCACCGGCAAGGGCGCCTTCACGCACATGGCGATGTATCAGGCCGATGTCGCGGTCCGGGCGTTGCTGGGGCTGGGCGGCCGTCCGGCCGAGTACCACGCGGTGCCCCGGGTGACCTTCACCGACCCGGAGATCGGCGCCGTGGGCCTGACCGAGGCTCAGGCCCGGGCCCAGGGCCTGGCGGTACGGACCGGCAGCACCGATCTGGCGACCAGCAGCCGCGGCTTCGTCCACGGTCCGGGCCACGACGGCTTCGTCAAGCTCGTTGCCGCCGACGGCGTCCTGGTCGGCGCCACCGCGGCCGGCCCGACCGGCGGCGAGATCCTCGGCCTGCTCACCCTCGCCGTCCAGGCCCGCCTCCCGCTGGCCGACCTCGGGGCCACCATCTGGGCCTACCCCACCTTCCACCGCGCCGTCGGAGACGCCCTGCGGGAGCTGTGAACGAGGGGCCTTCGGAGGCGATTGCTCGGTGACAGATATTTTCTTGTTACCGATGGGTACCCAAGCGGGCCGGAACGGCCTACGCTGCACGTCATGACGGACACCAGCACTGACAAGGTCATCGGCGAGCGCAACCCTGTGGCGGCGCCCGGTTCCCGGACCGCGGCGGACGCCGTGACCGCGGAGCTGGTCGCCCGGCTTGTGCGGGGGATCACCACCGGCGAGCAGCCCACGCTGACCCGCAGCATCTGCCCGTTCACCGGGGAGACGCTGGCGGAGCTGCCCGAGTCCTCGCCCGAGGACGTGGCGCGGGCCTTCGAGACCGCCCGGGGCGCGCAGCGGGCCTGGGCCGCGCGGCCGGTGCGGGAGCGCGCGGCGGTGCTGCTGCGGTTCCACGACCTGCTGTTCGGCGCGCAGGCCGAACTGCTCGACCTGGTGCAGGTGGAGACCGGCAAGACCCGGGCGCATGCCTTCGAGGAGGTCACCGCCGCCGCCGTGGAGGCGCGCCACTACGGGCGGGCCGCGGCCGGCTACCTGAAGCCGCGGCGCCGGGGCGGGGCCTTCCCCGTCCTCACCCAGGTGCACGAGGTCCGTCAGCCGAAGGGCGTGATCGGGCAGATCTCGCCGTGGAACTACCCGCTGGCGCTGTTCGTCGGCGACGCGCTGCCGGCCTTCGTGGCCGGGAACGCCGTGGTCACCAAGCCCGACTCGCAGACCGCGCTGACCGCGCTGCGGGCCCGTGAGCTGCTGGTCGAGGCCGGGCTTCCGGCCGAGCTGTGGCAGATCGTCATCGGCGAGGGGCCGGTGGTCGGCCCCGAGGTGGTGGCGCACGCCGACTACGTCTCCTTCACCGGCTCCACCCGCACCGGACGGGACGTCGCCCAGCGCGCGGCGGCCCGGCTGATCGGCGCGTCGATGGAGCTCGGCGGCAAGAACGCGATGATCGTGCTGGCCGACGCGGACCTGGACAAGGCCGCCGAGGGCGCGGTCCGCGCCTGCTTCTCCTCCGCCGGACAGCTCTGCATCTCGATCGAGCGGCTCTACGTCGCGCGCCCGGTCGCCGACGCCTTCCTGGAGAAGTTCGCCGCCCGCACCCGGGCGATGCGCCTGGGCAACACCCTGGCCTGGGGCGCCGACATGGGCTCGCTGGTCGCGCCGCGGCAGCTGGAGACGGTGACCCGGCATGTCGAGGAGGCCGTCAAGAACGGCGCCAGGGTGGTGGCCGGCGGGAAGCCGCGGCCCGACGTCGGCCCGCTGTTCTTCGAGCCGACCATTCTGGACGGGGTCACCGAGGACAGCGCGGTGTGCACCGAGGAGACCTTCGGCCCGGTCGTCTCGATCTACCGCTTCGACGGCGAGGACGAGGCGGTCGACCGCGCCAACGGCACCCCGTACGGGCTCAACTCCAGTGTCTGGAGCGGCAGTACCCGGCACGGCGCGGCGGTCGCCGCCCGGCTGCACTCCGGCACGGTCAACGTCAACGAGGGCTACGCCCCCGCGTACGCCAGTGTCGCCGCGCCGATGGGTGGGATGGGCGACTCGGGCATCGGCCGCCGCCACGGCTCCGAGGGCCTGCTCAAGTACACCGAGCCGCAGACCATCGCGGTGCAGCGGGTGCTCAGCATGGCGCCGTCGTTCGGGATGGACGACGAGGGCTACGCCAAGCTGCTCACCCGCGCGCTGGGCGCGATGAAGGCGCTGCGGCTCAAGTAGCCGTTGCCGCCGATCGATTCCGCACCGGTCCTCCCGGGCCGGCCGAACCTTACGGAGCAGCGTTGAAGGCGAGTGAAGAGGGTGCCGCGGCCGAGCCCGGCTTTGACTACGACGTGGTCATCGTCGGCTCGGGCTTCGGCGGGTCGGTCTCCGCGCTGCGGCTGACCGAGAAGGGCTACCGGGTCGCGGTGCTGGAGGCCGGGCGCCGCTTCACCCCGGAGACGCTGCCGAAGAACTCCTGGGACCACAAGAACTACCTGTGGGCGCCGCCGCTCGGCCTGTACGGCATCCAGCGCTTCCACGTGCTCAAGGACGTGATGGTGCTCGGCGGGGCCGGCGTCGGCGGCGGTTCGCTCAACTACGCCAACACCCTCTACGTGCCGCCGAAGGCGTTCTTCCAAGACCCGCAGTGGAAGGACATCACCGACTGGTCGGCCGAGCTCGCCCCGTTCTACGACCAGGCGCAGCGGATGCTGGGGGTGCGCACCAACCCCACCGTCACCCCCTCGGACGTGCACCTGCGGGACGCGGCCGACAAGCTCGGCTACGGCGACACCTTCCACCTGGCGCCGGTCGGCGTGTTCTTCGGCGACGGGAACGACGTCGGCGGCGAGGGCGCGAAGGTTGCTCCGGGGACCTCGGTCGAGGACCCGTACTTCGGCGGCGAGGGGCCGCGCCGCAAGTCCTGCACCGAGTGCGGCGAGTGCATGACCGGCTGCCGGCACGGGGCCAAGAACACCCTCACCGAGAACTACCTCTACCTGGCCGAGAAGAACGGCGCGCAGATCCTGCCGATGACCACGGTCACCCGGATCCGCGAGGACGGCGACGGCTACGCGGTGGACGTACGCGCCACCGACTCGCGGTCCAAGAACCCGGCGAAGAACGGCTTCCGGACCATCCGTGCCCCCAAGGTGGTCGTCTCGGCGGGGACCTACAGCACCCAGAAGCTGCTGCACGAGATGCGTGACGACGGCCACCTGCCGCGGATCTCGGCGAAGCTGGGCGAGCTGACCCGGACCAACTCGGAGGCCCTGGTCGGGTCGATGACCACGGACAAGCGCTACGGCAAGCGGGTCGACTTCACCCAGGGCGTGGCGATCACCTCGTCGGTGCACCCGGACGAGCACACCCACATCGAGCCGGTGCGCTACGGCAAGGGCTCCAACGCGATGAGCCTGATGTCGATCATGCAGGTGCCGGGCGGCAGCAAGGTGCCGCTGCTGCGCTTCGCGAAGATCGCGGCGACCAGGCCGCATCTGCTGGTGCAGGCGATGAACAAGCACCGCTGGTCGGAGCGGGTCATCATCGGCCTGGTGATGCAGTCGCTGGACAACTCCATCATCGTGTCGCGGAAGAAGAGCGGTCCGGGCAAGGGTCAGCTGACCTCGCGTCAGGGCCACGGCGCGCCCAACCCCAAGTGGATCCCGGCGGCGGAGGAGTCCGCGCGGGCGGTGGCCGGGGAGATCAACGGCTATGCCGGCAGCGGCGTCAGCGACCTGCTCGGCCGCACCCTGACCGCGCACTTCCTCGGCGGCTGCGTGATCGGGGACTCGCCCGAACGCGGCGTGATCGACCCGTACCAGCGGCTCTTCGGCTACCCGGGGATCAGCATCGCGGACGGGTCGACGGTCTCGGCCAACCTGGGTGTGAACCCCTCGCTGACGATCACGGCGCAGGCGGAGCGGGCCATGTCGATGTGGCCCAACAAGGGCGAGGAGGACCCGCGTCCGGCGCAGGGCGAGGCGTACCGGCCGGTGGCCCCCGTCGCGCCGCTGCACCCGACGGTGCCCGCCGGGGCGTACGGCGAGCTGCGGCTGCCGCTGCTGGCGATCCCGGTCGTGCCGCCGAAGGCTGCCCCGGCGGCAGTTGAGGACGCTGCTGAGGCCGCGGTTGAGGCGGCCGCCGAGGCGGAGTGAGCGATCTGGGTCACATTTGATCGAACGAGCACCGAGGCCCTGCCGGGGCCAGTAAGTTCTCCGATCAGAACCCGCCCGCGCCGACGGATCAACCGTCGCCGCGGGCGGCGTCATTGGCGGGGCAATGACGGAGGGCCCCGCGGGGGAAGACGGGGCCCTCTGTCTGCGGCATCGGCGTCAGGGCTACGCCGGTGCCGCCGGAACGGCACCGGGGGAGGGTGCCGTCAGTCGGTTGGTCTGTTGGGCTGAATCAACGGCGGGGCAGCGGTGGAACGTTTGGGGCGCACGCCGGGACAGTGCGCCGCTCGCAGCGAACGGCCAGCCGGGTCGGCTGTCCTCTGGCGTGGATCAGTCACGCCGAGTGACGGCGTCGGGCTCACCACCGAAGGGATTCAGCCTGGCAGGGCCGGCAATTGACTGATCGTCCGGATGCCGATGGTCCACCCCCTCACCAGCATCGTGGGGGATGGAACCCCTCCTACGCAACCAATTCGGCAGACATCGGCATAGTCGTTTTTTGCGAATGGATGTATGGAGGGGGGTGCGGAGTGGCGCAGGGTAGCCGGTCACGCTCCGCGAGGGAGTCGGGGCAGAGTCGTGGGGGCGTGAGCCGAGAGCGGTGCGCCGCCAGGAGTGAGCCGCGGTGCGCGAACCGCGACGCGGGCGCGGGGTGGTGCGGGGCTGTTCGAAGCCGGGGTGGGCCGGGGTGGGGCGTTCGGCGGCCGGAGCGGGGCGTTCGGGGTGAGATCAGGGGCGGCCGGTCCGGGCGTCCCCGGCGCCGACCGCCCCGTCTCTCAGTCGCGACCGGGCCGCTGTCCCCTGCTGACCGGTCACAGCGTCGACGCGAGGTCCCACGACGGGCCCCCGAGGGGGCGCGTCTCATCGCGCCGGCGGACTGCGGTGACACTCCACGCGTGGTCCTGCTGCCGCACACGTCCCCCGGACGGGGGCTGGGAGCACGTCCCTGGCGGAGACGTGAACCCGGTACGGTCACGAGGGACAACGATTCTCCTGACGGGTGGTCACGCGGGTTGGTCCATGGCGAACGGGTGATGCCGCTACCATGGGGCCCATGTTCATCACGGCATTCGTCTTTAGCTATGGCACCGGAGGCTCCGGTCGCCATGGTGATGCCGTCTGATCCAGTACAGACAGACTTCGCACAGGCGCCCCGGGCCATCTGGCCCGGGGCGCCTGTCGTCTCCCCGGTGCCGTCGGCCCGAAGCGCCACCACCCTTCGAGGAGACGATCACCATGACCAGCACCACCACCACTGTCACCACCGCCCCCACCGCCCCCGCGCTCACCGCCGCCGAGGCGCAGCAGGTCATCGCCGGCGCGCGGGAGCGGATCGACGCCCTGGACGGCCGGATCCTGGCGCTGATCCAGGAGCGGATGGGGGTCTCGGCCGAGGTCCAGCAGGCCCGGATCGCGTCCGGCGGCCCCCGGCTGGCCCTCTCCCGGGAGATGGAGATCCTCTCCCGCTACCGCGCGGCCCTCGGCCCCCAGGGCACCGAGGTCGCCCTGCAGCTTCTGGAGCTGTGCCGGGGACGCGCCTGAACGGCCCCCACGCCGGAGGGCCGTTCCGCCGGCCGTTCGGGGGGCGTGCCACCCGGCACGGGCGGTCCACCGAGGAGGGGTAGTGGCTGGTCGGCCGGTACGATGGGGGTCCGACCCCCATCGCACCGCCGGAAGGCCGCCCTGTGGCATCAGCGTCCCCCGACCACCAGTCGACGACTCCGGAGTCGAAAGGCGCCGTCCTCGTCGTCGACTTCGGCGCCCAGTACGCCCAGCTCATCGCTCGCCGGGTCCGTGAGGCCCGGGTCTACAGCGAGATCGTTCCGTCCAGCATGCCGGTGGACGAGATGCTCGCCAAGAACCCCAGCGCGATCATCCTCTCCGGCGGTCCGTCCTCGGTCTACGCCGAGAACGCGCCCACGCTCGACCGCAGCCTGTTCGAGGCCGGGGTACCGGTCTTCGGCATGTGCTACGGCTTCCAGCTGATGTCCGTCGCCCTGGGCGGCACCGTCGACAACAGCGGGGCGCGTGAGTACGGCCGCACGCCGCTGGTCGTCTCCAAGCCGGGCTCCACCCTCTTCGAGGGCACCCCCGTCGAGCAGTCCGTGTGGATGTCGCACGGCGACGCCTGCTCGGCCGCGCCGGCCGGGTTCACCGTCACCGCCTCGACCGACGTGGTTCCGGTCGCCGCCTTCGAGGACGACGCCCGGAAGCTCTACGGCGTGCAGTACCACCCCGAGGTGATGCACACCACGCACGGCCAGCAGATCCTGGAGCACTTCCTCTACCGCGGTGCCGGGATCGCCCCCTCGTGGACCACCATCAACGTGGTCGACGAGCAGATCGAGCTGATCCGCGCCCAGGTCGGCACCAAGCGCGCGATCTGCGGGCTCTCCGGCGGGGTTGACTCGGCGGTGGCCGCCGCGCTGGTGCAGAAGGCCATCGGCAACCAGCTGACCTGCGTCTACGTCGACCACGGGCTGATGCGCAAGGGCGAGACGGAGCAGGTCGAGAAGGACTTCGTCGCGGCCACCGGCGTGCAGCTGAAGGTCGTCGACGCGGAGGAGCGCTTCCTCTCCGCGCTGGCCGGGGTGAGCGACCCGGAGGAGAAGCGGAAGATCATCGGCCGGGAGTTCATCCGGGTCTTCGAGCAGGCCCAGGCCGAGATCGTCGCCGAGGCCGGCGCGGCCGGTGAGCCGGTAGAGTTCCTGGTCCAGGGCACCCTGTACCCGGACGTGGTCGAGTCCGGCGGCGGCACCGGCACCGCCAACATCAAGTCGCACCACAACGTCGGCGGCCTCCCGGAGGACCTGCAGTTCCAGCTGGTCGAGCCGCTGCGCAAGCTGTTCAAGGACGAGGTCCGGATGGTCGGCGCGGAGCTCGGCCTGCCCGAGGAGATCGTCCAGCGGCAGCCCTTCCCCGGCCCCGGTCTGGGCATCCGCATCGTCGGCGAGGTCACCAAGGAGCGGCTCGACCTGCTTCGCGAGGCCGACGCCATCGCCCGTGAGGAGCTGACCGCGGCCGGCCTGGACCGGTCCATCTGGCAGTGCCCGGTGGTGCTGCTCGCGGACGTCCGCAGCGTCGGTGTCCAGGGCGACGGCCGCACCTACGGCCACCCCATCGTGCTGCGCCCGGTCTCCTCCGAGGACGCCATGACGGCCGACTGGTCCCGCGTCCCCTACGAGGTGCTGGCGAAGATCTCGACGCGGATCACCAACGAGGTCCCGGACGTCAACCGGGTCGTGCTGGACGTCACCAGCAAGCCGCCGGGCACCATCGAGTGGGAGTAGCCGACGGCCGCTGAACGGCAACTGTCGAAGGGCGCGGGGCGCGGGGCTGATGAGCCCCGCGCCCCGCGTCGTGTCCGCCCGCGGTGCCGTCCGGGCGGAGCCTGGTTGCTCTGGTCAACGACCGTACTCGGAGGTAGCTTCCAGGGAACGACACCCGCCGCTTCCTGGAGAGCCGAGATGACGAATCCTCCGCCCGCGCCCGTCCCCATGGACCAGCTGCAGTTCGCGCTGCCCACGACGTTCGAGTCGGTCGAGGAGGAGCGGAAGCACCGGAAGGAGCGGCTGGTCGTCGCGCTCCGGCTGTTCGGGAAGTTCGGCTTCGAGGAGGGCGTCGCCGGGCACATCACCGCGCGCGACCCCGAGTGGACCGACCACTTCTGGGTGAACCCGTTCGGGATGTCCTTCAAGCAGATCACCGTCAGCGACCTGATCCTGGTCAACCACGAGGGCCAGGTCGTCCAGGGCCGGCACCACGTCAACGCCGCCGCGTTCGCGATCCACTCGCAGGTCCACGCGGCCCGCCCGGACGTCGTCGCGGCCGCACACAGCCACTCCGTCTACGGCAAGACGCTGTCCTCGCTGGGCGAACTGCTGGAACCGCTGACCCAGGACGTCTGCGCCTTCTACGAGAGCCACGCCCTGTTCGACGACTACACCGGCGTGGTGCTGGACCAGGAGGAGGGCCGCCGGATCGCCGCGGCGCTGGGCGGCCACAAGGCGGTGATCCTGCGGAACCACGGGCTGCTGACCGTGGGCGACTCGGTGGACGCGGCCGCCTGGTGGTTCATCACCATGGAGCGGTCCTGCCAGGTGCAGCTGATGGCCAAGGCGGCCGGCAAGCCGGTGCTGATCGACCACGACAACGCGGTGGTGACCCGGGACCAGCTCGGCAACGACCTGGTCGCCTGGATCAACTACCAGCCGCTGGTGGCCGGCCACGCCGACGCCCTCGACGGCGCTTTCGCCTGACCGCGCCCGACTGACCGCGCCCGGCCGTCCCGTTGTACGGCGAACCTTTGTGCGGCAGCCTGCGTAGTAACAGGACGGCAGGGGTGGCAGCGGAGGGCTGCCGCGGCGGTCGGCGGAAGGTGCGGGTCATGGTGGAGCAGACGACGTCCGGAGTGCGGGCGCTGGCGCAGCGGTACGCGTTGCTGCCGCTCCGGGTCTTCCTGGGCGTCACGTTCGTCTACGCGGGCCTGGACAAGCTCACCGACCCGCACTACCTGGGCGGGCTCGCCGACCCGGTGTCGTTCGCGGCGACCACCCAGGCGGTCAAGGGCGTCAGCCCGATCGAGCCGCTGCTGAACCTGGCGCTGAAGGCGCCGACCGGCTTCGCCCTGGCCGTCGCCATCGGCGAACTCGCGGTCGGGCTGGGCATCCTGAGCGGACTGTTCGGGCGGGTGGCCGCGCTCGGCGGGGCGCTGCTGAACCTGAGCTTCTTCCTGACCGTCAGCTGGCAGGTGTCCCCGTACTACCTGGGCAACGACCTGATCTACCTGATGGCGTGGATCCCGCTGATCCTGGCCGGGACGCCGTACCTGTCCCTGGACGGGTGGCTGGCGTCCCGGCGGCGCGGCGCGGGGCCGGTCGCCGCTCAGCGGTCGGAGGCCGAGTCCGGGGGCTCCGACGCGGCCGAGCCGCGCGCCATCCGGTAGAGCGCGCCGGCCAGCCCGCCCACGCCCAGGGCGATCAGCAGCAGCGGGACCACCAGCCGGGCGTCGACGTGGAGCCGGCCGATCGAGTCGAACAGGTAGAACACGGCGACGGCCACGAAGGACACCCCCGCGACCAGCGAGAACAGATCGAGCTGATGGCGCTTCACCGGTTGACCCTGACCTCTCCGGCCCCGACGTTGAGGTCGAGGTCGATCGTTCCTGACGTGGCCGCCGCGGCGCCGTTGACCAGCATGGTGCTGTCCACGCCGAGGCCGCCGCTGCTGTGCTCCGCGGGCAGTCGTACGTCGCCCACACCGGCGTGGGCGCGGATCCGGTCCGCCGGGGGCAGCGGCAGGATCACCCGCAACTGCCCCACGCCCAGCTGGACCCGGGTGCTGACGGTCTGCCCCGGGGCGAGGGCGAGCCGGCTCAGGTCCAGGGTGGCCTGGCCCGCGTTCAGGCTGTACGAGGGCTGCAGCGCGGCCACGCTGGCCGGCGCCCAGGTGACGGTCTGCGAGCGGGTGCTCAGCCGGACCGGGCTGGCGCCGAGGGCCGCTGCGGCGAGGGTGAGCAGGGTCGCCCACACCACCAGGCTGCGGGTGCGCCCCCAGAACGCGCCGATCATCAGGCCGACGCCGAGCACGAGCAGCGGGACGGCGACCAGCGCCAGCAGGTTGACGCCGTGGTGCTGCTTCTCGGCGACCGCCCAGACCACGCCACCGGCGATCATGGCCAGGAAGAAGAACACCGAGCCCAGGACGGAGCGGTCCCGTCGGCGCCGGGCCGGCGGCTGCGGGGGCGCCGACCAGACCGGCGGAGCCGGGGGCGGCGTTCCGCCGAAAAGCGCTCCGTCGAATGCTGTCGAGCCGAACGGTGTCGCATCGGCCGGCGCGGCGGACTCCGTGCCGCCGTCGGACTCGCCGGCGTCCGACTCGTCGTCGGGGTCGGCCGGGCGCTCGGGCTTGAGCAGCGGATCCGGGCGCTGCCACCAGGCCGGCGCGGGTGCCGGCACCGGGGCCGAGGCCTGGGCCGGGGGCGCGTCGACGGGCGGCGCGGCGCGGCGCAGCCAGCCGCCGGTGGCGTCGGCGGGCAGTCCCGGACCACCCGCCGGAACGCCCGGCGGCGGGGTCTCGGCGGAGGGGGCCGGCGGGGCCGCCGCCGCGTACTGGGTGCGGCGCGCGGTGTGCCGGTCCGGGTCGTAGCGGAGCGCGGCGAACGCCAGCAGGGCGATCAGCAGCAGCGGGAAGATGTGTCCGCTGTCGCCCATGTAGGTGAAGAAGATCCCGGTGCCCAGCACGGTCACCAGCACCGCCCCCAGGGACTGGCTGTCGACCCGCCCGGAGAGCAGCCGCTGCAGCTCGTTGCGGCCGGTCTCGGCGACCGGCATGACCAGCCAGGCCAGGCCGTAGATGAACAGCCCCACCCCGCCGGAGAGGCAGAGCACCGCGATCACCACCCGGAACACGACCGGGTCGATGTCGGTGTGCCGGCCGAGGCCGGCACAGACCCCGGCGACGACCCTGCGGTCCCGGCTGCGCTCCAGCGGGGGCCGGGTCGCGCGGGTCGGCCGGTCGCCGCCGGTGCCGGTGCCGGTGGTCCGGGGTGGGGGTGGGGGCGCGTCTGCGGTCATGCCACCATCCTCCGGCCACGGTGGCGTCGCGCCCATCCGTCATCTCCCTGGTCCGACCCTGACATCAACCCCTGGCACAACCCTGACACAGCCGCGGGCAGGTTCCTGGCAGACCCTGATGCCCGGCGTACCCCGGACATGTGACGATCGGGGTGTGTCCACCGACTTCAGCACCGATCCCGCCCCGGCACCGGCTCCCGCGCCGGCCCCGCCGCCACCCGCCGGGCCCGCCGGCCCTGCCGGGCATACCGGTCCGGGCGGTGCCGGCGCTGCGGGCGGCACGCCGGTGCGCAAGCTGTACCGGATCCCGGACGGCCGGATGCTCGGCGGGGTGGCCAACGGGCTGGCCGCGCATCTGGGCATCGCGACGATCTGGGTGCGGGCCGCGTTCGTGCTGCTGCTGCTCGGGAACGGCCTGGGCGCACTGCTCTACGCCGCGTTCTGGTTCGCCGTGCCGATGGGCCTGCGGGCCGGCGACGTGCCGGCGGCGCCCTGGCAGCAGGGCGGGGTGGGCCCGTACTCGCTGGAGAAGAAGCCGCGCGGCTGGCGCGGCTTCCGGCACGCGCTGCAGCAGACCATCCAGGGCGAGACCCCGGCGGGTGGCCCCGGCTCCGGCGGCCCCGGCTTCGGAGAAGCTGCGCCCGGCGAGCGCCGTCCGCGCTCCGCGGACGCCGAGGACCGCGGGCCGCTGATCGCCCTGATCGCGCTGGTCGCGGGGCTGCTGGTGTTCCTGGACACGGTGACCAAGCAGGCCACCTCGCCGTACGTCTGGCCGATAGTGGTGACCGGTCTGGGCGTCGCGCTGGTCTGGCGGCAGGCCGACGACGCGCGCTGGGCCCGGTGGTTCTCGCTCGGCGAGAGCAAGCGCGGCAACGCGGTGATGCGGCTCGCGGCCGGGATACTCCTGGTCGGCGCCGGAGTGATCGGCTTCCTCTACGTCTCGGGGTCGCTGTCCGACCTGGCCAAGGTCGCGCAGGCGGTGCTCGCGGTGTTCGCCGGCCTGCTGCTGCTGGCCGGTCCGTACCTGCTCCGGCTCTGGCAGGACCTGGGCACCGAGCGCGGCGAGCGGATCCGGGCCCAGGAGCGGGCCGAGGTGGCCGCGCACATCCACGACTCGGTGCTGCACACCCTGACGCTGATCCTCAAGCACGCCGACGACCCCAAGGAGGTCTCCCGGCTGGCCCGCGCGCAGGAACGCGACCTGCGGCAGTGGCTCTACCGCCCGAGCGGCCGGGATGCGGCCGAGGAGCAGCCGGACACCCTGGCCGAGTGCGTGCGCGCGGTCGCGGCCGAGGTCGAGGACCTGCACGGGGTGCCGGTGGAGGTCATCTGCGTCGGCGACTGCCCGATGGACGACCGGCTCGCGGCACAGTTGCAGGCCGCAAGGGAGGCGCTGGTCAACGCGGCCAAGTACGGTGGCGGCGAGCCCGTCTCGGTGTACGCCGAGGTCGAGGGGAACACCGTCTGGGTGTTCGTCCGTGATCGGGGCCCCGGATTCGACCTGGATTCGGTTCCCGAGGACCGGATGGGCGTCCGGGGGTCGATCATCGGCCGGATGGAGCGGCACGGCGGGCACGCGAGGGTACGCCCGGCTCCGGCCGGAGGCACCGAGGTCGAACTGGAGATGGAGAGGGCGAGCGGATGACGACGGGCGGGGAGACTGTGCCGGCTGAGAACGTGCCGGCGGGGAACGAGTCGGCGGAAGGCGCGGCGGCGCAGCGCGCGGCGGCGGAGGTGCCGGCGGTGTCGCGGCGGGCACGGGTGGTGCTGGTCGACGACCACCGGATGTTCCGGACCGGGGTGCGCGCCGAGATCGGGCAGACCGAGCGCACCGGCGTGGACGTGGTCGGCGAGGCGGCGGACGTGGAGCAGGCCGTCGCGGTGGTCACCGCGACCCGCCCGGACGTGGTGCTGCTGGACGTGCACCTGCCCGGCGGCGGCGGGGTCGAGGTGCTGCGGCGCTGCGCCGGGCTGATGCCCGGCGGCACTGCTCCGGCGTCCTCGGCCGAGGGCGCGGGGGCGGTGCGGTTCCTGGCGCTGTCGGTGTCCGACGCGGCCGAGGACGTCATCGGGGTGATCCGCGGGGGTGCCCGCGGTTACGTCACCAAGACCATCACCGGCGCCGACTTGGTCGACGCGATCTTCCGGGTCGCCGACGGCGACGCGGTGTTCTCGCCGCGGCTGGCCGGCTTCGTCCTGGATGCCTTCGCGGCCACGGACACCCCGCCGGTCGACGAGGACCTGGACCGGCTCACCCAGCGCGAGCGGGAGGTGCTGCGGCTGATCGCGCGCGGGTACGCCTACAAGGAGATCGCCAAGCAGCTGTTCATCTCGGTGAAGACCGTGGAGAGCCATGTCTCGGCGGTGCTGCGGAAACTGCAGCTGAGCAACCGTCACGAGCTGACCCGCTGGGCCACGGCGCGGCGCCTGGTCTAGCGGCCGACCGGCACCTCCGCCCGCGGCGGGCGGCGGTCTCTCCGGTTCCGGGCAATCGTGTCGGTGGGGCGGCCTAGACTCGGTGGCGATGAGCAGCCTCTTTGATGACATTCCCCTGCCCGGTCTGGACGGCCCCGTCGCGGAGCCCCCGGCGGGTGACGCCTACGCCCACGGCGGCTTCGACGGTCCTCACGACGCCCCCCACGAGTACGGTCACGACGACGCCCCGTACGAGGAGGAGCTGCCGGCCGACCTGTTCGCCGGGCGCTTCGACGGGCCGCCGCCGGAGCGTGAGGGGTACTACCGCGACGGCGCGCCGAGGCCGGTCGCGGACCCCGCGGTGCTGCTGGACGGGATGAACCCGGAGCAGCGCGAGGCCGTGGTGCACGTCGGGTCGCCGCTGCTCATCGTGGCCGGTGCCGGGTCGGGCAAGACCCGGGTGCTGACCCACCGGATCGCGTACCTGCTGGCCGCGCGGGGGGTGCAGCCGGGGGAGATCCTGGCGATCACCTTCACCAACAAGGCCGCCGGGGAGATGCGGGAGCGCGTCGAGCAGCTGGTGGGGCCGCGCGCCAAGGCGATGTGGGTGTCCACCTTCCACAGCGCCTGCGTGCGGATCCTGCGGCGGGAGAGCAAGCGGCTCGGTTTCACCTCCAGCTTCTCGATCTACGACTCGGCCGACTCGCAGCGGCTGATGGCGCTCTGCTGCCGCGATCTGGATCTGGACCCCAAGCAGTTCCCGCCGAAGTCGTTCACCTCGAAGATCTCCAACCTCAAGAACGAGCTCGTCGACGAGGAGACCTACGCCGGCCAGGCCGCCAACCCGATGGAGCGCAAGCTGGCCGAGGCCTACACGCTCTACCAGCGGCGGCTGCGCGAGGCCAACGCGCTGGACTTCGACGACATCATCATGACCACGGTGCATCTGCTGCAGGCGTTCCCGGACGTCGCCGAGCACTACCGCAGGCGCTTCCGGCACATCCTGGTGGACGAGTACCAGGACACCAACCACGCGCAGTACATGCTGGTCAGGGAGCTGAGCGGGGGTGCGGCCGGGTCCGCGCCGAAGAAGACCGTGGACGGCGAGTTCGTCAACCCGGCGGCGGCCGGACTGGCCTCGGTGCCGCCCGCCGAACTCTGCGTGGTCGGTGACGCGGACCAGTCGATCTACGCCTTCCGGGGCGCGACGATCCGCAACATCCTCGACTTCGAGGAGGACTACCCGAGCGCGACCACAATCCTGCTGGAGCAGAACTACCGCTCCACCCAGACCATCCTGACCGCCGCCAACTCGGTGATCGAGCGCAACACCAACCGCCGCGCCAAGAACCTGTGGACGGCCGGCGCCGACGGCGAGCGGATCGTCGCCTTCGTCGCCGACGACGAGCACGGCGAGGCGCAGTTCGTCGCGGACGAGGTCGACCGGCTCACCGACGCGGGCCATGCCCGGCCCGGTGACGTCGCCGTGTTCTACCGGACCAACGCCCAGTCCCGGGTGTTCGAGGAGGTGTTCATCCGGGTCGGCCTGCCGTACAAGGTGGTCGGCGGGGTGCGCTTCTACGAGCGCCGGGAGGTCAGGGACGTGCTGGCGTACCTGCGGGTGCTGGCCAACCCCGAGGACACCGTGCCGTTGCGGCGGATCCTCAACGTACCCAAGCGCGGCATCGGCGACCGCGCCGAGGCCATGGTCGACGCGCTGGCGCAGCGCGAGCGGATCTCCTTCGCGGCGGCGCTACGGCGCGCGGACGAGGCGTACGGGATGGCCGCGCGCTCGCTCAATGCGGTGAAGCGGTTCAACGAACTGCTGGAGAAGCTGCGCGGGATCGTGGAGTCGGGCGCTGGCCCCGCGGCGATCCTGGAGGCGGTGCTGGCCGAGACCGGGTACCTCGCGGAGTTGCAGGCCTCCACCGACCCGCAGGACGAGACCCGGGTGGAGAACCTGCAGGAGCTCGCGGCCGTGGCGCTGGAGTTCGAGCAGGAGGAGGCCGTACGGCAGGCCGACGCCGAAGCCGACGGTGCCGCCGGGACGGGACCGGACGGCGAGCCGGTCGCGGTCGGGCTCGCGGGCTTCCTGGAGCGGGTGGCGCTGGTCGCCGACTCGGATCAGATCCCGGATGCGCAGCAGTACGGGACATCGGAAGGAAGCCCGGATGACGCCGCCGAAGGTGAGAGCAGGGGCGTCATCACGCTGATGACGCTGCACACGGCCAAGGGCCTGGAGTTCCCGGTGGTGTTCCTCACCGGCATGGAGGACGGCGTCTTCCCGCACCTGCGGGCGCTGGGCCAGCCCAAGGAACTGGAGGAGGAGCGCCGGCTCGCCTATGTCGGGGTGACCCGGGCCCGGGAGCGGCTCTACCTGTCCCGGGCGGTGCTGCGCAGCGCCTGGGGCCAGCCCTCCTACAACCCGGCCTCCCGCTTCCTGGAGGAGATCCCGCCGACGCTGGTGCACGAGAAGCGCTCGGCCGCGGCGGCCTCGCCGGGAAGCCGGGGGACCGGCGGCGGCTCCCGTGGCGGCTTCGGTTCGAGCGGCGGCTTCGGTTCGGGTGGCGCCGCAGGTGCCGGCAAGCGCACCGCGCCGGCGGGCTGGGGCAAGAGCGCGGGCCGGATGAAGGAACGCAACGTGGTCTCGCTGGCGGTCGGCGACCGGGTCACCCACGACCGCTTCGGCCTGGGCACCGTGGTCGCGGTGGCCGGTCCGGCCGACGACGCCAAGGCGACGATCGACTTCGGCGCCGAGGGGACCAAGCAACTGCTGCTGCGCTACGCCCCGGTCGAGAAGCTGTAGCGCGGCAACCCGCCGCAGCGCTGTCGGAGGCTGCGGCGGGCGATGCGCCGCGGCGGGGAGAACGCAGTCTCTCAGCGGGGGTCGAGGCCGTGGGAGAGGAGCCAGGGGAGCGGGTCGATGGCCGGGCCCCCGTTGGGGTGCACCTCGAAGTGCAGGTGCGGGCCGGTGGAGTTCCCGGTGTCGCCGGAGTAGGCCACGATGTCGCCCGCCTTCACCGGACCGGTGCGGATCCTGTAGGCGCTGAGATGGCAGTACCAGGTCACCGTGCCGTCCGACGCGGTGACCATCAGCATGTTCCCGTAGAAGGGGTTCCACTTGGTCGAGACCACACCGTCCATGACCGCGTGCACCTCGGTGCCGGTGCTGACCGGGAAGTCGATGCCGGTGTGCAGCTGCATCCAGTGCGTACCGGCCTGGCCGAACAGCGCGCTGAGGCCGGTGTGTTCGGTGATCGGCAGGACGTAGCGGGGGGCCTCGGCGGCCTTCTTCTTGGCGGCGGCGGTACTCAGGGCCAGGGCCTGACGCGCCTGGTCCCGGCTGGCCTGCTGGGCCGCCGCGGTGGCCTGCGCGGCGGCGAGCGCCTGGGCCTTCCGGTCGGCGGCCGAGGGGCCGGAGGCGACGGGGCGGGTGTGCGCGCTGCTGATCGGCGCGAGTCCGGCGGCTGCCGCGCCGGCGATGCCGAGCAGCGCCACCGAGGGGACGGCGATGGCCAGGATGGTCGAGCGGCGCCGGCTCGGGCGTGACCGCGCCGCGCGGGCGGCGGCGCGGCCACCGGGGACGGCGGGTTCGCCGGTGACGGCGTCTTCGGGGTCGGCCGACTCGCGGGGCGGCAGCGGGTCGTGCTCCGCCGGGGCGTGCTCCGCGTCCGGGTCCGCGTCGACGCCTGCGAGGGCGTCGAGGGCCGGGTCCGGGTCGTGGGTGCGGTCGTCGTCGAACGCGTGGTCGGCGTATTCGGTGTGGTCGGCGCGGTCGCCGTCGAGGTCGTGACCGGACGCGGGCTCTGGCTGGTACGCCAGTTCCGCGAAGGGAGCCTCGTGCGGGTAGGCGCCGTAGTGGGCCTGCTCCGCGTACGGCGGATGCGGGTGCTCCGCGTACGGCTGGCCCGCGTAGTGCTGTTCCCCGTACGGCTGTTGTGGGTACTGCTGCTCCGCGTAGGGCTGCCCGTAGTACTGCTCCTGCTGCGGGTGCTGCTGGTACGCCGGATAGGGCTCGTACGTCGGCGTCGCGTAGGGGTCGAGCGGCGGGTACGGGAGATGCACGTCGTGCTGCGCGTACGGGTCGTAGGCGGCCTGGGGGATCGGCGCGGTGGCCCACTGCTGGGTCTGCTGGGCGGACGGCTCTGTGTAGTAGCCGCCGTACCAGGTGGTGTCCACCACAGGAATCCCAATCCACCTCGACAGTAGGAAAGTGACCGTGACTGTATCTCCCGCAACGGACCGGCCACAATCTCCTGCGTGATTTATCCGCCTACGAGGCGATTGCCGTTCGACGCTCCCAAGGCGGGGTCGACAGCGCGTCCCTGACGCCCCGGATCACCAGCGGATGCAGGGGCAGGGTGACATGGCCCGAGCCCGCTACCAGCACGTTCTCCGCGCGGAGGTCGGGGTGGAGCAGCTGGGCACCGGTCCGGGGCAGGATCAACGGGTCAAGATCACCCCAGAACGCGACAAAGCGGGTGTCGCAGTTCGGTGCGGGGGCGCGCAGCCGGGCGAACACGCTGCTGTCCGGCTGGAGTTGACGGGCGATGGGGAGCGGGCGCAGCAACCCCGCCAACCGGGTGCCCTCGTGCGGCGTGGCGATGGTGACCACGGTGTGCACATGCTCGGCCCCGTCGAGGTGCTGGACGTAGTACCGCGCGATCAGCCCGCCCAGGCTGTGCCCGACGACGGCCACCCGCTCGCCGCCGTACACCTTGCGGGTGTGCAGCACATGGCGGCCCAGCAGTTCGGCGGCGCTGGGGATGTCCACCGTCACCGGGCTGTAGTTGAGGGCGTGCACATGCTGCCAGCCGTGGCCGCGGAGCGAACGGCGCAACTGGGTGAAGACGGCGCGGTTGTCGAACAGGCCGTGGAGCAACAGCACGGGCGCGTGCGTCCGGTGCTCGCAGTCGGCGGCCGGGAGTGGCCAGCGCTCGGACCGGATGCCGGTCGGGTAGAGCAGCAGGTGACCGGCGAGTGCGGCGGCCTCGATGCTCGCGGCCACGGCGGCGCGACAGAACGAATGGCTCACGAGTGGCCCCCCACCGTCGGTGCGTGGCGACGGAGCGGGGCTGGGTCCAACACGCAGTGAACGTATGTTCCGGTGTGATTCTCCCCTCGCCTGGGTCAGTGAAACGGTGTTTGGGTCATTGTGGCGATAGCGTTCGTCCACCGGATGAGAACGCCGGTTAACGTAGGGGCGGGCGGTCCAGCGTCGGGCCGCTCGCGCTGAGAGCTGGAGGCAACGATGGGCGTGTCCGGACCGATCCGCGTGGTGGTGGCCAAGCCGGGACTGGACGGCCACGACCGCGGTGCGAAGGTGATCGCCCGCGCGCTGCGTGACGCCGGTATGGAGGTCATCTACACCGGCCTGCACCAGACGCCCGAGCAGATCGTGGACACCGCGATCCAGGAGGACGCGGACGGCATCGGCCTGTCGATCCTCTCCGGCGCGCACATGACCCTCTGCGCCAAGGTGGTGCAGCTGCTGAAGGAGCGCGACGCGGCGGACATCACGGTGTTCGGCGGCGGGATCATCCCGGACGGCGACATCCCGCTGCTGAAGGAACTCGGCGTCGCCGAGATCTTCACCCCCGGTACGACCACCCGCGACGTGGTCAGCTGGGTCGAGAGCCACCTCCGCACGCCGGCGTCGCGTCCGTAGGCATCGCATCGTCGCTGCGGTCGTCGTCCTCGTTGCCCTCGTCCCCGTCGCCGTGGCGGCGGGTCATCGGCCGAGTTCCTCGAACATGGTGGCGCGCAGCCGCAGGGTGGCGGCAAGGCGGGTGAACATCTCGGCCCAGGCCGAGTCGGCGTCCGCCGCGAGGCGGTCCAGTTCGGGGGCCGCGTGGGGGGCCAGGGCCCGCTCGGCGACACCCAGCACCCCGTTGTAGTTCCACGGGTAACTGCCGCCGCTCCGGGCGGCCCCCGCCAGCGCCCGCAGCACCGCGTCACCCAGCGGGGCGGTCCACGGCGCAGGGCAGGCGACCAGCAGCTGGAAGGCCCAGACCAGGCCATGGGTGTCCACGAAGCCCGCGGTCCACTCGGCCCGTTCGTCCGGGGGCAGCACGGTGAGCAGTTTGGCCGCTCCCGCTCCGGGCGTCTCCGCGGCGGCGTCCGGCGCGCCCAGCAGCGCCCGCGCCCAGCCCGCGTCGTTCTGGCGGGTGGCGGCCCGGGTCCAGCCCTCGCGCAGTTCGCTGCGCCAGTTGTCGGAGACCGGTAGCGCCAGCACCGCGTCCGGCGGGCCGAAGTCGGTGGCCCAGAGCTCCAGCGGCGTCGCGGCGATGATCTCCCCCAGCCAGAAGGCCCGCTCCGCGCGGCCGGTGGGCGAGGTGGCCGCGATGCCGTCGCGCTGCGCCGCCGCATCGCAGCCGGTCGGCGGATGGACGCTGAGCCGGGGCCCGTCCGCGGTGCCGACCAGGCGGACGGCGGCGCGGGCGCGCTGAGCCATCCGCTGGGCCAGGGCGGAGCCCGGGAGTGTGGACAGCAGTTCCGCGGCGGTGAGCCGCACGTTCTTGGAGCGGTCGTTCAGCGCCGACTCCAGGAAGGGCTCGTCCGCGAGGGACAGGCGTTCCTGCAGCGCGTCCAGGAAGAGCAGCCGGTCCTCGGCGCGCTCCGCGGACCAGGTCGCCCGCAGCAGTTCCCGTGCCGCGTCCGGGTCCTGGCGGCGCAGCCGGGTGAGCTGGGTGACCCGCTCGGCGAACAGGCCCTCGGCCCAGAGCACCGGGTCGGCCTCGGCACTGTCGCTGTCCAGAGGGGTTCGCAGGGCGTAGCGCCAGTCCGGGTTGCGCTCGGCGAGCCAGTGGCCCAGCGGGCCGGCCAGGGCCACCGCGTCGGCGCGCAGTTCGCTGCGGGCTCGGGCGGCGTCCAGCAGCGGCGGGACCAGGTCGGCCGGGACCCGGTAGCCCTGCCGGTGCGCGGCGGCCAGCCACTGCGGGAGCAGTTCGTTGATGTTGGCGAGATTGCCGGCGCCACCCACCGCTCCGCCACTCGCCACCCCGCCGCTGGCCGCGCTGCCGCGGTCCGGGAGCAGCATGGCCAGCCGGCGTCGGGCGCCGTCCGGCAGGGGCTCGCGGTGGTCCTCGGGGGCCAGCGGCGGGCGTGGCGCGGCCGGGCCGGGACACAGCCCGGCCCTCCGTTCGACGGCCCGCAGGGCTGCCTGCGCCAGCAGGGTGGCAGCCGCGTCGGGGCCGGGAAGGGGGCGCCGGTCGGTACCGAGCAGTGCGGTGGTGACGAGTTCCGGCCAGCTGAGGATTGCCGAGGGCGATTGGTTCACGGGAGTCCTCCCGAGCGTTTCGTGGGCCGAGAGCGGAGCCTGAGGGGTGGTCACCGGGCGAGCCCGAGCGCGCGGGTACGGGCCGCGTCCGGGTACCAGGCGGTGACCGGGGTGAAGCCGCGGTGGCCGACCTCGCCGAAGACCGTCAGCGGACGGCCGCCGGATACGGCGGCGAGCCGCCACAGGCCGGCGTCGGAGCTGGCGCGGCGGTCCACCGGTATCGACTGCGGCTGGGCCGCGTCGTGGTCGGCGAGTTCCCAGCCGTGATCGGTCGGCGTGGGCACCACCTGGTCGAGCACCACCGGCCAGGACTCCAGCCAGGGGTCGTCGCCGAGGGCCAGGCCGTAGGCCTCCAGCGCGGCGTCCAGGCGCAGTCCGGGCGGCACCGCCTCGGCGGCGCCGGGTGCTGCCGGGGCCGCGAAGCGGGTGCCGAGCGCGGCCCGCAGCGGCCGCGCACCGGGGTGGAACGCCAGCTCGGCGTCGAGCAGCATCCCGGTCGGCAGCGCGAGGTCGGGTGCCTGACCCGGGCGGCCGAAGGCGAGCAGCAGTGCGGTGTGCCCGGTGTCGCCGCCGCGCAGCCAGAGCCGGCGGGTGGTCAGCCGCTCGTCGGCGGTGTCGCGGACGCCGAGGACCAGCCAGCGGTCCCGGACCAGCGGCCCGCGCAGCACCTCGGCGGCGTCCACGGTGAAGCCGACCCGGGCCCTGACCGTCGCCGCGAGCGGCTCGGGCAGGCTGTCGATGCGCTGGTAGCCGGAGGTGAGCAGGTGCAGCAGGCCGTACTCCTCCAGCAGCCGGGACGGCCAGCCCGCGCCGGAGCCCGGGAGCGCGCCCAGCTCGCGGGCGCGGGAGGCGAGTCCGGGCGCCTGGGCGTCGACCATCCGGGCGGCGACCGCGCTCCATGCCGCGTAGCCCTGGGCCGGGGCGTCCGCCAGACCGGCCCGCAGCTGGTCGGCGAGCCGGGTCTGCAGCTCGGCGGCACCGCTCGCGACCCGGGCCGAGCGGCGCGCGAGGCGCCGGGCGGCGGCCTGCCGCGCGGGCTCGTCCCGCTCGTCGGACGCCTCGGTGGCCCCGGTCGGCTCGGCGGACTTGGCCGCCTGGAGCTCGGCCCGGCCCCGACGGGCCTGCAGCCAGGCGCCGGCCCACTCCGGGATCTCGACCTGCCCGTTCGCCTGGCTGCTCGCAGGTCCGGTCGCGGGCCCGGTCTCCTGTCCGGACCAGCGCAGCAGCAGCGCCAGCGCGTGCTTGCACGGGAACTTGCGACTGGGGCAACTGCACTGGTAGGCCGGGCCGGTGAGGTCGACAACGGTGCGGTAGGGCGTGCTGCCGCTGCCCTTGCACTCGCCCCAGACGGCGGTGTCGTCGGAGCCGGTGCCCGACCAGGGCGCCGGGGCGGAGAGTTTGGTCGCGGCCTTGCGCGAGGGTGCGTCGGGAGCGAGTGAGAGTACGTGTTCGAGTGTCCAGCGATCCTCCATGCCGACGACGGTAGACCGGGCCACTGACAATCCGCCCGGCCGACCGCGACGCGTCCATCGTCCCAGCTCAGAGCCGGTGCTGAGGAATTGTCAGTGGTCGGGTGCAGAGTGGCACCAGCAAGCGGCGCCCGGCATCCGGGGCGTCGCCGTGATGCCCGTCGAGCCCGCGCGTCCAGCGTCCGCCGGGCCCGACCGCCGCGCCGTCCGCCCGCGCCGTCCACCGCACGAGTCCCCCTACCTTCCCCGTCCCGAGGAGCCCGCATGGCCGCGACCACCACGACCGACACCGGCGCCACCACCGACACCGTCCCGGTCGGGACGGAGCCGCTGCGGCCGCACGCCGAGACCGCGTACGCGGGGGAGCTGGCCGCGCTCGCGGCCGCCGACGACCGTCCCCGCCCCGCCCGCTGGTTGCTGTCGCCGTGGGCGGTGGCGACCTACCTGCTCGGCGGCACCCTGCCCGACGGCACCGTGATCACGCCCAAGTACGTGGGTCCGCGCCGGATCGTGGAGGTCGCCGTCACCACGCTCGCCACCGACCGCGCGCTGCTGCTGCTCGGCGTCCCCGGCACCGCGAAGACGTGGGTGTCCGAGCATCTCGCCGCCGCCGTCAGCGGCGACTCCACCCTGCTGGTCCAGGGCACCGCCGGCACTCCGGAGGAGGCGATCCGCTACGGCTGGAACTACGCCCGGCTGCTGGCCGAGGGGCCGAGCCGGGGCGCGCTCGTGCCCAGCCCGGTGATGCGGGCGATGGCCGAGGGCCGGACCGCGCGGGTGGAGGAGCTGACCCGGATCCCGGCCGACGTCCAGGACACCCTGATCACCATCCTCTCCGAGAAGACCCTGCCGATACCCGAGCTGGGCGAGGAGGTGCAGGCCGTGCGCGGCTTCAACCTGATCGCCACCGCCAACGACCGCGACCGCGGCGTCAACGAGCTGTCCAGCGCGCTGCGCCGCCGGTTCAACACGGTGGTGCTGCCGCTGCCGGCCAGCCTGGAGGAGGAGGTGGCGATCGTCGCCCGCCGGGTCGGCGAGCTGGGCCGGTCGCTGGAGCTGCCGGAGGTGCCCAGCGGGTCCGCCGAGATCCGACGGGTCGTCACGGTCTTCCGTGAGCTGCGCGACGGGGTGACCGGCGACGGCCGGACGAAGGTCAAGTCGCCCTCCGGGAGCCTCTCCACCGCCGAGGCGATCTCCGTCGTCACCAGCGGGCTCGCGCTGGCCGCGCACTTCGGCGACGGCGTGCTGCGCCCTGCGGACGTGGCCTCGGGACTGCTCGGCGCGGTGGTCCGCGACCCGGCCGCGGACCGGCAGGTGTGGCACGAGTACCTGGAGAGCGTGGTGCGCGAACGGGACGACTGGAAGGACTTCTACCGCAGCTGCCGTGACGCCGCCCAGCGCTGACCGGCGTGACGACCAGCCAGATGGACGACAGGGGGTGTGACGAGTTGACAGACCAGGCATCTGAAACCGGCCCGGCCGTGCCGGGAGCCGCAGTGCAGGACGCCGCAGTGCCGGACACGGTGCTGCTGGGCATCCGGCACCACGGGCCCGGTTCGGCGAGGGCGGTGGGCGCGGCACTGCGGCAGTACCGTCCCGACATCGTGCTGATCGAGGGCCCGCCCGAGGCCGACGGGCTGCTCGGGCTGGCCGAGCACAAGGACATGGTGCCGCCGGTGGCCCTGCTGGGCCATGTGCTGGACGAGCCCGCGCACGCCGCGTTCTGGCCCTTCGCCTCCTTCTCACCGGAGTGGGTGGCGCTGCGTCACGCGCTGGACCACGAGCTGCCGGTCCGCTTCATCGACCTGCCGGCCGCCCACACCTTCGCGCTTGCCGGGCCCGGGGTCGCCGCCCAGGACCGCGAGTCGGAGCTGCGGCTCGACCCGATCGCCGAACTGGCCCGGGCGGCCGGCCACGAGGACCCGGAGCAGTGGTGGGACGACGCGGTCGAGCACCGGCTGCCCGACGCGGCGCAGGACGCGCTCGCCCCGTTCCGGGCCATCGCCGAGGCCATGACCGAGCTGCGCTCCCCAACCGCGCGCAGTGACGCAGCCGACGGTGACGAATCGGACGACCGCGACCGCGACCGGGCCGGGGACACTGACGCCCGCCGCGAGGCGTACATGCGGCGGCAGTTGCGGGCCGCGCGGCGGGCCGGGTACCGGCGCATCGCAGTGGTCTGCGGCGCCTGGCATGTCCCGGCGCTGGCGGCGAAGCGCCCGGTCGCCGAGGACGACGCGCTGCTCAAGGGGCTGCCCAAGGTCAAGGTCGAGATGACCTGGGTGCCCTGGACCCACCGCCGGCTGTCCCAGCACACCGGCTACGGCGCCGGCATCGCCTCGCCCGGCTGGTACCAGCACCTGTTCGACGGTTCCGAGCACAGCCTCGCGCACTGGATGACCCGGGTCGCGGCGCTGCTGCGCGAGGAGGACTTCGGGGTCTCCTCCGCGCACGTCATCGAGGCGGTGCGGCTCGCCGAGACCCTCGCCGCCGTGCGCGGGCGCCCGCTGCCCGGCCTCGACGAGACCCTTGACGCCGTGCGGTCCGTCATGTGCGACGGTTCGGACGTACCGCTGGCTCTGGTCCAGGACCGGCTGGTGGTGGGTGACGTGCTCGGCGAGGTGCCGGACGAGGCCCCCACCGTCCCGCTGCAGCGGGACCTGACCCGGCTTCAGCGCTCGCTGCGGTTGCGACCCGAGGCGGCCGAACGCGAGCTCGACCTCGACCTGCGCAAGGAGAACGACGCCGCGCGCAGCCGGCTGCTGCACCGGCTGGCCCTGCTCGGCGTCCACTGGGGTCGGCCCGCCGCCGCGCGCGGTGGCTCCACCGGCACCTTCCGGGAGAGCTGGCGGCTGCGCTGGGAGCCCGAGCTCGCCGTCTCCGTCGCCGAGGCCGGGATCTGGGGCACCACGGTGGCCGGCGCCGCCGCCGCGCGGGCCCGGGACCGGGCCGCGCACGCGGGAACGCTGGGCGAGGTCACCGCCCTGGCCGAGGCCTGCCTGCTGGCGGATCTGCCCGAAGCGCTGCCCACGGTGCTCCAGGCGCTCGCCGACCGGGCCGCGCTGGACGCGGACGTCGCCCACCTGGCCGAGGCGCTGCCGGCCCTGGTCCGCTCGCTGCGGTACGGGGACGTCAGGGGCACCGACTCGGACGCCCTGCGGGAACTCGCCGAGGGCCTGGCCGTGCGCATCTGCGTGGGGCTGCCGCCCGCCTGCAACGGCCTGGACCGGGACGGTGCCGCCGCGATGGCCGCCCATCTCGGCGCCACCCACAGTGCCATCGGCCTGCTGGAGACCGGGGTCGCGGAATCGGAGCTGCGGGAACGCTGGGCGGCGGCGTTGCGGGCCCTGGCCGCCCGGGACACCATCCCCGGGCTGCTGCGGGGCCGCGCGGCCCGGCTGCTGCTCGACGACGACCGCTGGGATCTCGACGAGGCCGCGCGGCAGATGCGGCTGACGCTGTCACCGGTGACACCGCCCGCGGAGGGGGCCGGCTGGATCGAGGGCTTCCTGGCCGGCGGCGGAATGCTGCTGGTCCACGACACCCGACTGCTCGGCCTGGTCGACGACTGGATCGGCTCGGTCCCCGAGGACGCCTTCCCGGACGTGCTGCCGCTGCTCCGGCGGACTTTCGCCGGCTTCGAGCCCGGCGTCCGGCGCACCGTCGGCGAGCGGATCCGCAACGGCACGGTCGGCCGGGGCGGCCCCGGCGTGAGCCTGGCCGGCGCCAGCGCCGCCTCCGGCGCGGCCGGCCCCGACCCGGCGCACGGCGCCGACCGCTCCGGTTTCGGCACCCGCGCCGACCCGGCCCGCGCCGGAGCCGCCCGCACCACCGCCGCACTCCTGCTCGGCCTGACGGAGGTTCACCAATGACCAGCACCGCCGCCGCCACCGCAACCGCCCCCAACGCCTCGACCGCCACCGACTCCACCGCCGCCGGACCCACCGCCACCGACCCCACTGCAACCGTCTCCACCACCGGGGCCTCCATGGCCACCGCCACCGACTCCACCGCCGTCGGACCCACCGCCACCGCTTCCACGGCCAACGCCCCCACCGCCGGCGCCTCTCCGGGCAGCGCTCCTGCGGGCAGCGCCTCCGCGGGTAGCGCGGACGAGCGGCTGCGTCGCTGGCGCCTGGTGCTGGGTGGCGACGCCGACGGCACCGGCTGCCGGCTGGTCGGACGGGAGGCCGCGATGGACCGCGCGCTGTCCGCGCTCTACCGGGGCGACTCCGGCAACGGCGCGGACCGCCGCAGCCCGCGCGGCGCCGGCCTCGGCGGCTCCGCGCCGCAGGTCGCCCGCTGGCTCGGCGACATCCGCGAGTACTTCCCGACCAGCGTCGTCCAGTTGATGCAGCAGGACGCCATCGAACGGCTGGGGCTGGCCCGCCTGCTGCTGGAGCCCGAGATGCTGGCGGCGGTCGAGCCCGACGTCCACCTGGTCGGGACGCTGATCTCGCTCGGCAAGGCGCTGCCGGAGACCACCAGGGAGACCGCCCGCGCCGTGGTCCGCGCGGTCGTCACCGACCTGGAGCGGCGCATCGCGACCAGGACCCGTTCGCTGGTGGGCGGCGCCCTGGACCGCAGCGCCCGGGTCAACCGGCCCCGGCACCGTGACATCGACTGGGACCGCACCATCCGTGCCAACCTCAGGAACTACCTTCCCCCCGAGGGCGAGCGCAGCCACGGCACCGTCGTCCCCGAGCGCCTGGTCGGCTACGCACGGGCGCAGCACGCGGTGAAGAAGGACGTCATCCTGTGCATCGACCAGTCCGGGTCGATGGCCGCCTCGGTGGTCCACTCCTCGGTCTTCGGCGCGGTCCTCGCCTCGATGCACTCACTGCACACCCGTCTGGTCGTCTTCGACACCGCCGTCGTCGACCTCACCGACCAGCTCACCGACCCGGTGGACGTGCTCTTCGGGGTCCAGCTCGGCGGCGGCACCGACATCAACCGCGCGCTCGCGTACTGCCAGTCCAGGATCACCCGCCCGGCTGACACCGTCGTGGTCCTGATCAGCGACCTCTACGAGGGCGGCATCCGCGACGAGATGCTCAAGCGGGTGGCCGCGATGAAGAGCGCCGGCGTGCAGTTCATCGCACTGCTCGCGCTCTCCGACGACGGTGCGCCCAGTTACGACCGCACCCACGCCGCCGCCCTCGCCGCCCTCGGCGCACCCGCCTTCGCCTGCACTCCGGACCTGTTCCCCGAGGTCATGGCCGCCGCGATCCAGAAGCAGCCGCTGCCCGTACCCGAGACCTGACATGGCCCGAGACCTGACGCGGCCCGAGACCTAACGGGGGAGTTCCAGCGCGGCCCACACGGTCTTGCCGCCGTCGCCGGTCCGGGGCACCGCGCCCCACGCGGTGGCGAAGGTGTCGATCAGCAACATGCCGCGGCCGTGCTCGTCGTCCTCGTCGGCGCTCTCCAGCTGCGGCAGGTCGCGCCGGTCCTCGTCGTCCACCTCCAGGAACAGCACGCCCCGGGCGCTCCACAACCGGCAGTGCACCCGCCGGCTGTCGGTGTGGGTGACCGCGTTGCAGACCAGCTCGGACATGCACAGCTCGGCGTCGGCCAGGGTCTCCCCGGACAGCCGCCACATCGCTGCCGTGATCCGGACGAACCGGCGCGCCGTGGCGACGGACTCCGGTACGCCGGGGAAGGTCGCGGCGGCCTGACGGTCCATCGGCCAGCTGCTGCGAGCCGAACCCAGGTTGCCGCGGGACGCGGCGGGAGGGGGAGGGGGGTCCTCGACCGGTCCCTCGACGCCTCCTGCGTTCCGGGTGCTGTGATCGTCCCGGTCCTGAACGCGATGACGTGCGCTGTGCATCGAGCATCCGCTTCTGAAGCAGTCGTGCGAAGCAGGGTCTCAGCGGTCCGCGCTCGACGTCGCTACGGTCTGTGCGTGCACCGTTACTCCTGAAACGGTCCCTGAGTAAGGTTAGAAAGGCAAGTTACTCCGTGGGATTCGCGACAAACGGCTGCGATTTCCGGAAGCACTTGGGAGTTACGCGCTCCCCCACGGGGTCGGTCGACAAGCGGAGACCAGGCGGAGAGGCCCGGACGAAGTGGGTGGGGGATGAGCGCAGTGCACAGTCCTACCGTGCGCAGGCGCCGGCTCGGCGTGGAACTGCGCCGGCTGCGCCAGGCGGCGGGGCTGACGATCGAGGCGGCGGCCCGCGAGCTGGAGTGCTCGGACACCAAGATCAGCCGGATCGAGACCGGGAAGATGAAGGCGCGCCAGCTGGACGTACGGGCCATGCTGGACCTCTACGGCGTCGTCGCCGGGGAGTCCCGGCAGGCCCTGCTGCAGCTGAACCGCGAAGCCCGGCTCGACGGTTGGTGGAGCGGCTTCGACGACGTGCTGCCCAGCGGGTTCGAGACATTCGTGGGCCTTGAGGCGGAGGCCGCGCGACTGTGCACCTATGCACTGGCTGTGGTCCCGGGGCTGCTGCAGACCGAGCCCTACGCCCGTGCCCTGCTGCGCGTGGGACATCCGGACGCCGCTCCCGAACAGGTGGAACGTCTGGTCGCGCTGCGCACCACCCGGCAGCGGCTGCTCGCCCGCGGGCCGGAGCCGCTCCGGTTACGGGCGGTGCTGGACGAGGCGGTGCTGCGGCGGCCGGTGGGCGGCCGAGAAGTGATGGCCGGTCAGCTGCGGGCTATGGCGGAACTGGCAGACCGGGCTACGGTAACGATTCAGGTACTGCCGTTCGACAGGGGCGCCCATGTCTCGCTCTCCGGCATGTTCACCCTGATCGAGTTCTCGGACGAGGCAGACCCTGGGGTGGTCTATGTCGAGGGAGCGGGTGGAAACCTCTACCTGGAACGGCCCTGCGAGGTCCGGCAGGCGGCGCTGACCTTCGGCCGGCTGGTGGCGGACTCCCTCGACTGCGACGAGTCCAAGCGATTCATCCTGGCGGCAGCAGAGGAGTGGTGAGCCCGTGGAGCAGGAACTCAGCCGGGCACGGTGGTTCAAGGCGAGCGCGAGTGACGCGGCCAACGGCTGTGTCGAGGTCGCGTTCCTGAGTGGCGGCGCGGTGGCGCTGCGCGACTCCAAGGATCGGGACAAGCCCGCACACGTCTACACCGCCGACGAGTGGGCATGCTTCCTCGACGGCGCGAAGCGCGGCGAATTCGACCGCTGACGACGCGGGCGGGGGTGCGGGCCAGGGAGAAGAGGGGCGGTGTTCTCGCGGTTGCCATGGTGGGCGCCCCCGGCTGTTGTCACCCGTTTGCCGGAGTGACCTGGCGGGTGAGGCGACACGCCCGTTGTGATGGTTATCACCGGGTCCAGCCCGGCCCAGGGTGAAACACGCACGTCGTACGGGGATAGCCTGCAAGGCGGACATGCCTGCCCGTCTGACGCCAGGCCGTGTGCTCCCCGTAGCGATGGCGCTGGACGCGAGACCCATGTGGGCCCGCGTACCGCCTGCCACGACGGCCACAGCGGCGACTTTTCGGGCGGCACGCTGGGAAGATAGGAGTGGCCGGCCCTTCCGTGACCGACCACCTCCGAAGTCGCGATCACAAGGACGGACGCGCGTGGACCTGTTCGAATACCAGGCGAGGGACATCTTCGCCAAGCACGGTGTACCGGTGCTGGGCGGTGCAGTCATCGAAAGCGCTGAGGAAGCGCGGGCGATCGCTGAGGGATGGGGCGGCCGCGCGGTCGTCAAGGCGCAGGTCAAGGTCGGTGGCCGCGGTAAGGCCGGCGGCGTGAAGCTGGCCTCCGACCCGGCGGACGCGGTCGCCAAGGCCGAGGCCATTCTGGGCATGGACATCAAGGGCCACACGGTCCACAAGGTGATGCTCGCCCAGACGGCCGACATCAAGGAGGAGTACTACGTCTCCTTCCTGCTCGACCGCACCAACCGCACCTTCCTGGCCATGGCCTCGGTCGAGGGCGGCGTGGAGATCGAGGTCGTCGCGGTCGAGAAGCCCGAGGCGCTCGCCAAGATCCCGGTCGACGCCAACGAGGGCTGCACCGACGCCAAGGCCCGCGAGATCGTCGAGGCCGCGAAGTTCCCGGCCGACGTCGCGGACCAGATCGTCGAGGTCCTGAAGAGCCTGTGGAAGGTCTTCATCGCCGAGGACGCGCTCCTCGTCGAGGTGAACCCGCTGGTCAAGACCGGCGAGGGCAAGATCGTCGCGCTTGACGGCAAGGTCTCGCTGGACGAGAACGCCGACTTCCGCCAGCCCGAGCACGAGGCGCTGGTGGACCACGCGGCGGCCAACCCGCTCGAGGCGAAGGCGAAGGCCAAGGGCCTGAACTACGTCAAGCTCGAGGGCGAGGTCGGCATCATCGGCAACGGCGCGGGTCTCGTCATGAGCACCCTGGACGTCGTCGCCTACGCCGGCGAGAAGCACAACAACGTCAAGCCCGCCAACTTCCTGGACATCGGCGGCGGCGCGTCCGCCGAGGTCATGGCGAACGGCCTGGAGATCATCCTCGGCGACCCGGACGTCAAGTCCGTGTTCGTCAACGTCTTCGGTGGCATCACCGCCTGTGACGAGGTCGCCAACGGCATCGTCCAGGCCCTGGAGCTGCTCAAGTCCAAGGGTGAGGACGTCAACAAGCCCCTGGTCGTCCGTCTGGACGGCAACAACGCGGAGCTGGGTCGCAAGATCCTGTCTGACGCCAACCACCCGCTGGTGCAGCGCGTGGACACCATGGACGACGCGGCCGACAAGGCCGCCGAGCTGGCAGCGAAGTAAGGGACGAGGACTCCAACAACCATGGCTATCTTCCTCACCAAGGACAGCAAGGTCATCGTCCAGGGGATGACCGGCGCCACCGGCATGAAGCACACCCGCCTCATGCTCGCCGACGGCACCAACATCGTCGGCGGCGTCAACCCGCGCAAGGCCGGCACCACGGTCGACTTTGACGTCCCGTCGGAGACGGGCGACTCGACTTCCGTCGAGGTTCCGGTGTTCGGTTCGGTCGCCGAGGCGATCGAGAAGACCGGCGCCGACGTCTCCGTCATCTTCGTGCCGCCGGCCTTCGCCAAGGCCGCCGTCACCGAGGCGATCGACGCCGAGATCGGCCTGGCCGTCGTGATCACCGAGGGCATCGCCGTGCACGACTCGGCGTCCTTCTGGGCCTACGCGGGCGAGAAGGGCAACAAGACCCGGATCATCGGCCCGAACTGCCCCGGCCTGATCACCCCCGGCCAGTCCAACGCCGGCATCATCCCGGGCGACATCACCAAGCCGGGCCGCATCGGCCTGGTGTCGAAGTCCGGCACGCTGACCTACCAGATGATGTACGAGCTGCGCGACATCGGCTTCTCGTCCGCCGTCGGCATCGGTGGCGACCCGATCATCGGCACCACTCACATCGACGCCCTGCAGGCCTTCCAGGACGACGCCGACACCGACCTGATCGTGATGATCGGCGAGATCGGCGGCGACGCGGAGGAGCGTGCGGCGGCGTACATCGCCGAGCACATCACCAAGCCGGTCGTCGGCTACGTGGCCGGCTTCACCGCGCCCGAGGGCAAGACCATGGGCCACGCCGGCGCCATCGTCTCCGGCTCCTCCGGCACGGCGCAGGCGAAGAAGGAGGCCCTGGAGGCCGCCGGTGTCAAGGTCGGCAAGACGCCGTCCGAGACCGCCCGCCTGGCGCGCGAGCTGATCGCCAAGTAAGGCTCCGACGCCGCCACCGCCACTCGGCAGAGGCTTGCCGGAGGCGCTGCGGCTCGACAGGGGCGCGGGGAACCGCCGACCAGTCACCTCCTCGGAGGGGCGGGTCGTGCGGTTCACCGCGCCCCTGTCGGCGTTCCCGCGCGAAGGCGGCGGCCCGACGGTCAGGGGGCGCCGGTCAGTGGGGGTGCGGCCGGCCGCAGGGGAGCGCGAAGAGCTCGCAGGACGCCGGCGGCAGCGGGGTGCTGTGCGGCATGTGCGGCCTGACCGCCGGGCCCGAGGCCTCCGGGCCGGAGCCCGCTGTTCCCGGGGCCGGGGTTCCCGGACCCGCTCTGCCCGGCAGCGGTGTGCCCGGGGGCGACGGGCTCAGGGCCGACTGGACCAGGACCGGCCAGGCGGGTGTGGGTCGTGCCGTGCGGCCTTCGGGTACGGCCGGCCCGGCCTGGAGTGCCGCCGGTAGGCCGGCCAGCGGCCGGCCTCCCCGAAAAGGGAGCGTGTCCACGGTCCTTCCCGGCGGCCTCGGTCCGTCGGGCCCTGATGCCGCGACGGGTGCGGACGACGGGGCGATGACCGGCGCGGCGCTGGTCTGCGGCGGGCGGACCGTGCTCGCCGGGCCCGCACTCGGCCGGTGCCAGGGCACCCCCCACACCAGCGCGGCGACCACCCCGGCGGTCGCCGCGATGCTGAGTAGCCCCGCGGCCGTGGTCACCCCACCGTCGTGCAGCCGGGCCCGGTGCTGGACCCGGACCGGCGTGGCCACCGGGCAGCCGTCCACCGGGCAGCCGCGTACGGCGGCGTGGCGCAGCAGCGTTCCCAGCCGGCGCCCGAAACCGCGTTCGCGCGCGTTCGGCCCGGCGACCGTCGGCGCGAGCCGGGCCATCGCGAGCCGGGCCCGCACCACCCGCCCGTACGCGGCCGGGGTGCTGGACTCGACCTCCGCCGCCGTCTGCTTCCAGGTCAGCCCCACCGCGTCGTGCAGGACCAGCGCGCGGCGCTGGGCGCGCGGCAGTCGTTGCAGGGCACGCAGCAGCGCGTGGTCGTCGTCGGTGAGTCGGGTTCCGTGGTCGGCGGCGCTGTGCAGCACGGTGGGCCGCCAGGGCGAGAGCGCCAGGCCGAATGCCGTGCTGCGGACCCAGCCCTCCGGCGACAGGTCGGCGGACACCTCGTCCCAGTGCGTCCAGGCGAGCTGGAAGGCGCGGCGGACGCAGTGGACCGCGCGGTGCCGGTGGCCGGTGACCAGGAAGGTCTGCTGCGTCAGCCGGGCGGCGGCGGTGCGGTAGAAGGCGTCGAAACTCGCGGACGAGGCCTCGGGCCGGTCGGGGAGGGGGGCACCGTGATCGATGACGGCGGTGGTGCCGCGCTGCTGACCGGCTGGCCCGATGAGTGGCATATATGAATTGTTAGGGCGAAACGGGACAACTGCCATGTCGTTAGGCGTAACGGGTGGTGGGCCGGAGCATGGTGGGGCATGGCTTTCTTGATGGAGCGGTTGCGACCGGTGGCGGCCTGGCGGTCGGCCGTCGGAGCTGCCTCGCCGGCGGCGCGATCCGCGCTGGTCAGTGGGGCGACGGCGGCGGGCGTAGGGCTGGCCGGGGTGGCCGTGCCGGTATTCCTGCTGTGGATGGTGACGCCGTACGTCGAGGGCGGCGCGGGCAGCGTGGTGCAGCTCGCCGCCTGCGTCTGGCTGCTGGCCCAGGGCGCGGAGCTGACCCGGCTCGCCACGCAGGGCGGGGCGGTGCCGGTCGCGCTGGCGCCGCTGCTGGTCACCGCGCTGGCGCTGGTGCCGCTGTACCGGGCCGGGGTTCGGGCGGGGCAGCGGGCCGCCGAGCCGGCGGGTGAGCGGGAGTTCGCCGGGCCGGAGCGCGAGGGCTCACAGCGGGAGGGCTCACAGCGGGAGGGCTCGGAGCGCGAGGGCTCGGATCGGGAAGGCTCGGATCGGGAAGGCCCGGATCGGGACGAGCCGGGGTTGGAGGAGCGGGCGCCAGTACCTGCGGCGTGGGGCGCGGGCGGCGCCCGGCCGCTGCTGTCGGCGGTGTTCGCAGTGGCCGGCGGCTACCTGCTGGCGGCTCTGCTGCTGGTCGCGGTGGCGGCGACGGCGGGGGAGCTGGCGGTCGATCCGCCTGCCGCGCTCGGCCGGGTGGCCCTGGCCGCAGTGCCGGTCGCGGCGCTGGGCGTACGGGTCGGCGCGGGTGCCTGGGGATTCGCCGTTCCGGACTGGCGCCGGTACCGCCTGCCGGACGGCCTGCGCCTGCCAGGCGGTCTGCGCCTGCCGGACGCGCTGCGCCGACCGGACCTGCTGCGCCTGCCAGGGGTGCTGCATCGGCCGGGGGTGCTGCGGATGCGGGCCGTGCTGCGGGTGGCCGGTGGCGGGGGCGTCGCGCTGCGGGCGGCGCTGGCCTCCGCTGCGGCGCTGCTGGGAGCGGGTGCGCTGGTGCTGGTGGTCTCGCTGGTGGCGCACTTCGGCGCCGCCGGGACCACTGCCGCGCAGCTGGCTCCCGATCTCGCCGGGCGCACCGCGCTGCTGCTGCTCTGTGCCGCGCTGTTGCCGAACGCGGCGGTCTGGGCCGCCGCCTATGCGCTGGGACCGGGCTTCGCCCTCGGCGGCCAGTTCGGGCCACTCGGCGCAGCGGACGTCACCACGCCGGCGTTTCCGCTGCTGGCGGCGCTGCCGGGGCCGGGACGGCCACTGCTCGGGATGGCGGCCCTGGCGGCGCCGGTGGTCGTGCCGGTCGTGCTGGCCCTGCTGGTCGGGCGGGCGGCGGCCGGTACCGAGATGCGGGGGCGCTGGGGCCTGCTGGACACCGCCGAGGTCGCCCTGGCTGCCGCCGTCGGGGCGGCGGCGCTGGCGATGCTGGGCGCGGACGCGGCGGGCGGAACCCTGGGCACGGCGGCGCTGGCCCAGGTCGGTCCCCCGCCCTGGTGGACCGGGGTGGCCGTGCTGGCCTGGGCCTCGGTCGGCGTCCCGGGCGCCCTGCTGGTGCGCTGGCTCTACGTCCGAGGGCTGAGCCGGCAGGCGTGGAGCGGCGAGGCGTGGAGCGGGGAGGGGCTGGGCGGCGAGAGCGAGTGGGCCGTCCCCGGCGGGGGCGTCGACTTCGCCCACGGCCTGGGCGTCGATCCCGCAGGTGATCCCTCAGCCGGCGACGACGCCGACCACGCCGGACGGCGGGAATCCGGGTGGGGCCTGGCACTGAGCCTCGGCCGCCGTCCCGGGCCGCGATCCGGCCGGGGCTTCCGTCACGGCCCTGGCGACGGCTCTGGCCGCACCTTCGGAGAGGGCTTCGACCGGGGCTCGGACGAGGATCTCGACCTCGACCTCTATCTCGACTTCGCGCCCGAACCCGGCCCCGGCCGCCACGGTCTGTCCGGCGGACTGGACCGGACCGGCCGTCTCGACCGGTTCCGCCCCCGTACCGCCTGGTTCAGCCGCCGAGCTGGACGAGCCACTTCGGAGGCTGCGGCGTCACGCTGGTGGCGCAGTTCGAGTAGGCGGCCTTGGTGAGCGCGTTCGCCTGGCAGTCGTAGTAGCTCTTGTAGTAGAGCTGCACCCCGAAGGTGGTGGCCACCAGCGCCAGCCCCACCACGGCCGCGACCAGCCCGCCCAGGGCCGCGGGCACCTGCGGCCTGGTCGGGTACGTCGGGTAGCCGGGGGTGTACCCCGAGGGTGCGCCGGTGGTCGGCGGCGGCGGTGTCTTGGCTTTGCCGCGCAGTGAGCTGATCGACCAGTACAGCGCCAGCGACGCCAGCAGCAGCGTGACGTAGGGCACGCCGAGGATCAGGAAGAAGATCCCCCACATGCCGCTCAGCAGCGCGTACCTGGCCCGGCGCTGTACCGGGTCGCTCGGGTCGAAGCGGGGGCCCTGCGGCGGGGACGGGAAGCGCGGCGGCTGCTGGCCCTGGTAGCCGGGGCCCCACGGGTGCGGCGGCGGCACGACAGGAGGCCCGGCCGGCCGCCCGCCTTCCGGACGGTCCTCGGATCCCTGGTCGCCGTCCTCGGGCTGCCGCCGGCCGTGCGGCGGCTCCGTGGCTCGGCCCCGGGGCTGCCAGGGGCGGTCGGGGGCGTCCTTGGGCGGCGGGGCGAAGGGGTCGCGGGGGCCCTCGGAGGGTGTGCCGCTGTCCGATTTCTGGACCATGGTCTTCGCCGTACTCCTGACTGTGGACGTTCGCCCGCCTGACTGCTCCGGCAGAGTCCTTCTGAGGGACACCCTCTCACCCCGTACCCCGCCGTGGCTCGCCCCCACCCCATGATCGTCGACCAGGAGTGCGAGGCCCTGTGCCGCTGCCGGTATCGTTGCTGACGACCGGCGCCCGCCCAGGGTTCCTGGTCGGCTCCCGGCGCCGCCGAGAGCCCCCTTCGGCTGACGCGGATGCCGGTCACGAGATGACACCCCGCGCCGACCACCCAGAGAGCCCGGCCCTCGCCCTCGCGCGTGCAGGACTGACGACGCCGACGGACGGCCGCGCCCGTACGACGGAGGACCGAGTTTTGGCGTACCCGCCGCCCCAGTCCCGGGAACAGGACTATCCGGCCGCACCCAGCCCGGCTCGCCTGGTGGTGCTGATCTCCGGTTCCGGGACCAATCTGCAGGCGCTGATCGAGGCCTGTGCGGACCCGGCCTACGGCGCGAGGATCGTGGCGGTGGGCGCGGACCGGGACGCCATCGCCGGACTGGAGCGGGCCGAGGCGGCCGGGATCCCCACCTTCGTGCACCGGGTGAAGGACTTCCCCGAGCGCACCGACTGGGACGCGCAGCTCACCGGGACCACCGCCGGCTACGCCCCCGACCTGGTGGTGTCGGCCGGCTTCATGAAGATCCTCGGCGGCGACTTCATGCGCCGGTTCGAAGGACGCATCGTCAACACCCACCCCGCGCTGCTCCCCTCCTTCCCCGGCGCGCACGGCGTCAAGGACGCCCTCGCGTACGGCGTCAAGGTCACCGGCTGCACCGTCCACCTGGTGGACGAGGGCGTCGACACCGGTCCGATCATCGCCCAGGGGGTGGTCGAGGTCCGCGACGCCGACTACGAGGACGACGGCGAGGCGCTGCACGAGCGCATCAAGACGGTCGAGCGCGGGCTGCTGGTCGAGGCCGTGGGCCGGCTCGCCCGCGAGGGCCACCGGGTCCAGGGCCGCCGCGTGCTGTTCTCCACCTGACGACCGGCCCGGTCCGCCGGTCCCGATCCCCTGAACTCCAGACTTCCTGATCCGCAGACCTCCTGACCCGCAGTCACCACCACAACGAAGGAATTCGGCAATGAGCTCCGGCAGCAACCAGCCCGCGCCCGCCTCCGAGGACATCAGGCCGCTCCGTCGCGCCCTCGTCAGCGTCTACGACAAGACCGGGCTGGAGGAGCTGGCCCAGGGCCTGCACGCGGCCGGCGTCGAGCTCGTGTCCACCGGCTCCACCGCCGCGCGGATCGCCGCCGCAGGCGTCCCGGTCACTCCGGTCGAGGAGCTGACCGGCTTCCCCGAGTGCCTGGACGGCCGGGTCAAGACGCTGCACCCGCGGGTCCATGCCGGCATCCTCGCCGATCTGCGGCTGCCCTCGCACCGGGCGCAGCTGGAGGAGCTCGGTGTGGCCCCGTTCGACCTGGTGGTGGTGAACCTCTACCCGTTCAAGGCCACCGTCGCCTCCGGCGCGAGCGCCGACGAGTGCGTCGAGCAGATCGACATCGGCGGCCCGAGCATGGTCCGCGCCGCCGCCAAGAACCACCCCTCGGTCGCCGTGGTCACCGCTCCGGCCCGCTACCCGGACGTGCTCGCCGCGGTGGCGGCCGGCGGATTCGACCTGGCCACCCGCAAGCGGCTGGCCGGCGAGGCCTTCGCCCACACCGCCGCCTACGACGTGGCGGTGGCGTCCTGGTTCGCCGGTGAGTACGCCCCCGCCGACGAGGAGCAGTTCCCGGCGTTCCTCGGCGCGACCTGGGAGCGCGAGAGCGTGCTGCGCTACGGCGAGAACCCGCACCAGGCCGCCGCGCTCTACCTGGACGGCAGCGGCACCGGCCTGGCGGCGGCCGAGCAGCTGCACGGCAAGGAGATGTCCTACAACAACTACGCCGACACCGACGCCGCGATCCGCGCCGCGTACGACCAGGTGGAGCCCTGCGTCGCCATCATCAAGCACGCCAACCCCTGCGGCATCGCGGTCGGCGCGGACGTCGTCGAGGCGCACCGCAAGGCCCACGCCTGCGACCCGGTCTCGGCGTACGGCGGCGTCATCGCGGTGAACCGCGAGGTCACCGTGGAGCTGGCCGAGCAGATCGCGCCGATCTTCACCGAGGTCGTCTTCGCCCCCTCGTACGCGGACGGCGCGGTCGAGGTGCTGGCCCGCAAGAAGAACATCCGGGTGCTGCGCGGCACCCCCAGCGCCTCGGCGGTGGAGACCCGCGCGGTCACCGGCGGCGTGCTGCTGCAGCAGGCGGACCGGATCGACGCGGCCGGTGACGACCCGTCGACCTGGACCCTGGCCACCGGCGAGGCGCTGAACCCGGAGCAGCTCGCCGAGCTGTCCTTCGCCTGGCGGGCCTGCCGGGCCGTCAAGTCCAACGCGATCCTGCTGGCTTCGGGCGGCGCCTCGGTCGGCGTCGGCATGGGCCAGGTGAACCGGGTGGACTCGGCGAAGCTCGCGGTCGAGCGGGCGGGGGAGCGCGCGGACGGCTCGTACGCCGCCTCGGACGCCTTCTTCCCGTTCCCGGACGGCCTGGAGGTGCTGATCGCGGCCGGCGTCAAGGCCGTGGTGCAGCCCGGCGGCTCGGTCCGCGACGAGCTGGTGATCGAGGCCGCGAAGGCGGCCGGCGTGACGATGTACCTGACCGGCACCCGGCACTTCTTCCACTGAGGCCCGGACCAGCCAGAAAGCACAGAGGCCCGCCGCCCGTTGCGCACGGACGGCGGGCCTCTGTGTGCCGGACTACTACTGGGCCTTGACGACCACGGTGTTCATCACCTTGTCGGCGAAGGTCTGCTTCTTGGCGTCCCAGAGCGGCCACAGGAAGCCCAGGTAGCAGACGAAGCCGTCGAGGACGTGGCAGATCTTCCGGACGACGGCCATGCCGAAGCCCAGCGGCTGGCCGTCGATCTCGCGCACCAGACGGATGTTGACCATCTTCTTGCCGGGGGTCTGGCCGGTGGTGCCCTCCTGGTAGCACAGCCACAGCCCGAGACCCAGCGCCAGCAGCGCGCCGAGCAGGATGAAGATGATGCCGAACGCGGAGCCGCCGCTGCTCTGCGGGATCTGCACCCCGGTCGCCGGGTCGGTGGTGTAGGTGATGGTGGAGGCGGCCATCGCGATACCGATGCCGTACAGGATGCCCGGGACCAGACCGATGATGATCGCGTCGACGATGTAGGCCGCGACCCGCGAACCCCAGCTCGCGTAGGCGTTCTGCACGTAGCCCGCGTTGCCGTAGGGGTCGGCCGGGTAGCCGTAGCCCGGCGCCGCCGCCGGCGGCTGCTGCGGGTAGCCGTAAGCGGCCTGCTGGCCGTAGGCGTCCTGCGGCGCGCCGGCCGGGGGCTGCTGCGGGTAGCCGTACTGCGGCTGGGCCGGCGGCTGCTGCGGGTAGCCGTAGCCGGGCTGTGCGGGCTGCTGCGGCTGGCCATAGGGGTTGTTGGGGTCTGGCGGGTAACTCATGCGCTTTCCTCCGGACAGGGAATGGACTGATGGGACAACACCACGGTGATGGTGCGAGCTCGGTGAGATTATCGGAGCGGTATGACGGTCAGTACGGGAGTAATCCCAATCGACGCAACTGCCAGAGCCAGGACAGTGCCGCCGCCGTCAGCAGCACGCCGACCCGGGCCTGCTTCGGTAGTGCGCGCCAGCGCTGCTCCACGCCCAACGGGCCCAGGAGCAGCGCGAGTCCGGCCACTGCGGTGACCGGGTTCGCCAGCAGTGCGGCGACCGGACGCCCCTGGCCCAGGTCGATGAAGAGCGTGGTGCTCCCGCAGACCGGGCACGGGATCCCGGTCAGCAGCCGGAACGGACAGACCACCCCCGGGTCGTGCGTCGAGTGCACCGCCGCGGCCGCCAGTGCCGCCAGCGCGGCGGCCCCGCCCCGGAGCAGGACAGGCCTGATCCGCCCCCGGGCGTACCCGGGGACCACGGCCCCGTTGCTGCTCCCCACCTCGACGCCGGTCAGGGACGGAGGACGAGGACGAGCACCAGGATGCCGATCAGGATCCCGAGCGTGGAGACGATGATCGAGCCGATCGCCTGGTTGCGGCCGGTGCCCGTGGTCGCCGACTTGTTCAGCGCGAGCAGGCCGAGGACGACACCGAGTACGCCGAGGAAGCCGCCGTAGAAGCAGACCGTCACGATGGACAGCACACCGATCGCGGTGGCCGCGTTGGCCAGCGTGTTCGGCTCCCCGGTCGGTCCGTAGCCGTACCCGACGGGCGGCTGCGGCTGCTGCTGGGGCTGCGGGTAGGCGTAGCCGTACCCGGGCGGCTGCTGGGCGTAGGGGTCGGGTTGCGGCTGCGGCTGCGGATATCCGTAGACGGGGGGCTGCTGGCCGTAGCCGGGTGGCGGGGTCGGCTGCGGTGGCGGGGTCGGCGGACCGTACGGCTGCTGCCCGTACGGTTGCTGACCGTACGGATCCTGTGGTTGGTACGGATTGCTCACGTTCTCCCCCGATATTCGCCCCCGTGCCGTTGCCGGCATCCACCATCGTGGCGATGCCGGGGAGCGGTGTCCACCCGGTTCGCGCCGCGGATCGGAGTTGTAGTCGTACTGCAACCGGACCAGCACCGTCCGCTCGTCCCCGAGGGTGTTTCGCGTCCCGCCTCCCCCATCCGGGACAATGCCTGTATGACCGCCCAGATTCTCGATGGCAAGGCCACCGCCGCCGCGATCAAGTCCGAGCTCTCCGTCCGGGTCGAGGCCCTCAAGGCCCGGGGGATCATCCCCGGCCTGGGCACCGTCCTGGTCGGCGACGACCCCGGAAGCCACTCCTACGTCCGCGGCAAGCACCGCGACTGCGCCCAGGTCGGCATCGCCAGCCTGCAGCGCGAACTCCCCGCGAACGCCACCCAGCAGGACGTCGAGGACGCCGTCCACGAGCTCAACGAGAACCCCGCCTGCACCGGGTACATCGTGCAGCTGCCGCTGCCCAAGGGCCTCGACGAGCACCGGGTGCTGGAGCTGATCGACCCCGACAAGGACGCCGACGGCCTGCACCCGACCAACCTCGGCCGGCTCGTGCTGGGCATCCCCGCCTCGCTGCCGTGCACCCCGAACGGCGTGGTGGAGCTGCTGCGCCGGCACCAGGTGGAGATCAACGGCGCGCATGTCGTGGTCATCGGCCGCGGTATCACCGTCGGCCGCTCGATCGGCCTGCTGCTCACCCGCAAGAGCGAGAACGCCACGGTCACCCTCACCCACACCGGTACCCGTGACCTCTCCAGCCACCTGCGCCGGGCCGACATCATCGTCGCCGCCGCCGGTGTCCCCTACCTGGTCAAGCCGGAGGACGTGCGTCCCGGCGCGGCCGTGCTGGACGTCGGCGTCAGCCGCACCGAGGCCGGGCTGGTCGGCGACGTGGACCCGGGTGTCGCCGAGGTCGCCGGCTGGCTGTCGCCCAACCCCGGCGGGGTCGGCCCGATGACCCGGGCGATGCTGCTCAGCAATGTGGTCGAGGCGGCCGAGCGTGCCGCCGGCTGACCGCGCCGACCGCGTGGACGGTACCCGTCGCGTGAACGGTGCCGACCGCGTGAACGGTGCCGACCGCGCCGTGCCGGACGTCGGGGCGCAGGACGTCGAGGCGCCGGACAGCGGGGCGAACGGGGCGCCGGACACCGGTGCGCGGGACGTCGAAGCGGCGGCCGTCGAGGTGACGGCCGCCGCGGTGACGGCCCGGCACGGTTCGCGGCAGCGGCCGAGCCGGACCACCGGCACCTTCCCGCCGGAGGGCTCGGCCGCGGCGGCCGGCCGCGGCCAGCCGGTCCCGGTGCGGCAGTGGCCGATAGTGGTGGTCCTCACCATGGTCGGCGTCGGACTCGCGGTCACCGCGCTGGGCTCGTTCCGTCCCGGCGTGATCACCATCGGAGCGGCGATGCTGCTGGCCGGTCTGCTGCGGCTGCTGCTCCCCGAGGTCGGGATGCTCGCGGTGCGCAGCAGGTTCACCGACATCGTGGTGATGTGGGTGCTCGGGCTGGCCATCGTGGTGCTGGCGCTGGCGTCCGAACCCGATCCGGTGATCTCGCTGCCGTTCGTCCCGGAGATCTCGCACTTCTTCGGCGGCGGCCAGGGCTGACGCAGGCCCCGTCCGCGCCGCAGGGCCGGGCGGGGCGCCTGGGCACGACCGCCGCGGCCTAAGGCCCTGCCGCGAGCCGGTCATACCGCTCTGAGCTGGGTCGATGCCGTACCGGCAGAGCCGTGTGCGAAACGTGACGAAGGACGCGCCGACGACCCCGGCCGGGCGGCACACGCAGGCCGCTCACTGGGATAACCTGACACCGGTCTCTTGAAGTCAAGAGACCGATCAGGGTCCGGCACCGCGGGCGTGCCCTGCACGTGCACTGCTGCCGCCGAAGCCTGACCACCCCAGGTTCGCCAGCCCAGGTATCAGCAGGAGACGTCATCATGACCCGCACTCCCGTCAACGTCACCGTCACCGGTGCCGCCGGCCAGATCGGCTACGCGCTGCTCTTCCGCATCGCCTCCGGCCACCTCCTCGGTCCCGACGTCCCGGTGAAGCTGCGGCTGCTGGAGATCCCGCAGGGCGTCAAGGCCGCCGAGGGCACCGCGATGGAGCTCGACGACTGCGCGTTCCCGCTGCTCGCCGGGATCGACATCTTCGACGACCCGAACCAGGGCTTCGCGGGCGCCAACGTCGGTCTGCTGGTCGGCGCCCGTCCGCGCACCGCGGGCATGGAGCGCGGTGACCTGCTCTCCGCCAACGGCGGCATCTTCGGCCCGCAGGGCAAGGCCATCAACGACAACGCCGCGGACGACATCCGCGTCCTGGTCGTCGGCAACCCGGCCAACACCAACGCCCTGATCGCCCAGCGCAACGCCCCCGACGTGCCGGCCGACCGCTTCACCGCGATGACCCGCCTGGACCACAACCGCGCGGTCGCCCAGCTCGCCAAGAAGCTCGGCGTCTCGGTCTCCGAGATCAAGAAGCTGACCATCTGGGGCAACCACTCGGCGACCCAGTACCCGGACGTCTTCCACGCCGAGGTCAACGGCGAGAACGCGGCCAAGGCCATCGCGGACGACGCCTGGCTGTCGGACTTCTTCATCCCGACCGTGGCCAAGCGCGGCGCGGCGATCATCGACGCCCGCGGCGCCTCCTCGGCCGCCTCGGCCGCCAACGCCGCCATCGACCACGTCTTCACCTGGACCAACGGCACCGCCGAGGGCGACTGGACCTCCGCCGGTGTCATCTCCGACGGCTCCTACGGCGTGCCGGAGGGCATCATCTCCTCCTTCCCGGTCACCGCGAAGGACGGCAAGTTCCAGATCGTCCAGGGCCTGGACATCAACGACTTCTCCCGCGCCCGGATCGACGCCTCGGTCCAGGAGCTGGTGGAGGAGCGCGACGCGGTGGCCGGTCTCGGCCTGATCTGACCGTCCGCTCGGGTCCCTCCGAGCTGACCCCGCATCACACGGTGCCCCGTCCGCCCAGCGGACGGGGCACCGCCGTGTTGAACGACCCGCAGTTGAACGACCCTAGACTGCCCCCGTGAGCGAGACCATCCAGGATGCCGGGCTTGTCCTGCTTTTCATCATCGTCGGCGGAATCTTCAACGTGGCCGAGATCTCGCTGATCTCGCTGCGCGAGGGGCAGATCCAGGCGCTGGCCGAGCGCGGGACCAAGCGGGCGACCAGGGCGGCGCACCTCGCCGGGGACCCGAACCGCTTCCTCGCCGCCGTCCAGGTCGGCGTGACCTGCATGGGCTTCCTGTCGGCGGCCTTCGGTGCGGACACCCTGGCGAAGAAGGTCGCGCCGCTCTTCACCGGCCTGGGACTGAGCGCCGGGGTGGCCAACGCCGTGGCGCTGGTGCTGCTGACGCTGCTCATCTCCTATGTGTCGCTGGTGCTGGGGGAGCTCACCCCCAAGCGGATCGGCCTGCAGCGGGCCGAGTCCATCGCGCTGCTCGCCGCGCCGCTGGTGGACATGATCTCGGTCGCGCTGCGCCCGGTGATCTGGCTGCTGTCCCGGTCCACCAACCTGATGGTGCGTCTGCTCGGCGGCGACCCCAAGGCCGGGCGGAACGCGATGAGCTCGGAGGAGCTCCGGGGCCTTGTCGCCTCCAACACCGAGCTGGGCATCGACGAACGGCGGCTGATCGGGGACGTCTTCGCGGCAGGGGAGCGGCAGCTGCGCGAGGTGATGGTGCCGCGTACCGAGGTGACCTTCCTGGACGCCTCCCGCCCGCTGGAGCAGGTGCGCGAGGAGGTCGCCCGCTATCCGCACTCCCGCTACCCGGTGGTGGACGGCTCCTACGACGCGGTGGTGGGCTTCGTCCACGTCCGCGACCTCTACCGGACCCGGCAGGGCGAGACGGTGTCCGCCGCGCTGACGGTGCGTGACCTGGCCCGCCCGGTGAAACTGCTGCCCGCGACCAAGCGGGTGCTGCCGTCGATGTCGGAGATGCGGCACGAGGGCCACCACCTGGCGATCGTGGTGGACGAGTACGGCGGGACGGCCGGCATCGTGTCGCTGGAGGACCTGGTCGAGGAGGTCATCGGCGAGATCAGGGACGAGTACGACTCGCAGGAGCTGAGCACCACCCGGCGGCTCGCCGGGGGCAGCATCGAGGTCGACGGGCTGCTCAACCTCACCGACTTCGCCGAGGAGACCGGGCTGGAGCTGCCGGAGGGACCGTACGAGACGGTGGCCGGCTTCGTGGTCGCGGAGCTGGGCCATCTGCCGGAGCCCGGTGAGCAGGTGCTGGTCGGTGACGAGTACCGGCTGGCGGTGGCCGCGCTGGACGGCCGCCGGGTGGACCGGGTCAGGGTCACCGTGGTCGGCGACGGGCCGGCGTCCCCGCCGGAACCGTCCGGCAGTTGAACCGTGCGCGGAGCTTGAGCGGGTTGCTGCGAGAATGGGCCGCATGGTCTCCCATCGCCCTCGCGTACTCTCCGGTATCCAGCCGACGTCCGGGTCCTTCCACCTGGGGAACTACCTGGGCGCGGTGCGCCAGTGGGTCTCCCTGCAGGACTCGCACGACGCCTTCTACATGGTCGTCGACCTGCACGCGATCACGGTTGAGCAGGAGCCCGCGACGCTGCGGGAGAACACCCGTACGTCCGTGGCACAGCTGCTCGGCGTCGGTCTCGACCCGGAGCGCTGCACCCTCTTCGTCCAGTCGCACGTTGCCGAGCACGCCCAGCTCGCCTGGGTGATGAACTGCATCACCGGTTTCGGCGAGGCCTCGCGGATGACCCAGTTCAAGGACAAGTCCGCCAAGCAGGGCGCCGACCGCACCACCGTCGGCCTGTTCACCTACCCGGTCCTGCAGGTCGCCGACATCCTGCTGTACCAGGCGGACCAGGTCCCGGTCGGTGAGGACCAGCGGCAGCACGTCGAGCTGACCCGCGACCTCGCCGAGCGCTTCAACCACCGCTACGGGCAGACCTTCACGGTGCCCAACCCGTACATCCTCAAGGAGACGGCGAAGATCTTCGACCTGCAGGACCCGACCGCGAAGATGAGCAAGTCGGCCTCCTCACCCAAGGGCATCGTCAACCTGCTGGACGAGGCCAAGGTCAGCGCGAAGAAGTTCAAGAGCGCCGTCACCGACACCGGAACCGTCGTCAGCTTCGACGAGAAGGAGAAGCCCGGCGTCTCCAACCTGCTCAGCATCTACTCCGCGATCAGCGGCCGCACCGTCGCGGAGCTGGTGGAGCACTTCGACGGGAAGATGTACGGGGCGCTGAAGACCGAGCTGGCCGAGTTCTTCACCGAGTGGGTCGCGCCGATCCAGGAGCGCACCAGGACCTACCTGGACGACCCGGCGCAGCTGGACGCGATCCTCGCCCAGGGTGCGGAGAAGGCCCGAGCAGTCGCCGAGCAGACGCTGACGACGACGTACGACCGGATCGGCTTCCTCCCGGCGAAGCGCTGAGGCGGGGATGACCGGCGTGGTGACCGGCATGGTGATCGGGGTGTCCATCGCCGTGCCCGAGCCCTACGCGTCCGAGATCCAGGACGCGCGGGCCGGGTACGGTGATCCGCTGGCGCGGGCCATACCCACGCATGTCACGCTGCTGCCGCCGACCGAGGTGGCACCGGAGGACCTGGGCCGGATCGAGAAGCACCTCGCCCTCGCTGCCGCGCGGCACCGCCCGTTCCGGGTGCTGCTGCACGGCAGCGGCAGCTTCCGTCCGGTGTCACCGGTGGTCTACCTGCGGCTGGAGGCCGGGGCGCGGGAGTGCCGGGAGGTCGAGGCCTCGGTCCGCTCGGGCGTGCTGGCCCGGGAGCTGAGCTTCCCCTACCACCCGCACGTGACCGTCGCGCATGCGGTCCCGGAGCCCGCGCTGGACCGCGCCTACACCGAACTCCGGGGCTACCGCGCGGACTTCACCGTGCCCGGGTTCAGCCTCTACCGCTTCGGCGCGGACGGCGTCTGGCGCCCCCTCCGAGGGTTCGGCTTCGCCTAGCCCTTAGGGGCGCGAGGAACTGCGCGACCAGCCATGCACGTGGTGGAGGACTCGTCGCACAGTTCCCCGCGCCTGCAGAGCTCTACCGCTTGCCGCGCAGCACGCTGCGCACCGCGCGGGCGGCGATCGGCGGCAGCAGGTCCCTGGCGATCCGCCGGGCGCGGGCCGAGGGCAGCCGGGCGAGGGCGGCGCGCCGCGCGCCCTCGATCCGCACCTGCTCGCGCTTGCCGCGTGCCTGCTCCTCGGCCCTGGCAACCCGGGCGGCCTCGACCTCGTCGAAGAACCGGGAGTTGCGGAAGGGCGGCGGCTGCATCCCCGGCAGTGCCCGCAACCGCAGCACCCGGCGCCCCCTGATCTCCTCCAGGGTGACCTTCATGCCCTCGCGCGCGAGCGAGTCCTGGACCAGCTCCTCCTGGACCGCGTCCGGGTCGCCCCAGGTCGCGTAGAGCTTGCTGCTGGAGAGCACGATCGGGGTCAGGCCCATGGTGGCCACTGCCTCCCACACCGCGGCGGCGACGCCGGGGGTGTGCTCGGAGCGGTAGTCGTCCAGCACCACCACGCCGTCCGGCGCCAGTGCCTCCCTGGCCACCCTGATGTCACCGATCACGTGCTCGTACAGGTGTGACGCGTCGATGTGGGCGAAGCGCACGGACTTCGGGGTGATCCGGCCGGCCTCGGCGAGCAGCGAGGTCGGCCCCTGGACGATGTCCGGCAGCCGGTCGTGGAAGGCGAGGTAGTGGGTGTCGAAGGCCTCGCGGGTCAGGGTGGACCGGTAGGACATCCGCATCTCGCCCGAGCTGGCGGCGTCCGGCGCCTCGGAGTCGAACAGGTCGCAGACGGTGAAGGTCTCGCCCTCGCGCAGGTAGTCGCCGAGCAGGATGGCGCTGCGCCCCATGTAGGTGCCCATCTCGATCAGATCGCCGGAGATGCCCAGTCGCTTCTGCCGCTCCAGGAACCAGGCGAACAGGTGACGGTCCATGGTGTAGAACCAGCCGGGTACGTCGTCGAGCGTGGCGGGCCGAGCAGCGTTCGGGTCTGCGATCATGATGTTCTCCGAGACGACAAGGGCGCATTCGGTGGAAACTGTCCGAGCGGGCGAAGACACCGTACCTGAGTGACTGAAGTCACAGATATGGCCCGAATAGCCTGTTCGAGAGGGGTGGTGTGGCAGCAGATGAACCGAATGCAAGATTTAGTTAAGAAGTTAACGGAACTTAAATGGACGTGCCGAATAACGATCGATTAACGTCACATCGGGGCTCAGGGGCACTTTGGGGGGCGCCTGGATCCCGTCTCCTGTCCTTTGAGCATGTATGGAAGAAAATGCCCCGCTTCAGCATCGTCGTCCCTGCCAGCGGGGACACGGCCTACTTGCGCGACTGCGTCGACTCCGTTCTCGGCCAGTCCTTCCAGGGCCTGGAACTGATCGCCGTCGGCGACGACTCGGCGGCCGACGCAGACCCGCTGCTCGACCAGTACGCCGCGGCCGATCCCCGATTCCGTTCGGTGCACTGGGGTGCCGAGGCCGGAATGGGCGCGGACGCCCCGGGAGTGACCGCACAGGCATTGGCGCAGGTCTGTGCCGAGACCACCGGCGACTACCTGCTGCTGCTGGACCGGGACATCGCCCTGACACCGGGCGCGCTGAAGGTGCTGGACGACCGGCTGGCCGAGCTGGGCGACCCCGACCTCCTGCTCTTCGACCACGAGCGCAAGGACTGGCTGGGCCGGATCGTCGAGAGCAAGGACTCCGCGACGCTGGCCGCGCTGGAGAAGGGCGTCTTCGCCGCCGCGGACGACCCCTCGGTGGTGCTGGTGGCCGCGCTCCGCTCCAACCGGCTGTTCCGGCGGAGCTTCCTGGAGACGTTCAGCCGAACGGATGACATCGCAACGGGCCGGGAGTCCTCTTTCGGGTCGGTGTCGAACTCCGGCGGGGGGGCCGACTCGGCGCTGGTCCTGGCCCAGCGCAGCCTGCTGGCGGCCGAACGCGTGGGCACCCTCGGCGTGGTCTGCGTCCAGATCCTGGTGCGCCGCCGGGCCGGTGAGAAGGCCCGCGCGACGGCCGCGCTGCAGCGCGGGCGCCGGGCCCTGGACGACTACCGGCTGCTGTTCGGCGGCCTCCGCGGTCTCCGCGAGTCGCCCGACCGGCAGAAGCTCTACCGCGCCCTCAACGACGCCCTGTTCCTGGACGCGCTGGACGCCCTGGGCGGCAGCCGGCACGCCGCCGAGGCGGAGCGCCACTCCTTCTTCGCCGCCGCCGCCGAGACCTGCCGGGAGCTGCGGCCGGCCGACTGGACGCTGCCGAAGGGCGCCATGGGCGGTCGCGGCGCGGCCCTGGAGCAGGGCTCCTACCTGCGCTTCCGGGCCATCGACCGGGCCCGGCGGTCGCTCAAGGAGGCCAGGGGCCAGCTGAAGAGACGCGGCAAGCAGGCCGGCCGTACCGCGAACCGCGCGCTCTACCTGGCCCAGCTGCGCCGCCCGGTGGAGAAGGGCCTGGTCGCCTACATGGCCTACTGGAACCGCTCGATAGCGTGCAATCCGGAAGCCATCTACCTCAAGGCCAAGGAGCTGGCCCCGCACACCCGCGGGGTCTGGGTGCTGGACGAGAAGGCCGCGGAGCAGGCCCCCGAGGGCGTGGACTTCGTGGTCAACGAGACCCGCGCCTACTGGGAGCTGATGGCCAGGGCGGAGTTCCTGGTGTCCAACGCCAGCTTCTCCGGCACGGTGGTGAAGCGCCCCGAACAGACCTATGTGCAGACCCACCACGGCACGCCGCTCAAGAAGATGGGCCTGGACCAGCGCGAGTACCCGGCCTCCACGGTCGGCCTCAGCTTCGAGCTGCTGCTCGAACACGCCGACCAGTGGGACTACAGCCTGACCTCCAACCGGCACTCCACCCAGGTGTGGGAGCGGGTCTACCCCAGCACCTACACCACGCTGGAGTCCGGCTACCCGCGCAACGACGTCTACCTCGGCGCCACCGGGGCGGACGTTCAGCGGATCCGCGCCGAGCTGGGCATCGCCCCGGACCAGACCGCGATCCTGTACGCGCCGACGCACCGCGACTACCGCAAGAGCTTCGATCCGCCGCTGGACCTGGAGCGGTTCTGCGAGGGCCTGGGGCCCGGGTACGTGGTGCTGGTGCGGGCCCACTACTTCTACGAGGCCAGCTCCCGGCTGCAGACCCAGGCCCGGCGCGGTGTGCTGCGGGACGTCTCCGGCCACCCGTCGGTGGAGGAACTGGCGCTGGCGTCGGACGCGCTGCTGACCGACTACTCGTCACTGATGTTCGACTACGCCAACCTGGACCGGCCGATCGTGGTGCACGCGCCCGACTGGGAGGTCTACCAGGCGTCCCGGGGCGTCTACGTGGACCTGCTCTCGGGCCGGCCCGGCGACACCCCCGGCATCGTCACCCGGGACACCGCGGGAGTGCTGGAGGCCTTCCGCTCCGGCGCCTGGGAGGGCGCCGAGGCGGCCGGGCTGCGGGCCGCGTTCCGGGAGCGGTTCTGTCAGTTCGACGACGGGCAGGCGGCCGAGCGGGTGGTGCGCCGGGTGTTCCTGCGCGAGTCCGAGCCGCTGCCGCTGCGCCCGCTGGCGGACCGGACCCCGGCTCCGCTGCCGGCCAGGGCCGTCGCGCGGTAGCCGACAAAGCCCGTCGGACGACGGGAGGGGCGGGGGGGGGGGGGGGGGGGGGGCCCCCCCCCCCCCCCCCCCCCGGCGCCCGGGGGGGGGGGGGGCCGCGGGGCCGCCCCCCCCCCCCCCCCCCCCCGGGCCGCCCCCGGGGGGGGGGGGGGGGGGGGGGCGGC